>CAJXRS010000199.1 GCA_913060555.1 uncultured Gammaproteobacteria bacterium | reverse complement strand
TGGCGGGCTCGGCCTCCCGGCATCGACGTACGCGAAGATCGTCGCCGCCGTTTCGGAAGTCTGGATGTCGCTGTCCGGCATCTTCAATTCCCACCTGATCATGGCCCGGTGCGTGCAAAGCTACGGCACCGAGGCTCAGAAGCAGCGCTATCTGTCCCGCTTCGCCAGCGGGGAACTGCGTGGGGGCATCGGGCTCACCGAACCGGACGCCGGGACCGACCTCCAGGGCATTCGCTGCGCGGCACGCCGCGACGGCGACCACTATGTCATCAATGGCACCAAGACCTGGATCACCAACTCCCTGGAAGGCAACTGCCTCGCCCTGCTGGTCAAGACCGATCCGCAGGCCAGTCCGCCGCGCAAGGGCATGAGCATGTTCATCGCCGAAAAGGGGCCCGGGTTCAAGGTCACCCGCAAGCTCAAGAAACTCGGTTACCGCGGCATCGATACCGCGGAAATCCTCTTCGAGGACTATCGGGTGCATCGCGATTGCCTGATCGGGGGCGAGGAAGGCCGCGGTTTCTACAACGCCGTGGGCGGCCTCGAACTGGGCCGCATCAATGTCGCGGCCCGGGGCGTGGGCGTGGCGACCGCCGCGCTCAAGCAGGCGACGGCCTACTCCCAGCAGCGCAAGACCTTTGGCAAGCCGATCTGCGAACACCAGGCGATCCAGCTCAAGCTGGGCGAGATGGCCACCCGCGCCGAGGCTGCCCGACTGCTGGTCGAGCAGGCGGCCCAGGCCTACGACCGCGGCGAGCGCTGCGACATGGAAGCTGGCATGGCCAAGTATTTCGCCACCGAAGCCGCCGCCAGCAATGCCGACGAAAATCTGCGCATTCATGGGGCCTACGGCTACTCCTGCGAGTTCGATGCAGAGCGTCTCTACCGCGATGCACCGCTGATGATCATCGGCGAAGGCACCAACGAAATGCAGCGCATCATCATCGCCCGACAGCTGATCGAGCGGAATCCGGCATGATTGCCATGACCAACCATAGCGTCTAGATTATCCGCTGAGCTGTTCCAGCGACTGCCCGCCGGCTCGATACGCAAGCAGATCGGTCGACCGGCGCCCGCCGACTGCTCCTTTTACCCGGCCGGCTCAGTATCGCACCACCAATTTGACCGCCCTCGGCAAATAACAACAATCGACCCGCGAGGTACCCATGAACGACCGACTTCACGAACAACTTGCCTGGCAGATTGGCGATGTCTCCATTACCCGTCTCGTCGAGGTGGTATTGGATGCACCCGTCAATTCCCTGTTCCCCGATAACCGTGTAGAGGAACTCGCCAAATACTTCAGCTGGCTCAAACCCGATTTCATCAATGACGCCGGCAACATGAACCTGAGCATCCACGCCTTCCTGATCAAGGCGGGTGGGCTCAAGATGATCGTCGACACCTGTGCCGGCAACAACAAGGATCTGCCGCTGTTCCCGGAATGGAACCGCATGAACAATCCTTTCCTGGAAAACATGACCAGGCTGGGCTTTGCGCCGGAAACCATTGACCGTGTCATGTGCACCCACATGCACTTCGATCACGTCGGTTGGAATACCGTACAGATGAACGGCAAGTGGGTTCCCACCTTCCCTAACGCCCGCTATCTCTATGCCAAGGACGAATGGGAGTTCTGGAAGGATCATGAAGATCCCTATGGCGCCAACACCATCGAGCACGCCCTGCTGCCTGTGGTCGACGCCGGATTGGTGGACCTGATCGAAGCCGATCACCAGGTGTGCGAAGAGATCAGCCTGATTCCCACGCCGGGCCACACACCGGGCCACGTCAGCGTGCTGATCCGCTCCCGGGGCGAGGAAGCAGTGATCACCGGCGACATGTTCCACCACCCCCTGCAGATGGCACATCCCGAATGGATCGACATGGCAGACACCTCCAGCAAAGTCGCGGAAAAAACGCGCCGCGACTTCATGACGCGCTTCGGCAACCAACCCTCGCTGGTGCTGGGTACCCATTTCGCCACCCCGACCGGCGGCCATATCGTCGGCGACGCTGCCGACGATATGCTGTCTCTTATACACAT
>CAJXRS010000198.1 GCA_913060555.1 uncultured Gammaproteobacteria bacterium | reverse complement strand
GAGATCATGCCTAGTCTCGTGGGCTCGGAGATGTGTATAAGAGACAGGGCCGGGGGTATTGTTGAGCGCATCGATGAACTGCGGCCTGTAATTGGAGGCATGGTTCCACAGCGACATGAAGACATCGCGCACGTCGCGGCCGACGACGATGTACTTCATCTGCGGATGGTAGGTCAGGCCATCGAGCGCGGTATGGGTTTTCATGAAGCGGCGGTGGGTCTGGGCCTCGAGATCGGCCAGCACCTTTTCGATGGGCGCGATGCGCATGTCCACCCAAAGGGAGATCTCGTGAAAGGAGCGCTCGGGAGGACGATCCTGAAAGATCAGCAGGGCGACGATGCGCTGCATCCAGGTAGTGCCGCTCTTCATCGAGGTACAGATCAGGATATCGTCGTCGCGGATCTGAAGGTCATCCCAACGGGTGCTGTCGAAATGATGAAACTGGTAGACCCGGGTGCGCTCGGGCCATTCGCGGGTTGGTGTCGTCATCGGAGTCCGCCTGTAACCCTGAATCTTATGGTTATGCAACGCCTGCCGGCGGCAGGCGCTTCCGATTAGATCAATATTTATGCTGGCCGACAAACCTCTTGCCGGGACGAGCGGTCGGGCAATTGCGCTGGTCTCGGCGGCATCGATCTGTTACAGTGCGCGCGGCTCAGGCGCCTTCGGTCGGCCCGGCCTCGCGGTACCCCTTCCGGTGATCCTCGATTCATTCCGCTCACGAAACCCGCTCGCGACCGAGCCGGATGACTCCGGAGAGCGCTGTTTCCGGACTCCATTGCATGTCATTCGATACCCTCGGCCTGCGTGCCGAATTGCTCCGTGCCGTCGCCGAACAGGGCTACGACCAACCCACACCCATCCAGCGCCAGGCGATCCCGACGATTCTCGCCGGCCAGGATGTCCTGGCCGGCGCCCAGACCGGCACCGGCAAGACCGCTGGCTTCACCCTACCGCTGCTGCAACTGCTCAGCGCGGCCGCACCGCGCAACCCGCGCAAGGTTCGCGCGCTGATCCTGGCGCCGACCCGTGAGTTGGCCGCCCAGGTCGGCGCCAGCGTGGCCGGTTACGGCCGCCATCTGCCGTTGCGCTCCACCATTGTCTTCGGCGGCGTCGGGATCAACCCCCAGATTGCCGAACTGAAGCGCGGGGTGGATATTCTGATCGCCACCCCGGGGCGACTGCTCGATCACTTGAGCCAGCGCACGGTCGATCTGGGCAGCGTGGAAATCCTGGTGCTCGACGAGGCTGACCGCATGCTCGACATGGGCTTCATCCACGATATCCGCAAGGTACTGGCGGCACTGCCGCGACAGCGGCAGAATCTACTGTTCTCTGCGACCTTTTCCGACGACATCCGGGCTCTGGCAGACAAGCTGTTGAATGCTCCGGTACCCATTGAGGTGGCGAGGCGCAACACGCCGGCCGAAGCCGTCGCCCAGGCCGTGCACCCGGTGGATCGCGCGCGCAAGCGCGAGTTACTGACCCGGTTGTTCCTGACCCAGCAGTGGCGTCAGGCACTGGTATTCACCCGCACCAAGCACGGCGCCAACCGCCTCGCACAGCAGCTCGACGACGACGGCATCAGCGCTGCAGCGATCCACGGCAACAAGAGCCAGAGCGCCCGCACCAAAGCGCTCGCGGACTTCAAGGCCGGGCGCATCCAAGCGCTGGTGGCCACCGACATCGCCGCCCGCGGACTCGACATCGACCAACTGCCCCAAGTGGTGAACTACGAATTGCCCAATGTGCCCGAGGACTATGTGCACCGCATCGGCCGCACCGGGCGGGCCGGCAACGCCGGCTCAGCCGTGTCCCTGGTCTGCATCGACGAGCGGAAACTGCTGCAGGACATCGAGCGTCTGCTGAACCGGCGCCTGGAGCAGGTCGTGGTCCCCGATTTCGAGCCGGATCCCAATATCCCGGCGGAACCAATCCCCAACGGGCGTGGCGCCCGGCCGGCGCCCGGCCGGCGCAACAGCGCCAATTCGGGACGCGATGCGGACCGGCGGCGCTCGGGGCAGCGGCAGCGCCGCCAGGGTGCTGGGCGCGGCTAGTAGTCCACCCGCTTGATCCTTTCGGATGTTAAGCTGTTTTCTCAATAGTAT
>CAJXRS010000197.1 GCA_913060555.1 uncultured Gammaproteobacteria bacterium | reverse complement strand
ACGAGATCATGCCTAGTCTCGTGGGCTCGGAGATGTGTATAAGAGACAGCTGAAAAGCTGGCAACCTTACCCCAATCAGAGGCCAATACAAGCGCCTGACCATGGGGCGCTTACCGGCGCTGTCGACCGTTCAGGAAGCCCCGCGGTAGAGGTCGCGGTACTGATCGCGCAGCAGGTGCTTCTTGACCTTGCCGGTGGCCGTCATCGGCAGCTCCTCGAGCACCACTACCTGCTTGGGCACCTCGAAGCCGCCCAGGATCTCCCGGCAGTGGTCTATGACAGCCTCGGCATCGAGCCGGACTCCGGGCTGGGCGGCCACTACCGCGGTCACCGCTTCGCCCCAATGGTCGTGCGGCAGACCGATCACGCCGACGTTGGCAATGCCTTCACAGGCGAGGATGGCGCTCTCCACCTTTACCGACGACACATTTTCGCCACCGGATTTGACGATGTCTTTCTTGCGGTCGACGAAACAGAACTGCTGGTCCTCATCGAGGCAGCCGATATCCCCGGAGTGGTGCCAGCCGTGAGCGCGGGCCTCTGCAGTGGCCTCCTCGTTGCGGAAATAGCCCAGCATCACCTGCGGGCTGCGCCACACCACCTCGCCGATCTCGCCAGGCGGCAGCAAATTGCCCTGGTCATCCATCACTGCCTGATCGCTGAGAATCGAGCCGTCACCCCAGATATTGCCTTCCTTGACCTGAGTCCAGGCGGCGTCCATCACGGTGGCCACCGCGGCGACCTCTGTCTGCCCGGAGCCTGTGGTGAAAGTGCAGCCGAACGCCTCCTTGAGCCGCCCCAGCGTCGGCGCATCCATGGGCGCCATACCGTACATGCCCAGCTGGAGACTGGAGTAGTCGTGGCGTGGCAATTCCGGTGACGCGAGCAGGGCACGCCACATCAGCGGCAGCAGAATCGCGAATGCCAGCTGCTCGGATTCGATCAGTCCGAGTAGTGTCTCGGGCTGGAAGCCATTCTGCAGCACCGTCTTGCCACCCATGTGAGCCGCGGTCAGCGAGAACATCAAAGCGGTGATATGAAACAGCGGCAGGACCGCGGCATGGGACGTGCCGTCCTTGCTGCCTCCTGTACTGAGCACGGCGTTGAGCGAGGCCAGAAACAGATTCTTGTGGGAGAGCATCACCCCCTTGGGGCGCGCGGTGGTGCCGCTGGTGTACATGATCTGGGCGAGGTCGTCGTCGTCGATGATGATGTCATCCACCTCGGCGGCCTCCTGACCTTCGAGAAAGGCTGCGAGCGGCGGAAAGCGATCGCTACCGGCGCCGGACAAGGTCCCTCGCAGCAGATCTTCCATGCCCTCAGTCACCTTATCTACCAGGGGTTGTAGACCGGAGTCAGCGAACACGCCGCGCGCTCCGGAATGGCGGATGTTGTAGCCGACGTCATCGGGGTTCTGCAGAAAATTGACGGGCACGGCGACGAAACCACCCTTGAAACAGCCCCAGAGCGCAATCAGAAATTCGCTCGAATTGCCGCCGAGCAGCGCCACCCGGTCACCCTGGCGCAGACCATCGGCCCGCAGACCGCGCACCCACTGGTTCACCCTCTCGTTGAGCTCGGCAAAGCTCAGCGCGCGACGCTCGCCGGCAACGAATTCGACCAGCGCTTCGCGGCTGCCGCGATCGCCCGCCCTGCGGCGCAGGATGTCGCCCATGGCGATGCGGCGTATGAGATTGAGCTCGAGTTCGGATGCCATAGAAAAATCTCCTCGGGTTTGGGTGGTCGCAACGCGCTCAGTCAAGCGGGCCGCCGTGTTCCAGCCAGCGCGCGCAATCCGGCGTCAGGGTGCGGGCAATGGCGGCATCGCATTCGCGGAGCTCCGCCTCACTCAGCACCTCGCGCCAGCGGCCATTGGTACCCCGGTGAATGAACGCCTTGGCGCCGCCGGCAAAGATACCGTCGATGGTGGGCAACAAGGTTTCGGCATCGGCCTTCATGGTCTCGAAGCTGGCCTGCTCAACCAGCCCGGGCCACAGGCGTTCGGGAACCTCGATATCGAGAAATTTCGCCACCTTGCGCATTTCGCCTTCGAGATCACGGCTGAGATCGTTGAAGTGAACGAGGTAGATATTGGCCAGATGCTGTCTCTTATACACATCTCCGAGCGCACGAGACTAGGCATGATCTCGTATGCC
>CAJXRS010000196.1 GCA_913060555.1 uncultured Gammaproteobacteria bacterium | reverse complement strand
ATCTACACCTCTCTATTCGTCGGCAGCGTCAGATGTGTATAAGAGACAGGTTCTGCACCGTGGGCAATTTCGGTACCGAAGACCGCCTGCACTACACCCTGCTCGGCTCCGAGGTGAACCTCGCCAGCCGCCTGGAAACCGCGGCCCGGCCCGGCGAGATCCTCATCTCCCACGCCATCTGGCAATTCATCAACGACCAGATCCTGTGCCGCGATCACGGCGAGCTCGAGATCAAGGGCTTCCGGCACCCGATCGAGACTCATTCGGTGGTCGACCACCGCAAGAATCTGGGCGCCCAGCAACCCTGCCTGGACTACCGCACCGAGGGCTTTACGCTGTTCATGGACCTCGACAAGGTGCCCAACTACGACCAAAACCGAGTGGTCAACGCCCTGCAGAGTGCCTTCCGGGAGGTGCAGCGGCGGCTGCGCCGACCACCGCCGCCCGAATCCTGATCACTGCCTGGGCAGGCGGCCGCCGGGAGCGGGGGCATCGGGCCGCGAACTGCGCCAGGGGTTGATTTCGATGCCGCCGCGCCTGGTATAACGCGCCGCGACCAGCAACTGCTCAGGTCGAACACCCCGCCACAGATCCTGAAAGATGCGTTCCACACAATGCTCATGGAAATCGCTGTGGCGGCGCAGGGAAACGATGTAGGCCAGCAGTGCGACGCGATCGATGGGCTGGCCCCGATAAGCGACCACCAGCGTCGCCCAGTCCGGCTGCCCGGTGACCGGGCAATTGGTTTTGAGCAGATCACTGTGAAGCACTTCGGACACCACCGCTCCCGGCCGTGTCCGCAAACGCTCAGGGCAGGACTCCTGCGGCGGGTTTGCGACTTCGGCGGCGTCGATGCACAGGCCCGGAGGTGCGCCCAATCCGCGGCGGCCGTAGTCCGCGAGGCTGTACAGCCGCACCCCGACCGGGGCGCCGGCAGCCGCGGACAGATCGGCCGCCAACTGTCGGCGCACGGCCTCGGGTCCGGCAAAGACGGTCTGGTTGCAGGAATTGAGATACAGCTTCAGGGACTTGGACTCGACCAGGCACGGCGAGTCGCTGGGCACCTCGAACTCGGCGATCGCCACCCGCGGCATCCCCCCCGGGGCCAGCCACGACAGCTCATAGGCAACCCACAGATCGGCTCCGTAGAGCTTCGGGGACCCCGGGGCAAACAGCTCGGCGCGGCCGGCGGCGCGCTCGATGGGATAGAGCAAGCCGGGATCGAAGCGCTCCGGATAAGGGGTGTCGCGCCCCAGCGGTGGGGCAAAGCGGTCATCGGTCGGCGGCTCGACCATGGCGTCAGGCGCGCAGCCGCTTGCCCCGCGCCAGCAGGTAAAGCGCGTAGCCATAGCCCAGAGCGATGAAGGCGCAGACCATGACAAAGGCCCAGGCCACATCGATATCGGAGATGCCGAGGAAGCCGTAGCGGAAGGCATTGACCATGTACAGGATGGGGTTGGCCAGGGATACCTGCTGCCAGAACGCCGGCAGCAGCTCCATGGAATAGAACACCCCGCCCAGGTAGGTCAGGGGGGTCAGCACGAAGGTGGGCACGATGGAGATGTCGTCGAAGGATTCGGCAAAGATGGCGTTGATCAGGCCGGCGATCGAGAACAGCACCGCGGTGAGGAACACCATGCCTATCACCACGGCCAGGTGGTGCAACTGGAGCTGGGTGAACAGCAGCGACAGCAGGGTGACCACCAGCCCCACCGCCAGCCCGCGCGCCACTCCGCCGAACACGAAGCCGAGCAGGATCACATAGTTGGGCACCGGCGAGACCAGAATCTCCTCGATGCTGCCCTGGAACTTGTTGCCGTAAAAGGACGACACCACATTACTGTAGGAGTTGGTGATGACCGACATCATGATCAGGCCGGGCACCACGAAATCGATATAGGATTGGCCGGCCATGGTGCCGATCCGAGGGCCGATCAGGGTGCCGAAGATGACGAAATAGAGCACGATGGTGATCGCCGGCGGCAGCAGGGTCTGCAGCCAGATACGGGTAAAGCGGCGCACCTCGCGGGAGAAGATGGTGACGAAGGCCACCCACTGCTGGCGCGCCCTCACCGCGACGCCCCGCGGGTTTCTTGGCCTACGCCCACCAGGGACATGAATAATTCCTCCAGCCGATTCGCTTTGTTGCGCATGCTGCTGTCTCTTATACACATCTGACGCTGCCGACGAATAGAGAGGTGTAGA
>CAJXRS010000195.1 GCA_913060555.1 uncultured Gammaproteobacteria bacterium | reverse complement strand
TCTACACCTCTCTATTCGTCGGCAGCGTCAGATGTGTATAAGAGACAGGAATCAAGGTGCCGTTCGCTACGTCCCGGGCACAGGCCTCGGCGACCGCCGCGGCATCCAGGCGAGCGCCCTGGCCATCCGCATAACCAGCCCCCTCCCAGCGGACGAGGCCCATCATGCAGGCCAGCCCGGCGACCGTGCGCACCCGCTCGCCACCGTCAAGGCTCTCCAGGATCATGCGCCGATAAGCTTGATCGAAAGAGCTGCGGCCGGCTGGATTGAAGCCACCATAGCCGACGATGACGGGGAGTACAGCCATTGCGGGATCTGCGGGAAATCGAGGAAGCATAGATTCTAGGCGCGCGCATCCACTTGTGTCATGGGCAATCCGGCCATATTCTTCGGGATCCCGGCCAACTTCTCTCCCATGGACGCTCCAGCCCCCTTCCGTGTCGCGGTCATCCTCTGCCAGCAGGCGCTCGCCACCAGCATCACGCTACCGGTGGAAATACTCCGCAATGCCGAGGCATTCGCCAAACGCGAAGGCTTCGGTCATCGGCCGGTCGCGCTCGACACCCTGACGCCGGATGGCGAACCGGTGCAGTCGGCCTCCGGCTTCGCTCTGTCCCCCAGTGGCAGCATCGAGCCTTTCATCCCTTACGACCTCGTTCACGTGCCCAGTCTGTGGCGCAGTCCTCGTCTGGCACTGCGCCGGCATCCGCAGTACCTGCCCTGGCTGCGCGCCCAGCACCAGGCGGGCGCCATTGTCACCGCAGTGGGCACGGGTGCCTGTCTGGTCGCCGCCAGCGGACTGCTCGACGGCAAGCCCGCGACCACGCACTGGCACTACTTCGATCAATTCCAGCGCGAATACCCTCAGGTGCACCTGCAACGCCAATACTTCACGACCAGGGCCGGCAACATCTATTGCACGGCGGGTGTCAACGCGCTCGCTGAACTGCTGGCCCATCTGGTCTATCGCATCTATGGCCGCAGCGTGGCACGCCATGTGGAGCGAGTGTTCTTCCACGAGATCCGCAACGCCTTCGAGGGCAGCCGCTATCTGGACGACGCCACTGCCCGGCACGGGGACGAAGACATTCTCCAGGCGCAGATCTGGCTGCAGGACAACTTTGACAAGCCGGTGATCATGGCCGAACTGGCGGCACGTTTCGGGCTGAGCCTGCGCACCTTCAATCGCCGGTTCCGGGAAGCGGTGGGAGACTCCCCACTCCAACACCTCCAGGAGCTGCGCCTGGACACCGCCCGCCAGCTGCTGCAGAGCACCAATCTGTCGATCGGCGAGATCGCCCATCGCTGCGGCTATCAGGACACCGCCTGGTTCGCATCCCTGTTTCGCCGCTTCTATGACGTCACTCCGCGTGTCTACCGCCACACGGTACGCGCCAAGCTGTTCAGTTCCAGCTGACGCGGTCACCGATTTGCCCGCACTTCCCCCGGCCTGGCCCGTAACATTCCGCCTGATACAGACAGCACTTGCGAGGGTTCCCATGGCGATCAGTGAAATCCACCACGTCGCGCTCACCGTCGGCGACCTGAAGAAATCCGTCGCCTTCTATGAAGAAGTCCTGGGCTTCACCAAGACCCTGGACATGCCCCTCGCCGGCGCCATCACCGAGCGCCTGCTCAAGCTGCGCCCGGGAACCCGGGGCCGCTCGGTGATCCTGCAACAGGGCGGCAAGCTCACCGGTGAAGTGGAGCTGATCCAGTTCGACCCGCCGGCGGCGCGGCAGACCGGCCCCAAGCAGCCGGGGGATCCAGGGATATTCCTGCTCTCTTTCGAAGTCAGCGGGGAAACCCTGCACAGTGTCTACGAACGGCTGCGGGCACGGGGGATCGACTGTTACGCCGAGCCCATGGACCTGGAACTCGAAGGTTATGGCGTCATCAAGGCGGTGGTTTTCGAAGATCCCGACGGCAACATGATCGAGCTGATCCAGCTTCCCCCGCGCGAGGTAATCCGCGCCTATCGGGCAGACCAAGGGCATCGGGGAAGCCCGGAAGCCGGGAGTTAAGGTGGTAGCTACGGGCGGACTCGAACCGCCGACCCCAGCATTATGAGTGCTGTGCTCTAACCAGCTGAGCTACGTAGCCACGGCGGGACGGGGGCGGAATTTTCGGGACTTTGGCCGGGGGTGTCAACCCGACCACCAGGACCTAGTAGTCCACCCGCTTGATCCTTTCGGATGTTAAGCTGTTTCCTCAATAGTAT
>CAJXRS010000194.1 GCA_913060555.1 uncultured Gammaproteobacteria bacterium | reverse complement strand
AAGCCACGACGGTGCGCCTTACGGTTGCCGGCCGACAACGCGGCTGGCTGGATCCGGGGCGACTGTGCATCGAAAGCGGCTATCCGCTGGGCATCCTGCGGGTCTGGAGCCTGATCCGTCTGCCGGGCCGGGGGCTGGTCTATCCGCGACCGATCGCCGGCCCACCCCCGGTAGCCGGGCTCGCCAGCACCGGCCGCAGTGACGCCCAAGTCCGGGGCCGCGAGGATTTCGCTGCCCTGAGCAGCTATCGCCCGGGAGAATCGCGCGCACACATTGCCTGGAAACAGTACGCCCGGGAACTGGGACTCTACACCAAGACTTTCACCGATCCGGTCGATCGGCGGCTGTGGCTCGATTGGCGAGACCTGCCGGCAACCGACGTCGAGACGCGGCTGTCACGGCTTTGCGGGGCGGCCCTGGCCGCGGAGACCGCCGGGCTGAGCTACGGCCTGCGGCTGCCGGGCCAGGAGATCCCGCCCGATCGGGGGCGCAGCCATCGCGACCGGGTGCTCGCCGCCCTGGCGCTGTACGGACTGCCGCCGGGGGAGGGGGGCTGATGCAACCGAGCTGGCAGATCCCGCGCCCGGCACTGTTCTGGCTACTCGCCACCCAGGTCATCCTGGCGGCACTGCAATTCGCGCAGCTGCCGCTGTGGCTGCTGCTCGCCGGCGCCCTGGTGCTGGGCTGGCGCGTACAGATCTACCGCGGCCGCTGGCGCTACCCCGGATCCCTCGCCAAGGCCGCGCTGGTGGCGACCTGCGGCGGCGCCATCCTGGTCGACTACGGCCGCATCTACGGCCTCGAGCCCATGGTGGCGCTGCTGTGGAGCGGATTCATTCTCAAGCTGCTGGAAATGCACGAACGCCGCGACGCCCTGATCCTGGTCGCCCTGGGCTATTTCGTGGCCGCCAGCCACTGCCTGTTCTACCAGACGCCGGCTGCGGCCGCAGCCATGGTCGCCGGCACCCTGTTGGTCACCGTAGTGCTCGCGGCACTCTTTCGGCGCCCGGACGACGGCCTCTGGCGACCCCTGGGCACCGCTACGCTGCTGTTGCTCGAGGCGGTGCCCCTGATGCTCCTGCTGTTTCTGGTGATGCCCAGACTGGGCTCCCTATGGACCGTGCCCACGCCGACCGCCCAGGGCGTCATGGGCATCGACGACCAGCTCTCACCGGGCGATCTCGGCCAGCTCGGCATCTCCGACGCGATCGCCTTCCGGGTCGAGTTCGAGGGACAGCCGCCGCCGCGGAACCAACTCTACTGGCGCGGCCTGGTGCTCTCCCGATTCGACGGTCGGGGCTGGAATCGTATCGAACCCTGGGGTCAGAAGGACAGCCAGCCACGCCGCGGTGGTGGCGCGCCACAGCCCTGGGAAAGCCGGATCGAACGCCTTGGCGAGGCACTGCGCTACCAGACCATCATCGAACCCACCGGAAAGCCCTGGCTGTTCGCACTCGCCACCCCGCTTCCGGAAGACCCGGAGGTGCTGCTGCAGCGGGATCTCACCCTGAACCGGGAACAGCCAGTCACCGCGCGCTGGAGCTACCGGGTACGCTCCTGGCCCGAATACCGGGTCGCGGCGGAGAGCCTCTCGGCGACGCGCCGGGCGCTGGAGACCGCGCTGCCGGGCAACGGCAACCCGCGCGCGCGCGAACTGGCTTCGCGCCTGCGCGGGCAAGCACAATCCGCCACCGATTTCATCGACCTCGTGCTCGCGCGCTACCGCGAGGCTTACATCTACAGTCTGCAGGCGCCTACCCTGGGCAGAGACGCCATCGACGAGTTCCTGTTCGACACGCGCAAGGGTTTCTGTGAGCACTTCGCCGGCAGCTTTGCCTTTCTGATGCGCGCTGCGGGAATCCCCGCGCGAGTCGTGGTCGGCTACCAGGGCGGCGAATACCACCCCAGCGCCGGCTACCTGATCCTGCGCCAGTACGATGCCCACGCCTGGGCCGAGGTCTGGCTGCAGGATCGCGGCTGGGTGCGCGTCGATCCCACCGCCGCCGTCGCCCCCGAGCGCATCGAGACCAGCGTCAGCGAACTGCTCGGCACCGAGCGCAGCGTACTTGCCGATTCGCCGTTGGCCACCGGTGGTCTGGGCGGCGCGAGCTGGTTCAGCAGATTCCGTCTGCGTCTCGACTATTACGATTACCTGTGGGCGAAATGGGTGCTCGGTTACGAACCTGTCTCTTATACACATCTGACGCTGCCGACGAATAGAGAGGTGTAGA
>CAJXRS010000193.1 GCA_913060555.1 uncultured Gammaproteobacteria bacterium | reverse complement strand
ATCTACACCTCTCTATTCGTCGGCAGCGTCAGATGTGTATAAGAGACAGCCACCGCAGTGGATCGGACCGGCATGAACCCGATGCGACACTTTCCAGTTCCCGCCCTCCTGCTGTGCGCTGCGCTCGGCGGCTGCGCGGTCAACCCGGTGACCGGGCAGCAGCAACTCTCGCTGGTCTCGGAACGCCAGGAAATCCAGATCGGCGAGCAGCAGTATCAGCCGGCACAGCAATCCCAGGGTGGCCTTTACTACCTGGACCCGAGCCTGCAAACCTATGTCAGCGCCGTCGGTCAGCGGCTGGCGGCGGTCAGCGATCGCGAACTGCCCTATGAGTTTGCCGTGCTCGACAACCCGGTGCCCAATGCCTGGGCACTGCCCGGCGGCAAGATCGCGGTCAACAGCGGCCTGCTGCTCTATCTGCACGACGAGGCCGAGCTGGCCTCGGTGCTGGGTCACGAGATCGTCCATGCGGCGGCTGCACACGGCGCAGCCCAGATGACCAAGGGCTCACTGTTGGGTCTGGGCGCGCAGGTCGCCGGCGTGGTCAGTCAGCAAAGCGGTTACGGCCAGCTCGGCGGAACCGCTGCGCAACTGGGGGCGGCGGCCTGGATGGCCAAATACAGCCGCGGGGCAGAACTCGAAGCCGACGCCTACGGCATGGAATACCTGGCGCGCGCCGGCTACGACCCCTCGGCGGCGGTGGCGGTGCAGGAAACCTTCGTCGAGCTGTCCAAGGGGCGGCAGACGGACTTTTTCAGCGCCCTGTTCGCCAGCCATCCGCCGTCGCCGGAGCGGGTGACCGCCAATCGCGCGCACGCTCGCGAACTGGGCGTGAAGGGCGAAAACAACCTCGAGACCTACCGGCGCGCCACCGCCCAGCTGCGCGCAGACGCGCCGGCCTATGAGGCGGAAAAAGACGCACTCGAAGCGCTGGCAAAAAATGATCCACGCACCGCTATTCGCCATCTCGATCGGGCCCTGGAAATCCAACCCGCTGCCAGTCGCTTCTGGGAGCTGCGCGGCCACGCCTGGGTCCTGCTGGAGCAATGGCGGAATGCCGACGACGCCTTCAGCAGCGCCATCGACCGCAATCCGGGTTATTTTCGCCCCCACCTGGTGCGGGGCGCGCTGCGCTTCGAGCGGGGCCAGCACCAAGCTGCGGAGCGCGATCTGCAACGCAGCCGCGAACTCCTGCCGACCGCGCTGGCCAGCTTCTATCTGGGCGAAATCGCGCTCGCGAAAGGCGCCGGCCGCGCAGCCGAGGCCTACTACCGGGAGGCGGCCGCGGACCCGGGAGCCATCGGCCAGAAAGCCCGCGAGCGTTTGGCCGGTAAGCGCTGAGGCCGGGCTCCGGCGCCGATCAGCCGTCCGGAGAGGTGTGGCGGATGTCCTTGCCCTCGACCAGAAAGATGACGTGTTCGCAGATGTTCTTGGCGTGGTCGCCGATCCGCTCCAGGGCGCGCAGGGTCCAGAGCACGTTCATCACGCGCGAGATGCTGCGCGGGTCTTCCATCATGTAGGTGATCAGTTCGCGCACCGCAGAGCGGTAGTCGAGATCGATCTGCTTGTCCTTGCCCATGGTCTGACGGGCGGCCTGGGCATCGAATCTGGTAAAGGCATCCAGACAGCCGCGCAGCGAATCGCGCACGCCGTTGGCGATATGGCGGGCCTCGACATAGCCGCGCGGGGAGCCGCCCTCCTCGCTGAGGCCGATGGCCATCTTGGCAATGCGCTGGGCTTCGTCGCCGATCCGTTCCAGGTCGCGGATGGAGCGACTCACCGCCAGGATCATGCGCAGATCTGTCGCCGCCGGCTGGCGCCGGGCGATCACCGTGGTACAGGCCTCGTCGATCTCCCGCTCCATGGCGTCGACCTCCTTCTCGGTCTCCAGCACTGCCAGGGCCAGTTCGCTGTCGCCGTTTTCGAGCGCGCGCATGGCATTCTGCAGTTGTTGTTCGACCATGCCGCCCATGGCCAGTGTCTGGGTCTTGAGGTGTTCGAGATCCGAATTGAACTGGCGGGAAATGTGCTGGTCGAGAGTCACCTTGTCCATATTCGCCTCCTCAGCCAAAGCGGCCGGTGATATAGGCTTCGGTCAATTCGTGTTCGGGGGCAGTGAACACCGCTTCAGTGTCATTCACTTCCACCAGCTTGCCGAGGTGGAAATAGGCGGTACGGTGGGAAACCCGCGCGGCCTGCTGCATCGAGTGGGTGACGATGGCGATGGTGTAATTCTTGG
>CAJXRS010000192.1 GCA_913060555.1 uncultured Gammaproteobacteria bacterium | reverse complement strand
CAGCGTCAGATGTGTATAAGAGACAGGTGGTGGTTCTTCTCATGGTTGACTCCAGGTCAGGTTGATCGGGTGGTTGTTCCGCCAGCGCTTGGTGCAGCGCCTGTTTGTTACAAAGCATCGCCGGCCTGCCGGCGGATCTACTCCGCGCTTACTCAGCCGGCCGCGGCCGAGACCATAGTAGTGACAATGCCGCCGGCGTCAACTCAGAGCATCTTTGGGACTGGAGTTTCGTCGTCGCTTCGACATGGTAGAAACCTCCAAAGACAGTATCGACCTATCTCAGGTGCCCACCAAATCCGGGTAGGCCCATCAACGGTCTGCTTGCGAGGAGAGCACTGCGGAAATCGACTGCTGGCAGGCGTAGCACAAGCTACTCCGCGCCGGGCGCCTTGCCTCAGACGCGTTCTGAAAGCAGGCAAGAGGCGCGCTCTGAAAGCAGGCAAGAGACGCGCTCCGAAAGCAGGCAAGCCATGTCCTCCAGCAACGCCAGCAACCACCGTCAGGAGCATCGCCGACGGCTGTCGCTCAGCTGCTCCTGGCTGTCAACGAACCGTCATGCAGAAAGCATGCCCCTGCAACATCCTTCCCCAAGACTCAATGCGCCTGGCAGGCCCGAACCCGGTTCCCGGGCTGCCAGCTCCGGGGTCAAATCCCGACCATCGTATTTGTTGATCAACATGGGGATGAGGTAATGCGAATATTGAAGCCAATGCTGAACAAAGCCGCGCTCGCCACCGCCATCAGTGCGGTATCTTCCGGGATCGCCTGCGCGGGCTCCGAAATGAATGGACCCATGGCGTTCGATCCCATCTCCGAGTCGGCCTATGCCGAACTTACCAATGATCCGGTCACGCTGACCGACGCGCCCTGGAAACTGCCGGAGGGTTACCAGCAGTACATCGTCTCCGACGAAAGCGATCTGGACATCTATGTCGAGAACGACTGGAACGATATGAACACGGTAAACGAAACCCGCAAGCAGGCCGGTCGCTATTTGTATCGTACCCACGAAGTGCGGCCCGGTGCCGTTGGTGACGATCGTAATTCGGCGCGTAACGACGGCGGCAGCGGCGGCGCGGTATCGGTTGTCGATCTGCAAACCGGCGAAGCCAGGGAGCTGGCGGCGCGCGAAGACTGGGAAGCCCTCGACGGCATCGTCTGGACCCCCTGGCACACGATCCTCTTCGGCGAGGAGGCCAATGGGGCTGCACGACTGGATCCGGATTACCCCGGCGCCTGCTGCGGTCTGGTCTACGAACTCGAGGTGGATTCGCGGGATCCGACGCAGGCGGTGAGCGTAGCGGCCCGGCCGCTGCTCGGTTCCATGTCCCACGAGGGCATCGAAACCGACGCCGAAGGCAACGTCTACATCATCGACGAAGACCGCAAGCCGAACGGCCAGATCTACAAATTCGTGCCGGAGAGCTACGGCGACCTGTCGAGCGGCCAGCTGTACGCCCTGAAAGTCGCCGACGGCAAACAGACCGGCGCGGCGGAATGGGTCGAACTGGCGTTGGATCCCGTTACCTACAACGCCGAAGAAGCCGCCACGGCTGTGGGTGCCACCGGCTTCTGCCGCCCGGAAGATGTCGAGCGCATTGCCCAGACGCTCTATGTCGCCCTCACCTGTGAAGACGTGACCGACCCGCTCAATCCCAACGGAGCGGGTGCGGTGCTCTCGATCACCCTCAATGGTGCGCCCCAGGTCGATTACTTCGTCGCCCAGGGTGTCAACGTCGGCTTCGAAGACAGGGACGCTAACCTCACCGGCTTCGGGAGGCCCGACAACCTCGCCAATGGCCCCGACGGCCGGCTGTGGATTGTCGAGGACAATGTGCCGAGCGACATCTGGGTAGCGGAGCCGGATCATGACGGCGACGGCAAGAGCGATGGCGTGCATCTGTTCGCCTCACTCAAGGATGATGGCGCCGAAGGCACCGGCATCTACTTCGGCAAGGATCCGCATACCCTGCTGGTCAATGTGCAGCACTCGGCCACCGGCAATGACAAGACCGTGGCGATCACCAACCGCAAGCTGAGCGATTGATCCTCGCCGCGCTACGGTTATGACGCCAAGGTTATAACACCAGTGTATCGATGCAGCCCCGGGCGGGTCCCGGGGCTGCGTTTGTTGGCGCAAGCTTCCCCGTCAAGGCGACGGTTGATAAGTAGCGTTTCCGGCGGACTGTAGCCGGGCCTCGACCGGCGCGGGTTGTACCTGTCCTCGATCGAGGCGAATAC
>CAJXRS010000191.1 GCA_913060555.1 uncultured Gammaproteobacteria bacterium | reverse complement strand
AAAAGCGATGCCCGGCCCGTGGGTCGGATAAGCCGCGCAGCGGCGCATCCGGCGCGACGCCGCCTGGTCGAGCGGCTTCGGACCATGCTGGTGGATGCGCTGGCGTCCTGGTACGGACTGCTGGGCTGAGTGGTGACGGTGGATGCGCTGCGCTTATCCACCCTACAAAAGCGATGCCCGGCCCGTGGGTCGGATAAGCCGCGCAGCGGCGCATCCGGCGCAGCCTCTACGCCGGCAGCAGTTGAAACGACAGGTCGAGGGCGCGCAGATGCTTGGTGAGCGCGCCGCTGGAGATGAAATCCACCCCCGCCGCCGCGAATGTCATCAGCGAGGTCTCGTCGATGTTGCCGGAGACTTCGAGCTCGGTGTTGCGCGGCCCGCGCAGTTCGACCGCGGCGTGGATGTCGGCGCCGCTGAAATTGTCGAGCATGATGCGCTCGGCTTCCGCCTCCAGGGCCTGGCGACACTCAGCGAGATTTTCTACTTCCACTTCCACGGGCTTGCCCGGCGCCAGCCGCCGCGCTGCCGCCACCGCGGCGGCGATACCGCCGCAGGCCGCGATGTGGTTTTCCTTGATCAGAAAGGCGTCGTGGAGCCCCAGGCGATGGTTCTGGCAGCCGCCGGTGCGCACCGCGTATTTCTGCGCCAGCCGCAGCCCGGGGAGGGTCTTGCGGGTATCCAGCACCCGGATGCCGCTGCCGGCGGCGAGGTCGCGGTAGCGCCGCGCTGCGGTCGCGGTGCCGGACAGGGTCTGCAGCAGGTTGAGCGCGGTGCGCTCCCCGGTGAGCAGCGCCCGGGCGTCGCCGGCCAGTTCGCAGAGCACCTGGTCCGGCTGGAGGTCGTCGCCCTCGGCGGCCCGCCAGCGTACCCGGACGGCGGCATCCAGCCTGCGGAACACGGCTTCCGCCCAGGGACTGCCGCACAGCACGCCGGCCTCGCGGGTGATGATCCGGGCGTTCGCCCTGGTGTGGGCGGGAATCAACTGCGCGGTGATGTCGCCGCTGCCCAGGTCTTCGGCCAGCGCCTGGGTGACCAGGCGCTCGAGGTCGGCTTGCAAATCGGGTTCGAGCTTCATGGCTGGGGTCGGATGGCGGAGCGACGGCATATTATAGGTTCTCGGTGTCGGCGGCGGGTCTGCCAGCGACGCCGCCTGGTCGAGCGGCTTCGGACCATGCTGGTGGATGCGCCTTCGGCTTATCCACCCTACTCCCTGTTGTGGGGGGATGCGCTCGACACCTGGTATGGACTGCTGGGCTGAGTGGTGACGGTGGATGCGCCTGCGGCTTATCCACCCTACTTCTCCGTCTGTGCCGGCGGCATTATGTGTTCGTAGGTCGGATAAGCCGCGCAGCGGCGCATCCGGCGAAACCCCTGGCGCCTTGACAGTCTCGGGGCCGGGTTGCAGAGTGCGTTGCAAGTTACTGATTGGCCCGGATTTGTGTGGTCCTGAGGGGATGGAAAGCGGCCTGAGGCGATGCCGTCGGGGGGTGTGCGGGTGGCGGTGAATACCGATGCCGCGCTGCGCATGTTGCGCGAGCGGGCGCGGCAGTTCGTGACCCGGGGCATGCGCGATTGCCAGGCGCGCGCCAACGATGCGCTGTTCGCCCTGGTCGAGGATGCCGCCGACGCCGACCAGCAGAGCCGTTGCGTGGATGCCATGCGCGCCTGGCACAGCAGTCGCCGTACCGTCAGTGAGGGTTTTTCGCGCCGGGTGGATCTGGCCTTCGCGGCGCTGGGCGATCGCGCCTCGTCCCAGAGCCCGGTGGAGCCATTGCGGCTGGTGGATGACGAGGAGCTGGCCGAGATGATCATGGTTGACGCCATGGCCGCCGCGGCCGCCGCCGCCGTCAAACAGCCGCTGGCCGAGCTCGGTGCCCGGGTGACGGCCCTGGTCGGCGTACCGCTGGGCGTTCGGGAGCTGCCCTTGTCGCCCGAATTCGTGATCGGCGCTTTCGCGCGCGAAATCGCGGCGCTGGGCGTCGATCCCCGGGCGCGGCGGGTACTGTTGCGCGCTGGCGAGGATACTTTGCTGCGCACCCTGCCCGAGGTGATCGACCAGGCCAACGACCTGCTGCGCGATCTCGGCGTGGCCATGGCGGCGGAGCCGGAGCCGGAGCCCGTCGCCGAGCTGGCGCGGGCAGCACCGGAGGTGACGCCGGGCGCGGCCGCGGGAACCGCAGCGGGCGCAGCAGGGAGCACAGCAGCAGAGGCCGCCGGCTCCGCGCCGCAAGCGGCGGGAACACCC
>CAJXRS010000190.1 GCA_913060555.1 uncultured Gammaproteobacteria bacterium | reverse complement strand
ACGAGATCATGCCTAGTCTCGTGGGCTCGGAGATGTGTATAAGAGACAGCCACATCGCCACTCCAGACCAGGCTGTTGGTCAGGACCGCAAGGAGTGTGAGGGCATTCAGAAGACGGATCATGAACTAAATACTACCGGCCTCTACCTCGTTCGGCAACCGGACATTTTGTCCTATACTCAACGCCCCTGACACACCCGGCCAAGGAGAATGATATGCCCAGCCGTTTCGAAGAAGTCCGTGACGACGTGCTGTCCCACCCCCTGCACCGGGCCTGCGGCCTGCGCCTGCAGCGCGCCGCCGACGGCGAGAGCGAAGTGGAAATCGAACTTAACGACTTCACCCTCAACCCGGAGGGCTCGCTGCACGGCGGCATGCTGTATACGTTTTTTGACGTGGCCTGCTTTTTTGCCTGTCTGACCCTGCTGGAGGCGGACAAGCATCCGGTGTCGATCGAAACCCACACCAGCGTGCTGCGCGCCGCCTTCAAGGGCGACCGGGTGATGATCTATATGCCGATGATCCCGGAAGCCGTTTTCGCCATGCTGGCCTGCGCCCGCATTGGCGCCATCCATTCCGTGGTGTTTGCCGGCTTTTCCCCGGATGCGCTGGCCGGTCGTATTGCCGACTGCGGCGCCAAAATGGTGATCACCGCCGATGCCGGTCGCCGCGGCGGCAAGCCGGTTCCACTCAAGGGCAATGTGGATGAGGCCCTGCTCCAGGACGGCACCGATGTGGTGGAAAAAGTGCTGGTCGTTCGCCACGTGGGCAATGACATCCACTGGCAGCCCGGTCGCGATCTGGACTACACAGAGGAACAGGCGCAGAGCGACAGCCACTGCCCGGCGGAAGCCATGAACGCGGAAGACCCGCTGTTCATCCTGTATACCTCCGGCTCCACCGGCAAACCCAAAGGCGTACTGCATACCACCGGCGGCTACATGGTCTACGCCTCATTGACTCATCAGCTGGCATTCGATTACCAGCCCGGCCAGGTGTACTGGTGCACGGCCGATGTGGGCTGGATCACCGGGCACACCTATCTGGTCTACGGTCCTCTGGCCAACGGTGCCACCTGCGTCATGTTTGAAGGGGTGCCCAACTACCCTAACGATCAGCGGGTGGGCGATATCATCGACCGCTACGATGTGGAAATTCTCTATACCGCCCCCACCGCGATCCGAGCCCTGATGGCCGGCGGCGATCACTGCTGCCAGAGCAGTCGCCGTGACAAACTGCGTGTGCTCGCCACCGCCGGCGAGCCGATCAATCCGGCGGCCTGGCAGTGGTTCCATGATGTGGTCGGTAACGGCCAGGCGGCCGTGGTGGATACCTGGTGGCAGACAGAGACCGGCGGCATCATGATCTGTCCGCTACCGGCAGCTATTGAAGCCAAACCCGGTGCTGCCACCCTGCCCTTCTTCGGCGTACAACCGGCCCTGGTGGACAACGATGGCAACCTGCTGGACGGCCCCGCCGAGGGCAATCTGGTGATCACCGACAGCTGGCCGGGCCAGGCCCGCACCCTGTGGGGCGACCATGAGCGCTTTGTGCAGACCTACTTCAGCAGCTTTCCCGGCTACTACACCACCGGCGACGGCGCCCGTCGCGACGAAGACGGTTACTACTGGATCACCGGGCGAGTCGATGATGTGCTCAACGTGTCCGGCCACCGCATGGGTACCGCAGAAGTGGAAAGCGCGCTGGTCGCCCACCCCAAGGTGTGCGAAGCCGCCGTGGTCGGCTACCCCCACGACATCAAGGGCCAGGGCATCTATGTCTATGTGACCCTCAATGACGGCGAAGCCGCCAGCGATGCCCTTCTCCAGGAACTGCGCCAGTGGGTACGCCGGGAGATCGGCCCCATCGCCACACCGGATCTGATCCATTTCACTGCCGGGCTACCGAAAACCCGCTCCGGCAAAATCATGCGCCGCATCCTCAGGAAGGTTGCCGCCAACGAGCACGACAGCCTGGGAGATATTTCCACCCTGGCAGACCCGGCCGTGGTGGCCAGCCTGGTGGAGACCCGGGTGAACCGGTAATTTCATGTCAGCACAGGGAGCCCTGAGCGTGCACAACCCGACTCTCAGGGCTCCATGCATCAAGAGCCAGAGAATTTACGCTGAAGGGAGTCTGTTGTTTTATTGTTTTTCCACCTTCAATGCTGCCCGCCAGGGCAGCATCTTTTTTTCTTTCATGATTAAATCGAGGTCATGACAACAATACCTGTCTCTTATACACATCTCCGAGCCCACGAGACTAGGCATGATCT
>CAJXRS010000189.1 GCA_913060555.1 uncultured Gammaproteobacteria bacterium | reverse complement strand
ATCTACACCTCTCTATTCGTCGGCAGCGTCAGATGTGTATAAGAGACAGGTTCCTGGCGATCACCGCGAGCGCAAAACTGCTCAAAAAGAACAGCAGGGCGAGGACGGCAGTCAGCCGGCTGAAAAAATTCCAGGTTCCGGTGCTGCCGAACAGCGTCTGGGAAGCGCCGGCCCCAAAGGAAGCGCCAGCCTCGGCACCCTTGCCCTGCTGCAGCAGGACGAAGGCAATGATCGCCACTGCGATCAGGATATGCAACAAAATTATCAGGGTTTCCATCAGCTGCCCGTCGCCAGTTCACAGATCGCGGTAAATTGCTCCGCGCTCAGCGAGGCACCTCCCACCAGTACGCCATCAATATCCGGCTGCGCCATCAGTGCTCGCACATTGTCCGTCACCACGCTCCCACCATAGAGAATTCGTGCATCCCGTCCCGCGGCACCCAGCACTGCGCGGATCCGACCGTGCAGCAACTGCACCTCCTGCGGATCTGCCGCTGCGCCGGTGCCGATTGCCCAGACCGGCTCATAGGCGATCACCAGGGTCCTGGGGCACGGGGCTCGCCCCTCGACAATCGGCTCGATCGCCGCCAGCTGGCGGCGCAGCACTTCCCAAGCCTGGCCGGCAGCGCGCTGCTCGGCGTTCTCGCCGATACACAGCACCGGTGTCAGCCCCGCGCCCTGCGCCTGTTCGAACTGGCGCGCCACCCGGACATCATCGGCACCGAACAGAGCCCGACGCTCCGAATGCCCGACCAGCACATAGCCGCAGCCGATATCGGCCAGCATGGCGGCGCCGATTTCCCCGGTGTAAGCCCCGGATCCGTACTCGCTGACATGCTGGGCGCCGAGCCGCAACCCGGTGGACTGCAAGCGCGCGCCCACCTCACCGAGGTAGACGAACGGCGGACAGACCACCACCTCAATCCCGGCTTGCCGGCCCAACCCGGAAATGCCGTCCAGCAATTGGACAATCGAGTGCCTGGAGCCGTTCATCTTCCAATTGCCGATGACCAGTGGCCCCCTCATCGTCGGTACCGAAAAGGTCGGCAATGGTAGCCAGTTTGGCCAAGGTTAACAACAAAAACGCTCATCTCGCCTGGTCCGCAACGATACCCGCGATTTCTTCGGCAAGACCACACACCAGGGCCTCATCCTCTCCCTCGACCATAACCCGCACCACGGGCTCAGTACCCGAGGGGCGCAGTAATACCCGGCCCCTGTCCCCCAGCTGGTGCTTGGCGGCAGCCACCGCCGCTGCCACCTGCGGATGCCCTTGCGGCGCCTGACCGCGGCCTATGGCGACATTGATCATCCGTTGCGGCAGTTTGACCATGCCTGCGCGCTGCTCCGCCAGGGTATCACCGGCTTCGATCAGCGCGCGCAGCACCTGCAGAGCCGCCACCAAGCCGTCACCCGTGGTCGTGAGATCACCGCAAACGATATGTCCCGAGCTCTCTCCGCCGAGCAGCCAGCCACGCTCGGTCATGGCCTCGATGACATGGCGATCGCCGACCGCGGTGCGCACGAAGGGCACCCGGAGCCTGGCGAGCGCCAGCTCGAGACCATAGTTGCTCATCTGGGTACCGACCACACCAGAGCAACCGCCGACGCCGTGCCGATAGGCGGCGAGCATATAGAGCAGCTCGTCGCCATCTACCAGGGTGCCGTCGGCATCGACGAAAATCACCCGGTCGCCGTCGCCGTCGAAGGCGATGCCCAAATCGGCGCGGCGCGCCACCACCTGGCGCTGCAGATCCTCGGGGTGGGTGGAGCCGCAGTCGCGATTGATGTTGAAACCATCCGGTTCGACGCCGACGGCGTGGACCCGGGCACCCAGCTCGGTGAGCACGTCCGGCGCGATATGGTAGGTCGCGCCATGGGCGCAATCGACCACGATATCGAGACCGTCGAGATTGAAGCCGAAGGGGAGCGTGCCTTTACAGAATTCGATGTAGCGACCGGCGGCATCGCCGATCCGGCTGGCGCGGCCGAGCCGCTCGGACACCTCGGTGGTGACGTCCTGGGCCAGGAAGCGCTCGATCTCGACCTCGACCGCATCGGGCAGCTTGCGCCCGTCGGCCCCGAAGAACTTGATGCCGTTATCATCGAAGGGGTTATGTGAGGCGCTGATCACGATGCCGGCGGAGGCCCGGAAGGTGCGCGCCAGATAGGCGATGGCCGGCGTGGGCATGGGGCCCAGCAAACCCACGTCGACCCCGGCGGCGATGACCCCGGCCTGCAACGCGGATTCGAACATGTAGCCGGAGATTCTGGTGTCCTTGCCGACCAGAATCAGCTTGCGACCGCTGCCGCTGCTACCGAACACCCGCCCGGCGGCCCAACCCAGACGCTGGACGAAATCCGCAGTGATCGGATAGCTGCC
>CAJXRS010000188.1 GCA_913060555.1 uncultured Gammaproteobacteria bacterium | reverse complement strand
TCTCGTGGGCTCGGAGATGTGTATAAGAGACAGGCTTTGGGAGCAGGATGTCGGGGGTTCGAATCCCTCTTCCCCGACCAGTTTGGCGGAAAGTCGCGGTTCGCAGAGGCGCGGCGGCGGGTTGTGAGGCGGCTGTGCGCCCGTAGCTCAGCTGGATAGAGCAACGGCCTTCTAAGCCGTGGGTCGCAGGTTCGAATCCTGCCGGGCGCGCCAAAGATCGGCGGAGATCCGGGCGATCGGCGGACGCGATGATTGCGACAGCGGGGTCTCCGCCCGGTTTTGTGATGGTGGCTGTAGCTCAGTTGGTAGAGCACAGGATTGTGGCTCCTGTGGTCGCGGGTTCGATCCCCGTCAGCCACCCCATCTTGTTTTCCGGATAAGGCATTTTTTGCGCGGCGAGCTGGGCGATCTGCACTAGTGGGCCGCGTGGCCCACTAGTTCCAGAGCGCGCTGATTTCACGCCCGATAACCTCGACTTCGGCGGCCGGATAGGCCGATTGCTGCTGCAGGTGTCCCCATGCCGGCAGCGGCCAACAGCAGTCGTCACGACGGCGGCCGACCAGATGCAGGTGTAGCTGCGGCACCAGGTTGCCGATGGCGGCGAAATTCACCTTGTCGAGCACCCAGCGAGTGCGCAGGTACAGGTCGAGCCGCTCGCAATCGTCGAGGACCCGGATGCGCTGGGCGCGCGGTAGCTGGAGCAGATCAGCTGCTTCGGTGTCCGGCACCAGGATCAGCCAGGGCAGTTGCGCATTGGCATGCAGCAGTACCCTGCCGGAGGGCGAGGCGCCCAGCAGGTGGCAGTCGGCGATCAGCTGGGGGTGCATTGCCTGCCTGGAGCCGGGCATAACGTCGGTCTTCCTCATGCGTCCGCGGCCGCGGACATCCGGTCTCGATTTTACCAGCAGCGCTCTGGCGGCACCGCCGCTGCTGGCATGTTCGCGCACCACGCGCACCATGTGTGCGCCTCGGTGTTGACCATGGATGGTACACTGCTCGGCGTTTTTTGCCGGAGACCAGCATCGATGAAAATGAAAGCCGTTGTCGCTCACGAGTTGAATCGCTTCGCTGTCGAGGAAGTCACGCTTGACCCACCCAAGGCTGGCGAGGTGCTGGTCAAGATGAAGGCGACCGGTGTCTGTCATTCCGATCTGTCGGTGATCAACGGCACCATCCCGGTGCCCTTTCCCATGGTGCTGGGCCACGAGGGTGCCGGTATCGTCGAAGCAGTGGGCGAAGGGGTGACCAATGTCCGCTCCGGGGATCACGTCACGCTGTCTTTCGTGCCCAACTGCGGTGACTGCTTTCACTGTCTGCGCGGCGAAGCCTACCTGTGCCTGCGCAGCAACCCGGACGGAAAGATGATGGACGGCACCACGAGAGTCCATCTGAATGGCGAGGACATCAACGTCATGCAGTTTCTGGGCAATATGGCCGAGTACGCGGTTGTGCCCGCCATCTGCTTGGTAAAGATCCCGGACGATATCGATCTGAAGGCGGCCGCGCTGGTGGGCTGCGGGGTCACCACCGGCGTGGGCGCCGCGCTCAAGACCGCCGAGGTCAAGCCCGGCAGCACGGTCGCGGTATTCGGCGCCGGCGGGGTCGGGCTGTCGATCATTCAGGGGGCACGGATCGCCGGAGCGGCGCGGATCTTCGCCGTCGATCTCTCCGACGAGAAGCTGGCGATTGCGGGTGAGCTCGGCGCTACGGATCTGATCAACGCCGGGAATGACCCGCTCAAGCAGATCCTGGCACTGACCGACGGTATCGGGGTGGATTACGGTTTCGAGGCCATTGGCATTCCCGCGGTGGTGGATCAGGCGCAGAAGGCGACCCGTCGCGGTGGCACCATGACCGTGGTGGGCGTCGGCAAGCTCAGCCAGAAGCTCGAACTCAACGCCCTGATGTTTCCGCTCACCGCCAAGACCTTCAAGGGCTCGATGTACGGTAGTGCAGAGTTCCGTGTCGATTTTCCCAAGTATCTCGAACTCTACCGGCAGGGCAAGCTGGACCTGGATCGCATGGTCACGCACACCTACCGGATCGATGAAGCGCCCCAGGCCTTCGCGGATCTGGAAGCGGGCAAGAATGCGCGTGGCGTGATCGTCTACGACTGAGCCGGTGCCGCCGGACCCCGGCCACCACGGGGTCCGGACGTGGCCCGGTCACTGGGTATCGGACTGCCCGGTACCCTTGGGGTCCTCGCCGGACATACGTTCCGGCGGCGACAGCGCCTTGCCGCTGATGGCCTCCCCGGTTTCCTGAACCTTCTTGCCCGCTGCCTCGGTTGCCGAACCCGCCTTCTGTGCGGCTTCGCCGGCGGCCTGCCGAGTTTTTTCGGCCGCCCTGATGGCTGCCTGCTCCGCCTTCTCCGCAGTCTCGAGGATTTTCTGCTCCGTTTTCTGTTGCATATCCGCGGCCCGTTCCGTCATGGAAGGCGAGCCTTCCTCGGCGGAGGCGCGTTCTTCGTCAGATTTTCCGCACGCGGCCAAAAGCAAGCAGAGCGCGAGGGCGGAAGCGCACATCCCAGTGGTGGTTCTTCTCATGGTTGACTCC
>CAJXRS010000187.1 GCA_913060555.1 uncultured Gammaproteobacteria bacterium | reverse complement strand
CGAACCGTTCTTGGGCGGCCTCGTCCAACCCGCGCCCGTCCAGATAGTCGCGCGCTCTACAACCACGGGCCTGCGCGCGAGGCGGCGGGCAAGGGCAAGCCGCTCATTGTGGCCGAGGGCTACATGGACGTGATCGCACTGGACCGCGCCGGGTTCACGGCGTCCGTCGCGCCGCTTGGCACCGCGATCACCGAAAGCCAGTTGCAACTGCTGTGGCGCATCTCGGATGAGCCCATCGTGGCGCTGGATGGCGACCGGGCGGGGCTTCAGGCCGCGATGCGCCTCATCGACCTGGCGCTGCCGCTCTTGGAGGCCGGCAAATCGCTGCGCTTCTGCCTGATGCCCGAGGGGCAGGATCCCGACGACCTGATCAAGGCCAGGGGCGCGCGCGCCATGCAGGACCTGCTGGACAGCGCGCAGCCGATGGTCAACCTGCTCTGGCAGCGCGAGACCGAGGGGCGCAGCTTCGACAGTCCCGAACGCCGCGCCGCGCTGGACACCGCAGAGGCCGCCGCGACAGAAGCCCGCGCCGCCCTCAAAACCGCCGAGGACCACCACCGCCACGCTTTGCGGGCGCGCGCCGCGCGGGACGGCGCTGACCGCCGCCGCGCGCTTGAGGATCGAATCAAAGAGGCCGAAGAGGCCCGCCGCCGGATGGAGACCGCCGGTGCCGCCGCCCAATCCGGCCCGGACGCCGCCACGATGCAACGGCTTGAAACCCTCTCTGCCGAACTCTCCGCCAGCCGCGCCGCCCGCGATGCCGCAGCCCCCCAAGTGATTGTCCGCTACGCCCCCGGCCAATCGGGCAGCATCCACAGCGACAGCGGGCCGTTGGCGGAGGGCACCCCCCTGCCGCTTCCGCGCAGCACCACCCTGCGGATCGACGGTATCGGCAGTTTGGAAGTCCACCCCGGCGCGGAGGGCGCAGAGGACGGCACAGTCGAAACCGCCGCCGCCAGCCTGCAAGCGGTGCTGGACAGCGACCATGAGGTGGTTGCCGTGCTCACCCAGCCGGATCGGGCCGCCGGGCGCGGCAAGAAAGTGCAACAAAGCCCGGTCAAGGTACTGGCCGAACGCCACGGCATTGCGGTACTGCAACCGGAAAACCTGAAGGGCGACGAGATCCGCCAGCAACTGCGTGACTTGAATCTGGATGCCCTGGTCGTGGTGGCCTACGGCCTGATCATTCCCCAGGAGGTGCTGGATATGCCGCGCCTGAGCTGCCTCAACGTGCACGGCTCCCTGCTACCCCGCTGGCGCGGTGCTGCCCCTATCCAGCGCGCCATCACCATGGGTGACACCGAAACCGGCAACACCATCATGCAGATGGAAGCGGGCCTGGACACCGGCCCCATGCTGCTCAGCGAAAGCCTGCCGATTGGCGATAGCGAAACTGGTGGCGAACTGCATGACCGACTCGCCGCCCAGGGCGCCCGCCTGCTGGTCACCGTACTGAACGATCTGGAGCAGTATCTGGCCAACGCCACCGCGCAGCCGGACGACGGTGTCACCTACGCCCACAAGTTGAGCAAAGCGGAAGCGCGCCTGGATTTTCGCCTGCCCACCCGCGCCCTCTACAACCGCATTCGCGCCTTCAATCCCTTTCCAGTGAGCTGGGTCCCACTGAACGGTCAGCCCATGCGTATCTGGCAAGCCAGCGAAAGCCCGCAACCTGGCCGGGATAACGATGAGCCCGGCCATATTCTCAACGTGGACGACAGCGGCATCCATGTGGCCACCGGCGATGGCGCACTGATTCTTGAAGAACTGCAACTGCCCGGCAAGCGGCGCATGGCCGTGGCCGATCTGCTGCGCGGTAACCCGGATCTGTTCCAGGTAGGCGAACCGCTGGGTGACTCCATTGACAACGTCTGACCCGCGCCTGACCGCGGTACGTGTCCTCAACAGGGTACTGCCCGGTAAAGGCGACGGGGAAAGCCTGCGCGAAGTGCTGCGTGACTTTCCCCTGCAGGGCGCCGACGGCGGCCTGATGCGCGATATCTGCTTCGGCGTCTGCCGCCACCTGCGTCCGCTCAACCACTGGCTCAACCAGCAACTGGGCAAACCCCTTAAAGCCAGCGCCCAACCGGTGCGGCTAGCGTTACTCGCCGGGCTCTACGAACTGTGGTTCAGCGAGCGCCCCGCCCACGCCATCGTCAACGCCTACCCACAGCTGTGTCGCAAACTGAAAGCCCCCTGGGCCGCCGGGCTCAGCAATGCCATTCTCCGCAAGGCCAGCAAACTGACGATGGATGAGGCCGTCGCCGACGCCAACCCCAACATCCAGCTCAGCCTGCCGGACTGGCTATTCAAGCGCTGGCAGCAAGACTGGCCCGCCGACGCGGAAGCCATGGCCCGGGCCAACCTGCAAACACCGCCCTTCACCCTGCGAGTGAACCGGCGCCAGCAGCAGCGCGCCGGAGCCATTGCCGCCCTCGGCGACGGCGCCCGCCCCGGCGAGCTGTCCCCCTGGAGCGTCTACCTGAGCCCGGCCCGCCCGGTATTCCAGCTGCCAGGTTTTGAACAGGGCGCCCTGTCGGTACAGGACGAAGCCGCCCAGTTACCCGGCGAAGTCCTGCAATGCCCACCCACCGGCCGCATCCTGGATGCCTGTGCCGCCCCCGGCGGCAAGACCGGTCAGCTCTGCGAGAAATTCCCCGACGCGGAGCTGGTCGCCCTGGAGCTGGAAGGCAAACGGCTGGCACGCATCAAAGAAAACCTGGCCCGCCTCAATGCCGACGTTACCT
>CAJXRS010000186.1 GCA_913060555.1 uncultured Gammaproteobacteria bacterium | reverse complement strand
ATCTGGATGATCTGGTGGAAACCTGTCAGGAGGGCAACCCGAATGTGGCGTCCTTCGATTGCTCGGTGTTCAATGGCCAGTACGTCACCAATGACGTCGATCACAGCTACTTCGAACGCCTCGAATCCGCCCGCGGCCAGAATGCGCGACCGCGTCTGATGCAGGCGGGAGAGGATGTCCTGGGCCTCTACAATTCCAGCCGGAGCCAACCCTGATGGCTGCCGACCCGACGGAAGATCCCCTGAGCGGGGCGGCGCTGGATACGCTCGCGGTGCGCGCCGGCCAGGTGCGCGGGCCCGAGGGCGAGCACAGCGAGGCGCTGTTCCTCACCTCCAGCTATGTGTTTGCCAATGCCGCCGAGGCCGCCGCGCGCTTCAGCGGCGAAGTGGAGGGCAACGTCTACTCGCGCTACACCAACCCCAGCGTGCGCACCTTCGAGCAGCGCATCGCCGCCCTCGAGGGGGCCGACCAGGCGGTCGCCACCGCCTCCGGCATGGCCGCGATACTCAGCACCTGCATGGCCCTGCTGCGTGCCGGTGACCACCTGGTGTGCTCGCGCAGCGTATTCGGTACCACTACGGTCTTGCTCAACAAGTTTCTGGCCAAGTTCGGCGTCGCTACCACCTTCGTGGAATTGACCGATATCGACGCCTGGCGGGAAGCGATCGAACCCAATACCAGGCTGCTGTTGCTGGAGACGCCGTCCAATCCGCTGTGCGAGATCGGCGATCTGGCCGCGCTTGCGGATCTGGCGAGGAGCCGGGGAGTCCTGCTCGCGGTCGATAACTGCTTCTGTACCCCGGCCCTGCAGCGACCCCTGGACTGGGGCGCGGACATCGTCATCCACTCCGCCACCAAGTATCTGGACGGCCAGGGCCGCTGTCTGGGCGGCGTGGTGTTGGGCCGGGCGGAGCTGATGGCCGAAGTGTTGGGCTTCATTCGTTCGGCGGGGCCCAGCCTGAGCCCGTTCAATGCCTGGGTATTCACCAAGGGGCTGGAGACCCTGCGCCTGCGCATGGAGGCCCATTCGGCCGCGGCGCAGGCGCTCGCGGAATGGCTGGCCGAGCACCCCGCGGTCGAGCGCGTGTTCTATGCCGGCCTGCCCGGCCACCCGGGCCACGAGCTCGCCCGGCGCCAGCAACGGGCGTTCGGCGGCGTGCTGTCGTTCCGGGTCCGCGGCGGTCGCGAGCAGGCGTGGCAGGTCATCGATGCCACCCGGATCCTGTCGCTGACTGCCAATCTGGGCGATGCCAAGACCACCATCGTGCATCCGGCCACCACCACCCACGGGCGGCTCGGCGATGCCGAAAAGGCCCGCGCCGGCATTACCGAGAACCTGATCCGGGTCGCGGTGGGCCTGGAAGCGCTCGACGACATCCGGGGCGATCTGGCCCGGGGGCTGGACGCCCTTTGAATCTGTCGCCGCGTCCCCTGGAAGCGGCCATCGCCGCGCTCAACACCGTGGTGCTGGGCAAGGAGCGCCAGCTGCGCCTGGCGCTGGCCTGCCTGCTCGCGCGCGGTCACCTGCTGATCGAGGACGTCCCCGGCACCGGCAAGACCACACTCGCCCAGGCTCTGGCCCGGGTGCTGGGCCTCGGCTTCGCACGCATTCAGTTCACCAGTGATCTGTTGCCGGCCGACATCGTCGGCATCTCGGTATATGACCGCGAGCAGGGCAGCTTCCAGTTTCACCCGGGGCCGGTGTTCCACCAGCTGCTGCTGGCGGACGAGATCAATCGCAGCACGCCGAAGACACAGAGCGCGCTGCTCGAGGCCATGGCGGAAGGTCAGGTCAGTGTCGAGGGCGAGACCCGGCCGCTGCCGCAGCCGTTCTTCGTGATCGCCACCCAGAACCCCAGCACCCAGTACGGCACCTTCCCGCTGCCCGAGTCGCAGCTCGATCGGTTTCTGATGCGCCTCCACCTGGGCTACCCGGATCCGGAGGCCGAGCGCCGCCTGCTCGCCGGCGCCAATCCACGGCTGCGGCTGACCAAGCTGCCCAGGTTCGTCGCCGAGGACCAGCTGCTCGCCCTCCAGGAGAGGGTCGACCGCATCGGCGTCTCGCCGCCGCTGATCGCCTATGTACAACGCCTGGTGCAGCATACGCGGGAGCTGGCCGACTGCGAGCACGGGGTATCGCCGCGCGGCGCCCTGGCGCTGTTGCAGGGCGCCCGGGCCTGGGCCTTTCTCGCCGGACGCCAGCACGTGATTCCCGAGGATGTGCAGGCAGTGTTCGGCCCAGTGGTCGCTCACCGCCTGCAGACCACCGCCGGCGAACCGGCGGTCGCCGCCGCCCGGCGCGTCCTCGACGCGGTGGATGTCCTTTAACCGTCCACGAGCCGCAGCGAATGACGGGATTGCGCGCCAGTCTGCAGCGAAATTACCGCCGCTGGCTCGACCGGCGCCTACCCGAGGTGGTCTCCTGCCGCCTGCGGAACCGCCGCCTGTTCATCTTTCCGTCGGCCGCCGGCGGCCTGTTCGCCGTGCTCCTGGCGGTGCTCTGGCTCACCGCCACCAATTTCGAAAATAACCTCGTCTTTGGGCTGACCTTTCTGCTCGCGGGATTGTTCGTGGTGACCATCTTCCATACCTATGCGAACCTGCACGGCATCGAGGTCGGACCGGTACGCCCCGGCAGCGGCTTTGCGGGAGAATCGGTCGACTTCGCGGTGGCGTTGCGCAACCCCGGGCGCCGCTCCCGGCAGCGGGTCCGGCTGTGTTATCCCGGCGGGACGGGCCTGCTGGTCGACTTGCAATCTGGCGAAGCC
>CAJXRS010000185.1 GCA_913060555.1 uncultured Gammaproteobacteria bacterium | reverse complement strand
GCCCGCACTACGACTCGCTGATCGCCAAGGTGATCGCCGGCGGCGATCCGCAGCTGCCACTCCACCAGGTCGAGGCCGGTGACATATTCGGTAACCGGGTGCTCGACCTGCAACCTGGTGTTCATCTCCAGGAAATAGATCTCGCCGCTGTCGTGATCGAGCAGGAATTCGACGGTGCCCAGGGAGTCGTAGCCGATCGCCCGGCCCAGGGTGAGCGCGTGGCGGTGCAGTGCGCTGCGCTGTGTTGTGCTCAGGAAAGCCGCCGGGGCCTCCTCGACGATCTTCTGATGGTTGCGCTGGATCGAGCACTCGCGCTCGAACAGGTGGACCAGGTTGCCGTGCCGGTCGCCGGCGAGCTGCACTTCCAGGTGGCGGGGCGCGGTGACCAGTTTTTCCAGCAGCACCCGGTCGTCGCCGAAACCCGCCAGCGCCTCGGTGCGCGCCTGGGCCAGCGCGGCCGGGAACTCCGCGGCGGCGGCGACCGCGCGCATGCCGCGGCCGCCGCCGCCGGCACTGGCCTTGATCAGCAGCGGGAAGCCGATGCGCTGTGCGGCGGCCTGGAGCGCCGCGTCGCCCTGTTCGCCGTGGTAGCCCGGCACCACGGGCACGCCGGCACCCTCGGCGATGGCCTTGGCCTCGATCTTCGAACCCATGGCGCGAATGGCCGCGCGATGGGGGCCGACGAAGGCGATGCCGGCGTCCTCGCAGGCCGCGATCAGGGTTTCGCTTTCGGACAGAAAGCCGTAGCCGGGGTGGATGGCCTCGGCGCCGGCGCGGCGGGCGGCGGCGACGATGGCATTGGCATCCAGATAGGAGCGCGCGCTCTCCGCCGGGCCGATGGCAAAGGCGCCGTCGGCCTGGTGTACATGGGGGGCGTCGCGGTCGGCCTCCGAGTACAGGGCGATGGCGCGGATACCCAGGCGTTGGCAGGTGCGGATGATGCGCAGTGCGATTTCGCCGCGGTTGGCGATGAGTACGGACTCGAACATGGCGGCCTACATCCGGTATACCGGCGCCGGGCCGGTCGCCGGCGGCCGTTGCGCGGCCAGCGCCAGGCACAGGCCCAGCACGTCGCGGGTCTGCGCCGGCTCGATGATGCCATCGTCCCAGAGTCGGGCGGTGGCGTAATAGGGGTCGCTCTGCTCGCCGTACTGGGCACGCACCTGGGCATCGATGCGGCGCAGATCCTCCGCCAGTCCGGCGTCGTCCTGCTTGATACTGGCGCGGCGCAGTTCCTGCATCACATTGCTGGCGATGTCCGCGCTCATGGTGGCGCAGCGCGCGCCGGGCCAGGCGAACAGGAAATGCGGCGCGAAGCCGCGCCCGGCCATGCCGTAGTTGCCGGCGCCGTAGGAGCCGCCCAGAATCACCGAGAACTTGGCAACCCGCGAAGTCGCCTGGGCGTAGACCATCTTGGCGCTGTGCTTGGCGATGCCGCCGCGTTCCGCCTCGGTGCCGACCATATATCCCGTGATGTTGTGCAGGAACAGCAGCGGGGTATTGCGCTGGTTGCACAGCTCGATGAAGTGCGCGCCCTTGAGCGCGGATTCGGAAAACAGTGCGCCATTGTTGCCCAGGATGCCGACCGGGTAACCGTGCAGGTGGGCGGTACCGCACACCAGGGTATCGCCGTAGAGCGGCTTGAATTCCTGGAAGTCGCTGCCGTCCACCAGGCGGGCGATGATCTCGCGCACGTCGTAGGGGACCTTGGGGTCGGCGCTGATCACCCCGCCGATCTCGTGCGGATCGTAGGCCGGCGGCCGTGCCACGCGGACATCGGTGTGGCACTGGCGCGGCCAGTTCAGTTTGGCGACGATCTCCCGCAGGCGGTGCAGCGCCGCCGGCTCGTCATCGGCCAGATAATCGTTCACCCCGGAGACGCGGCTGTGCATCTCGGCGCCGCCCAGGGTCTCGCCGTCGACGGTCTCGTCGATAGCGACCTTGACGATCGACGGCCCGCCCAGGTGGATGCGGGCATTGCCGCGCACCATCACCAGCTCGTCGGCGAGCGCCGGAATATAGGCGCCGCCGGCGGTGCAGCCGCCGAACACCGCCGCCAGCTGCGGCAGGCCCTGCTGGGACATCCGGCACTGGCGGTAAAAGGTATTGCCGAAATGATCCTTGTCGGGAAACACCCGATCCTGCTCGGGCAGGTAGGCGCCGCCGCAGTCGACCAGATAGATGCAGGGCAGGTGGTTCTGCTCGGCGACCTCCTGGGCACGCACATGCTTGCGCACGGTTTCGTGAAAGAAGGAGCCGCCCTTCACGGTGGCGTCGTTGGCGATGATCATGCAGGCCACGCCGCATACCTGGCCGATGCCGGTGACGATACCTGCGCTCGGCACCTCGTTGCCGTACAGCCCCCAGGCCGCCAGCGGCGACAGCTCCAGAAACGGGGTGTGGCGGTCGATCAGCCGGTCGATGCGCTCCCGCGCGAGCAGCTTGCCGCGGCTGTGGTGGCGGGCGATATGGGCCTCGCGGATGCCGGTGGCCGCCTCTCGTAACCGCCCGCGCAGGGTGTCAACCAGTTGTTGATAATGTTCGGCGTTGGCCAGAAATGCTGGCGCGCGCGGGTTGATGCGGGATTCGATCTGCTTCATCCGATGTTCTTGATGTTATGGGGAGACACCGGAAATCGGCGCCGACCGGGAATCTAGCAAAATCTACCGGGCGGTGCGAGCGTTAGCCTTGTCCAATATGAAGTGAGTCTGGAGGGGGGCGGCTGATTCCAATATGAAATGAGTCTGGAGCTGGCGCGAGGTCCGTTCATGA
>CAJXRS010000184.1 GCA_913060555.1 uncultured Gammaproteobacteria bacterium | reverse complement strand
AGAGACAGGCTGCACGAGGTGTTGAAGGTCCACGGCTGGCGCGACCGCGAGGCGCGCACGGCTCAGATCCGCAAGACCATTGCCGATGTCGGCCTTGCCGAACACGTCCTTGAACGCCGTCCCACCTATCTCAGCGGTGGTGAGGCGCAGCGCGTCGTGATCGCCCGTGCGCTTCTGCTCAAGCCCGATATCCTGATCGCCGACGAGCCGACCACCGCGCTCGATGTCACCATCCAGGCGCAGATCCTGCGCCTGATCGCCGAGATCCAGGCACGCCGCAATCTCGCCGTGCTGTTCGTCAGCCACGACCTCGCCGTGGTCGCCGATATCGCCGACCGCATCCTGGTGATGCAGGACGGCCGGGTGGTGGAACGCGGCACGCCGGCGACCCTGTTCCGCGATCCGCAGCACCCCTACACCCGCAAGCTGCTCGCGGCCAGCCGCCGCGGCCACAAGAACGCCCCGCCGCCGCCCCAGCAGGAGGCCCTGATCCAGGTCGAGGGCCTGCGCACTTGGTTCAGCGAACCCGGCGGGCGCACCGTCAAGGCGGTGGACGACGTCTCCCTGACCCTATATCGCAACGAGATCCTGGGCGTGGTGGGCGAATCCGGTTCCGGCAAATCCACCCTTGGGCGCTCCATCCTGCAGCTGATCAAGCCCACCGCGGGCTCGGTGCGGCTGCGCGGCACCGAGCTGACCGGGCTCGGCGAACGCCAGCTGCGGCCGCTGCGCCGCCACCTGCAGATGATCTTTCAGGATCCCTACGCCTCCCTCAACCCGCGCATGAGCGTGTTCGACGCCCTTGCCGAACCCCTGCGCTACCACCGCCTTGCCGGGCGCCGCGAGGTCACCGCCCTGGTGCTGGCGCTGATGGACGATGTCGGCCTGCCGCGCAGCGCCATCCGCAAGTACCCGCACGAGTTCTCCGGCGGCCAGCGCCAGCGCATCGCCATCGGCCGGGCAATCGCCACCCGACCCGAGGTGGTGATCGCCGACGAGCCCGTGTCGGCCCTCGACGTCACCATTCAGGCGCAGATCCTCGACCTCATCCTGGCCCTGGTGGCGCGCCACAACCTGAGCCTGGTGTTCATCTCCCACGACCTGTCCGTGGTCCGCTATCTGTGCGATCGCGTGCTGGTGCTGCATCACGGCAAACTGGTCGAGAGCGGCACCACCGAGGCGCTCTGGCAGGCGCCGCAGGACGCCTACACCCGCGAGCTGCTCGCCGCCGCGCCCCTGCTCGACTGACCGGCGCCGCCAACTCGGCTACCATCGGCGCCATCATCCCAGCGCAAGGAGCGACACCCCATGAGCGAGCCATCGCCGATCAGCCCGGTCCAGGCCACCGAACCCCGCATTCATACCGCCACCGCGGCCGACGCCATCGCCTGGATCGCCGCCGGCTGGGAAGCGTTCAAACGTGCGCCCGGGCCCTGGATAGGCATCCTGGTCGTGTTTTTCCTGATCAATCTGGTCGCCGCGTTCATCCCGGTGGTGGGCTCGCTGGCGATAACCCTGCTGGGGCCGGTGTTCACCTTCGGCTGGCTGCTGGGCGCCCGGGACCTCGACGCCGGCAAGGCACTGACCGTCGGCCATCTGTTTGCGGGTTTCGGCGATCCCGCCCGCAACAGCCTGATCCTGCTCGGCGCGGTCCAGCTGCTGGCCAGCATGGGCGCGGCCTTGCTGGGGGTGGCCGCGATCGGTGGCATGGCGCCCGGACAGCTGAGCGTCAATCCCGCCGCCCTACTGGTACTGCTGATTGTGCTGGCGCCCCTGATCGCGGTCTTTTTCTTCGCCACACCGCTGGTGGGGTTTGATCGCCAGCCGGTGGGCGCCGCCCTGCGGCTGAGCTTCAATGCCACCTTTCGCAACTGGCTGGCGCTGCTGATCTGGGGTCTGGCGGCCATGGTACTGATGCTGCTCGGCGCCCTGCCGTTCGGCCTCGGTCTGCTGGTGGCGGCGCCCTTGCTGGTTGCCAGCTACTACCGTCTCTACCGGACCATCTTTCCCCATGCCACGCCCTGACGGGCGGGACACCATGCGCCCGCACCCGCACGGCGCGGCGGCCGGCAAGCGCCGGATCCGGTGAAGCGGCGGCCATGTCCACGCGCCACCTCGACGCCCTGCTGAGACCCAAAGCCGTCGCCCTGATCGGCGCCAGCGGCCGCCCGGGCAGCGTCGGCGCCCAGGTGCTGCGCAACCTGCTCGGCACCGGTTTCGAAGGAGCCATCCTGCCGGTCAACCCGACGCACGGCGTGGTGCAGGGCATCGTCACCTACCCGGACGTCGCGGCCTTGCCCCTGGTGCCGGATCTCGCCGTGATCGCCACCCCGCCGGCAGCGGTCGCGGCGACGCTCGACCAGCTCGGCGCGCGCGGCACCCGCGCCGCGGTGATCCTCACCGCGGGCTTCAGTGACGACCCCGCCCAGGCGGTGAGCCGCGCCGCACTGCTCGCCGCCGCGCAGCGCCACGACCTGCGCCTGGTCGGCCCCAACTGCGTGGGCGTGCTCAGCTCCGCCGCCGGCCTCAATGCCAGCTTCGCGCACATGCCCGCGCTGCCCGGCGGGCTGGCGTTCGTCACCCAGTCCGGCGCCATCGTGACCTCGATTCTCGACTGGGCCCAGGTGCGTGGCATCGGCTTTTCCCACCTGGTGTCCCTGGGCGACATGATCGACGTCGACTTCGGCGACCTGCTCGACTATCTGGCCGCCGATCCCGGCACCCACGCCATCCTGCTCTACATCGAGGCGATCAGCGACGCCCGCAAGTTCGTCTCCGCGGCACGCGCCGCGGCCCGGGTCAAGCCGCTGATCGTGGTCAAGGCGGGCCGCCACGCCGAAGGCGCCCGCGCCGCCGCCTCGCACACCGGCGCGCTGGCCGGCAACGACGCCGTCTACGATGCCGTGTTCCGCCGCGTCGGCGCGCTGCGGGTCGATACCCTGGAAGAACTGTTCGACGCCGCCGAGCTGCTCGCCACCGGCCGCCGGCCGCGCGGACCCCGGGTGGCGATCCTCACCAATGGCGGCGTCGAACAGTTCTTCCA
>CAJXRS010000183.1 GCA_913060555.1 uncultured Gammaproteobacteria bacterium | reverse complement strand
TTCATGTGTTCGGGCAGGCCGCCGACGTTGTGGTGGCTCTTGATGACCTGCGCCTTGCCGGTCTTGCCGCCGGCGGATTCGATCACGTCCGGGTAGATGGTGCCCTGGGCGAGGAAGTCGACGCCTTCGATTTTGGCGGCTTGCTCGTCGAATACGTCGATGAACAGCCCGCCGATGATCTTGCGCTTGGCCTCGGGGTCGGCCACACCCCGCAGCGCGTCCAGAAAGCGCGCCTCGGCATCGACCCGGATCACCTTGACACCGAGGTTGCGCGCGAACACCTGCATCACCTGGTCGCCCTCGTGGTGGCGCAGCAGACCGTTGTCGACGAACACGCAGGTGAGCTGATCGCCGATGGCCTGGTGCAGCAGCGCGGCGACCACGGACGAATCGACCCCGCCGGACAGGCCCAGCAACACCTTGCCCTCACCCACCTGTCGGCGCACGGTGGCGATGGCGTCGGCGATGATGTTGTCGGGGGTCCAGACGCTGGCGCAGCCGCAGATGTCGTGCACGAAGCGGGCGTAGATGCGCGTGCCCTGGGGGGTGTGGGTGACCTCGGGATGAAACTGAAAGGCGTAGTAGCCGCGCGCCTCGTCGGCCATGCCGGCCAGCGGCACGTCGGGGGTGGAGCCGATGCCTTTGAAGCCCGCCGGCAGGGCGCTGACGCGGTCGCCGTGGCTCATCCACACATCCAGCAGGCCGTGGCCCTCGGCGTTGACGCGGTCCTCGATGCCGTCCAGCAGCCTGGAATGCCCGCGGGCGCGGATCTCGGCGTAACCGAACTCCCTGACCTCGCCGGGTTCCACGGCGCCGCCGAGCTGCACCGCCATGGTCTGCATGCCGTAGCAGATACCCAGCACCGGCACGCCGAGCGACCAGACCACCTCGGATGCGCGCGGTGAACCGGCCTCGGTAACCGAGGCCGGCCCGCCGGAGAGGATGATGCCCTTGGGCGCAAACGCCCGCAGCGCGGCGGCGTCCATGTCCCAGGGGTGAATCTCGCTGTAGACGCCCAGCTCGCGCACGCGCCGGGCGATGAGCTGCGTGTACTGGGAGCCGAAGTCGAGGATCAGGATACGGTCGGCATGGATGTCAGTGGACATGAGTTCACCCAGGGCGCGGCCGGCGCCGGATCGGTAGCGAGAGAACGGGGCGGCGGCTGCAGGGCGAACTAGCTGCCGCCAACCGGATAATTAGGTGTTTCCTTGGTGATGCCGACGTCGTGAACGTGGCTCTCCTGCCTGCCGGCGCCGGTCACGCGGACGAAGCGTGGTTTGGTGCGCAGCTCGCCGATATCGCGGCAGCCGGTATAGCCCATCGCCGAGCGCAGCCCGCCCATGAGCTGGTGGATGATGGTCGATACCGGGCCCTTGTAGGGCACTCGGCCCTCGATCCCCTCGGGGACGAGCTTGTCGGAGCCGACCCTGGCATCCTGGAAATAACGGTCGCTCGAGCCCTGGGTCTGGGCCATGGCGCCCAGCGAGCCCATGCCGCGATAGGCCTTGTAGGTACGTCCCTGATAGAGCTCGATCTCGCCCGGCGCCTCCTCGGTACCGGCGAGCAGCGAACCCACCATCACCGCGTCCGCGCCCGCGGCGATGGCCTTGGCGATATCCCCGGAGAAGCGCAGGCCGCCGTCGGCGATCACCGGCAGGTCCAGATGGCCTAGAGCCTTGACCACATTGGCGATGGCGCTCACCTGGGGCACGCCGACCCCGGTCACCACCCGGGTGGTGCAGATCGAACCCGGGCCGATACCGACCTTGACCGCGTCCGCACCCGCCTCGGCCAGCGCCAGCGCCGCCTCGGCGGTGGCGATATTGCCGCCGATCACCTGCACCTGAGGATAAGTGCGCTTGATCCAGTCGACCCGGCGCAGGACATTGAGCGAATGACCGTGGGCGGTATCGACGACCAGCACATCGACACCGGCGGCGATCAGCGCCACCACGCGCTCCTCGGTCTCCGAACCCGTGCCCACGGAAGCCCCCACCCGCAGCCGGCCGAGCTCATCCTTGCAGGAATCCGGATAGCGCTCGGCCTTGTCGATATCTTTCACCGTCACCAGGCCGCGCAGTTCGAAAGCGTCGTTGACCACCAGCACCTTCTCGATACGGTGCTTGTGCAGCAAAAGCTTGACCTCCTCGGCGCTGGCGCCCTCGCGCACGGTCACCAGGCGCTCGCGCGAGGTCATCACACTGGCCACCGGAGCATCCAGATTGGTCTCGAAGCGCACATCACGGCGGGTGACGATGCCCACCAGGTCGCCGTCGCGCAGCACGGGCACACCGGAGATATTGTGCTCTCGGGTGAGCGCCAGCAGCTCGCGGATCGGGGTGTCCGCCGCTATGGTGATGGGATCCTTGACCACCCCGCTCTCGAACTTCTTGACCGCCCGCACCTCCTGAGCCTGCTGCTCGATGGACATGCTCTTGTGCACAATGCCGATGCCGCCTTCCTGGGCCAGGGCGATCGCCAGCCGGGCCTCGGTGACCGTATCCATGGCGGCGGAAACCAGCGGTATGTTGAGACGGATGGCGCGTGTGAGCCGGGACTGCAGGCTGACGTCGCGAGGAATTACCTCGGAGTAGCCCGGCAACAGCAGGACATCGTCGAAGGTGAGGGCTTCGTGGTCGATTCTAAGCATGATCTGCGCCGACGGCCCATGCCGGAAGGCGCCAAATTATAGTCCCGCCCGCGGGCCCGGTAAACCGAAGCCCAGCCCCGGGCGGGGTACAATGGCGCGGTGAATCACCTCGACCGCAACCCAGCAGCGCCCGCCGGGCGCACCGTGCTCAGCGTCTCCGAGCTCAACCGGCGGGCCCGCCAGCTGCTGGAGACCCATCTGCCCCAGATCTGGGTGGAGGCTGAACTCAGCAATCTGTCCTGCCCGGCGTCCGGGCACTGGTATTTCACCCTGAAGGATGAACACGCCCAGGTAAGGGCCGCCATGTTCCGCAATCGCAATCAACTGATCCGTCGCCGTCCCGAAACCGGGCAACAGGTGCTGGTGCGGGGCCGCATCAGTCTCTACGAGCAACGCGGCGACTACCAGTTGATCGTCGAACATCTGGAACCCGCCGGCCACGGACTCCTGCAGAGACGCTTCGAGGAAATCCGCGCACGGCTCGCCGCCGAAGGCCTGTTCGACACCGAACGCAAGCGGCCGCTGCCCGCGATGCCGCGCTGCCTGGGCG
>CAJXRS010000182.1 GCA_913060555.1 uncultured Gammaproteobacteria bacterium | reverse complement strand
GAGATCATGCCTAGTCTCGTGGGCTCGGAGATGTGTATAAGAGACAGCCCCTGGCCCGCCTCGAGGGCCGCATCGCGCTGCCCATCTTCGCCGCGCGTATCCGCCATCCCCGCGTGGTCGGCGGCGAGCCGGCGTGGCTCGACAGTCTGAGCTTTCGCGGCCTGACGGCGCTGCCGCTCCAGTGCGAGATCCTGCCCCGTACCCGTTAGCCGGTGTTCATGAGACGGCCTTGAGGACCAGAGGCGCCAGCGCTTCCGGCAGCTGTAGCTCGCCGCAGCGCACGAACTCCCGTGCCGCCGGCGACATTTTGCGCCAGGTCTTGCGCAGGATGCCGGTCCACTTGGTGTCATCGTAATCCGGGTGCCGGGCGGCGAAGTCCGCCAGATAGTGTTCCAGAAAGACCAGCGCGGCGATGTCCTCGACGGCCTGTGCGTCCGGGTTCGATTTGAGGTTGCGCTTGGCGATGGCATCCGCGACGCGCTGGATGACGGCCTCCTCGTAGCCGACCTCGGCGAGGATGCGCGCCGCGCTGCGGGCGTGGATTTCGTAGAGATCCGCCCGCCAGGCCAGATAGCCGGCCCGCCCCTCGGGGTAGGAGGAGCGCGGCGTCTTCCAGCGCTCGATATGCTGGGCGCGCACCGCGAGCCGCACCGGCTCCGGGGCGTCCGGGGCGAAGCGCTCGAGCATCTCGGTCATGCGCTGGGCGTAGACCAGCTCGGCGGGCTGGCCCTGTTCCCGGTGGGGATCCTGTTCGTTGGCGGCATCGAAGCGGTCGATGGCGGCGGCGAAGCGGTCTGGGTCGGTGATCATGGGCTCGACAGCTCTGGCGGCGGTCCGATCAGTGGGCGAGGGGCCATGATCGCGCAGCGGCGCCGCGGTTGCGAGTCCCGCTGTGCCGGGTCACTGCAGTGGCCGGATGCCGCGGCAGTGCGGAAACCCGCTGCAGCCCCAGAAGGCGTTGCCGGCGTTGGCACCCTTGCGGGCTAGTGGGCCACGCGGCTAATGAGGTAACGCTCAGCCGTCGCACAAGCGTTGTGGGCAAGGCGCGCGAGTGCAGGACTGGCTTTGCCAATTCAAGCGAGCGGAACGCAGCCCACGGCGCTTGCGCGGCGGCCCTCCGGGAGCCACTGTGCTGGCGCGACTCGGCGTTGCGTTTCTTGGCAAGGGAACAACCATTCCCTGCGAAACGCGCCTTGATTCACACCAGCACAGTGGCTCTGAGTGTTACCTCATTAGCCGCGTGGCCCACTAAGCGCCGGACCATGGCGGCACCGCATTGCGGGCAGGTGGGCACGGCCGGGCTCGCGGGGGCCTGCGGCGGGTTCTCTGCGCTGCCCGCCGATCCCGAGCCGGATTGCGCCGCGGTGATCATGGCCGACAGCGCGGTGCGGTCGAGGAGCTCGATGTTCCTGCCCCGCGCAAAACGCTGCGCCGGCGCTGTGAACTCGCCGGAGGTCACCACGAATCCTCCGGCCGCGCCCTCTGCCGCCATGGCGCCGTAGAGTTCGCGAACCACTTCGACGGGCACCTTTTGAGCCCGCCAATGCTTGCACTGCACCAGGAATCGCTCGCGGTTCCTGACCAGCCGCAGATCCACGCCGCCGTCCGCGCCGCTGTGGGTTTCGGCGACGCTATAGCCCCGTTGCCGGAACGCTTCGCCGACCAGACGCTCGAACGCCACCCAGGACAGTCCGTCGAGGGCAGTGTTTGCGGGTTGCCGAGAGCGCTGCCGGAAAACGGCCTTGGTCTGCTGGCGCTTCATCAGTGACACCAGTGCCCCGAGCGCCAGGAAAAGGGGGATGACGTATTGTCCCAAGCGCGCCAACACGAGCAGGAACTGCGTGGCGACCGCGGCGCCCGCCTGCCCGGGTGCGGTCGCCGGCGGGGCCGGCTGGGTCGCGATCTGGTGCAAAATTCCATAGACGATCGCCGCCAGCGGCAGGCTCAGCCACCAGGGCAGTGCCGCGCCCAGGGCAAAGATGTCGCCAGCCAACCCCGGGTTTCTTTTCCTGGCCATTCGCTGCCTCCCTGTCCGATGTGATGAAGCCCTGGTGTGCACTGCCGTCGCCGGCCCTTTCCTTCACCCACTGCGCAACAGCAGCAGTGTCGGTTGGCGCAGCGCGCGGCGGCTGGCGGCGACTCCGGCGCTGGCGACCAGCGCGGCGAGAGCCGCGGGCAGCGCCAGCCACCCCGAGGCGATGGGCAGTGCCAGATCGAGGCGCTGGCCCAGCGGATACAGGGTGGCGGCCAACAGCAGCGTGGCGCCGGTGGCGGCGCAGCCGCCCAGGGCCGCGAATTCCAGCCAGGCGACCCGGCGCAACAGACTGCGGTCTCCGCCCAGGGTGCGCAGCAGGGCATTGTCGCGGCCGCGCTCAGCCTCGCCGCCGCGGATCGCCGCGGCCAGTACCAGCAGCGCGGCGATCATCAGCAGCGCCGCCAGCAGGGCGGTCGCGCGGCTGGCCTGGGCGGCGATGTCCTGGGCCTTGGCGAGCAGGGCGTTGACGTCCAGTACGGTCAGGTGGGGCATGTGCTCCAGCAGTGTCGCGATCCGCGCGCCATCGCCGGGCGGCAGCCAGAAGCCGGTGATCCAGGTGATGTCCTCGCCGGCCAAGGCCTCGGGGCCGAACACGAAATAGAAATTGGGCTCGAAACTTTCCCAGTCCACCTGGCGGATGCTGGTCACCTGTGCTTCCAGGGTGCCCCGGCTGGTGACGAATTCCAGATGATCGCCGAGCGTCAGTCCGATGCGCTCGGCGAGTTCCGCCTCGACCGAGACGCCGCCGGCGGCCGGCGGCCAGTGGCCTGTGATCAGGCGGTTACTGGCCGGCAGGGCCGCGGCGGCCCGGGTGAGGGACAGGTCGCGGTTCAACGCCCGTACCTCGCGGTCCGTCTCCTTGGTGACGGCAGTGCGTGCCGGCACGCCGTTGATCGCCGTCAGGCGCCCGCGCGCCACCGGATAGAGCGGCTCGCTGCGGCCGCCCTGGGCGGTCAGCCAGGTGCGGTAGGTGTCGAGATCCTCCGCGAATAGATTGAGTACAAAGTGATTGGGCGCCTGCGCCGGCAGCTTGGCGCGCCAGTCGGCGAGCAGGCGCGTGCCGACCAGACCAGACAGTGCCAGGGTGGCCATGGCCAGTGTCAGGGCGGTGAGCAGGGGCAGGGCCAGCGCCGGCCGCCGCCCCAGTCGGCGCAGCGCCAGGCGGGCGGCCAGCGG
>CAJXRS010000181.1 GCA_913060555.1 uncultured Gammaproteobacteria bacterium | reverse complement strand
CTTATTTTCAAGGACCTTCCGCCGTTTTTCTACCTACCTTGGTGCAAAATCCGGGTTAGAACCGCACGTCTATCGCACCACATCGCAACGCACTGTTCTGCCGCGGAAAAACCTTATCGTGTCGCTATGCGGTGGCAAAGTCGGGCGAACAGACACCGCGGTATGCGCCGGTGCCGGGCCATGGCGGCGGATGCACCCCGATGGCGGCGGCAATCCACACACGCGATAATCGGCCTATCTTCAGGGAACCGACACCGTGCCCAGACGCTTCCTCAAGCGCAAATTGCCGAACATACACAGCGTCCTGAGCAACCGGCACCTGCGCTGGATCGGGATCGGGCTCAAGGACTCGGATCTCTTCCATCTCAACCGGCGCTCGGTGTCGATGGCCTTTCTGGTAGGCCTGTTTACCGCTTTTCTGCCGGTTCCCGGTCAAGTGTTCATTGCGGCGCTACTGGCGCTCGCGGTGCGCTGTAATCTACCGCTGGCGATGGCGTTGATCCTCGTCAGCAACCCCGTCACCATCCCGCCCCTGACCCTGTTGTGTTACCGCGTCGGCGCCTTTCTGCTCGGCAACGAGACCGTACCCCAGCAATTTCATTTCAGCTGGGAATGGCTGACCGGACAGGGGATCCACCTGTTGCCCACACTGCTCACCGGCTGTCTGACCCTGGGCGCGGGAAGCGGCATTATCGGCTATCTGGCGGTGCGTTGGCTGTGGCGCTGGCACGCGGTGGCCCGCTGGAGACAGCGCAAGGCGAGTCGTGCCGCTATTCGTAGCGCAACACCTGGGCCGGAGGCACCGCAGCCGCCCGCCACGCGGGATAGAGCGCGGTCAGCAGATTCAACCCCAGACCAACCGCGGCCACCAGCAGAACGTCGCTCGCGCGCAGATCCGTAGGCAGATAATCGATCGGATAAACCGCCAGGCTCAGGAAGCGAAAATCGAAGCAGTCCTCCACCCAGCGCACCAGATCGCCGAGCGCCAGGGCGCCGGCGATCCCCAGCAGGCACCCCAGGGCGACGCCGAGCAGGCCGATCAAGGCCCCTTGAGTCATGAACACCGCCAGGATACCCCCGCGGCTGGCTCCCTGGGTCTTGAGAATGGCGATCGCCGGCCTTTTCTCCACCACCGTCATGACCAGCAGGGCTACCACATTGAACACGGCGATGGCGACCACTGCGAAAACCAGGATGCCGACCAGCTTGCGGGACATCTGAATCGCCTGGTAGAGATTGCCATGGGTCTGGATCCAGTCGATGAACCTGTAATCCGGCGGCAGCCCCTCGAGCAGCCGATAACCGGTGGCACGGGCCTCCAGGGGGTCGCGCAGTTGGAGTTGCAAGCCCTGCACCCGACCGGCGAGCCCGGCGAGTTTGGCGGCCGTTTCCAGCCCGGTGATCACCAGGACATTGTCGAGCACCGTATGGGTCGCAAACACGCCGGCTACCCGAAATGCCCGTACCACGGGTACGCCGTTGCCGGCCGCCGGCACGAACAGGGTCAGGGATGCTCCCGGAGTCAACGCCAGGCGCTCGGCCAGGCCTTGCGGCACCAGCAAGCCCTCGCCATCAGGCAACGGCCCCAGGGGAGCATAGCGGCCTCCGGGTGCAGCACCGAGCAATTCCACCGGCGCCGAGCGGCCATGATGGTTGATCATGGCGGCGACGCGCACGAAGGGCTCGGCCGTCTCGACCCCGGGGAGGCTGGCGACCTGCTGCGCCAACGGCCGCCAGTCCTCAATACCACCGCTGCGCACCAGCTGGATATGGGGCACCAGACCGAGAATCCGCCCGCGCATTTCCCGATCGAAGCCGTTCATCACCGAGAGCACGATGATCATCAACGCGACTCCCAGCACCAGCCCGGTCACCGCCAGCAGGGACACGAAAGAAACCAGGCGGTTGCCGCTGCCGGCGCGAAACAGGCGCCAGCCGATCCACAGCGAATAACCCGGAATCATGGCCCGTCCCGCAGACCGCCGTCCTCGAGCCGCAACAGCCGCTGCATACGCCCGGCGACGCGCTCGTCGTGGGAGACCACCACAAAGGAAGTACCCAATTCGGCGTTGAGCCGCAACAGCAGGTTCACCACCTGCTCGGCGGTGTGGCGATCCAGATTGCCGGTAGGCTCGTCCATCAACACGCAGTCGGGGCGATTGGCGAGCGCCCGGGCGATGGCGACCCGCTGCCGCTCCCCCCCGGAAAGCGCGCCCGGCCTGTGCTTGACACGCTGGGACAGGCCCACGGCGTCGAGCAGCTCCGCCGCCTGCCGGAACGCGTCGGCCGCCTTGCGGCCGCCGATCAGCAAGGGCATGGCAGCGTTTTCCAAGGCGCTGAATTCACCCAACAGATGATGGAACTGGTAGACGAAGCCCAGATGTCTGTTGCGGGCTTTCGCCAGCTCACGATCGGACAGGGTGTTCAATGCCCGGCCCAGCAACTCGACGCTTCCGGCATCCGGTCGATCCAGACCGCCGATCAGATTGAGCAGGGTGGACTTGCCGGAGCCCGAGCTGCCCATGACGCCAATCATCTCGCCGCGCGCCACCTGCAGGGAGAGGCCGCACAGCACCGGCACCTGTTGTCCGCCCTGTCGGTAGCTCTTGTCCATCGAGCTGCAGCGGAGCACGGGCGCGCCTCGCGATTCATTGCGCACTCTGGATGGCCTCCACGGGATCAAGCCTGGCCGCCCGCCAGGCCGGGTACAGGGTGGCGAGCACCGTGAGCAGGGCGGCGCCCAGGCAAACCAGGACAACGTCGGAGGCGTGCAGCTCGGACGGCAGCCGGCTGATGAAATAGAGGTCCGGGTCGAAGATCCGGAAGCCGAACAGATCCTCGGCCCGGGCGACCAGGGCCGGCAACCCCGCGGCCGCCAGGCAACCCAGGGCCGCGCCCAGCGCGATCCCGGTCAGACCCAAGGCACAGCCCTGAACATTGAAAATCGCCGCGATGGTCGGCCTGGAGGCGCCAAAACTGCGCAGCACGCCGATGGCCGCACGCTTCTCATTCACCATCAGCACCAAGGCGGCGATGACATTGAAAGCGGCCACTGCCACGATCACGGACAGCAGCAGGCCGACCACCGCCTTCTCGATGCGCAGCGCGCGCAGCAGCTCCGCGGCATCGTCCTGCCAGGTGTTGATCCGATAGCCCGGGAAAGCCGCTTGCAGCGCACCCAGCAGGCGCGAGTCGGTCGGGTCCGCGAGGGTAAAACGCAGCCCGTCAACCCGGACGCCGCGACGAAACAGCCGTTGCGCATCGGCGAGATGGAGAAACATCAGCCCCTGGTCCGACTGCCCACCGACCCGAAAGACGCCCGCCAGGGTGACCCGCTTGACGCGCGGAAAGGCGCCGGCCGGGGAGACCGAAAGCTCCGGCAGCG
>CAJXRS010000180.1 GCA_913060555.1 uncultured Gammaproteobacteria bacterium | reverse complement strand
GAAATTGGTTCCGCTCATACGGCAATGAGAATTGGGAATTTACCGATTCCGGCCTTATGAAGCGCCGCATAGCGAGCATCAATGACTTGCCAATCACGGGCTCAGAGCGAAAGTATCACTGGCCGCTTGGTCGCCGTCCGGACGACCACCCAAGCTTGTCAGAACTTGGCTTATGAGCCACACGTGGTATATGCAGCTAACCGCTAACACGTCGGCTGGTTGTGGCGGTTGGGGCGCGGAAGTGAGCCATGTCGATGCCTTCAATCTATGACCACGAGATCGCGAGCTATCGTGCGGCACTCGCGGCACTCGAGATTCCCGGCGAGGGCACACTGAACCTGACGCACGCCTCTCTCGCGTACTCAAATCGCCTGAACCTCATGCTGATTGGCCTATGTAGCCTGGTAGAGGCACGCCTCTTCGAACTTGCTGAGTGCCAGCGCAGCCGGATCAAGCTCGACGATCTGAAGGGTCAGGGTGTCGCTCGCCTGAAGCTGTTCCTGAGCAGGGTCGACGCTGTCGATTTCGGCAGGATCGCCGAGTGGGGGCGATTCATGTCCCTGTACAAGGTGAGAAGCTCTCTTGTTCACAGCTACGGCGGATTGGTCCTGGAATCCCAGACCAGAAAACTCCGCGAGGCGCTCCGCCAACTGAAGTTCGACAATGCCCTGGTGGGTGACCGGCGCATCAGACTGTGTTCGAGCCATCTCGATCAATCCGTAGGAATCGTCGAAGCGGTCATCCGGGGAATCGATGCCGCGCAGGGCGTTCTTCGGTAGGCGCCGCCGCCGAAGACTGGGGTCAGCCAAAGAGTGGGGGCAGGTCCAAGCGCCGGCCCCGCTCGGACAGATCGGGAGGGCTCCACTTCCGTCGCGATGGCCCGCCCCGTTCCGAAGGCCCTCTGCTTTGTTTTGGGCGGCGAACGGACATGGCCTGAGTTGGCGTCGGCGCTGTATCCCCGTCCCCGGACGAGAATGCTACGTCTCGACCGCAGCGTAGGAAAGACCGCGAATCGCGCCGATCGTTTCGTTTTCTTTGCAGGTTTTGGTGGTCCCTTGGTCGGGTTCCACGCGCTCGGGGTACAGGGTTCCCTGTTACCATGATCCTGTGGTCTTCGGTGAGATTACCGGCTCGTTCCACGAGTTTGCAGTCGTGGCTCGCGGCCGCTCGAAGGCCGCCATTCACTGATCGAGGAGTATGGGATGAGTGTTCCAACAGTTCGCATCGCTGCAGTGATCGTCTCTCTGGCCGCCCTGCTGGCCGGTTGTGCCAGCGTGCCGCCGCCGGTCGATGCTGTGGCCAAGGCCGACCTCTCATTGCGCAAGGCCGAGCAGGCCGGAGCGGCGCAGGTGGCGCCCCTGGACCTGCGTCAGGCGCGGGAAAAACTCCTGGAGGCGCGCAACAAGATGAACCAGAGCGATACCGCCGAGGAAGCGCGGCGTCTGGCCGAAGCCGCCGATGTGCAGGCCCAGCTGGCGGAAGCCAAGGCCATGGAGGCCAAGGCGGTCAGGAGTCGCGAGCAGGCGCGCAAGAGCGTGGATATCCTGCGACAGGAATTGGAAACCGTTAGTCCGTGACGCCAGGCCGGAAATCGGTCGATGTTGGAGGCATTGGGATGAGAATGCGAGATATGAGAAACAGCTTGTGGATGGTGTTGGGCGTGACTCTGGCTGCGGCGATGGCTGGATGTACCACGACCAGCGATGTGGTGGACAACGCGCAATCGGTCTATCAAGCCGCCGCCCGGGACCCGGAGGTGGAGCGTTACGCCTCGGTTTCGCTCTATGAGGCGCAGAGGGAGCTGGAGCGCGCCCAGCGATTGCTGGAGCAAGGAGATAAGGAAGAGGCCGACCACGTCGCAGCGCTCGCCGAGCAGCGTGTCGCCGTTGCACGTTCTGTCGCCGCTGCCGAAGCAGCCCGCGCGCAAGTCGAAGCGCTTTACGAGGAGCGCGACAGGGTCCGTATCGAGGTGCGCGATCAGGCCGTCGCAAAGGCCAAGCTGGATACCCAGTCCGCCAAGAGCGAAGCCATGATGGCCCGTGCTGAGGCGGAGAGTTCCAAAGCCGAGGCCGAAGCCGCGCGGATGCGCACTGCGGAGGCCGAGGCGGCGCTGTCCGAGCTTCAGGGCCAGCAGACGGATCGCGGTTATATCCTCACCCTGGCCGGCGATGTGCTCTTCGACACCGGCCAAGCAATGCTCCATCCGGGTGCTCAGCAGAACCTCTATCAGGTGGTCACTTTTCTGCGCGAACACCCCGATCGGGCGGTCCTCGTCGAGGGTCACACCGACAGCGTCGGCAGCGAGGACTACAACCAGGGACTCTCGCAGCGGCGCGCGGAGGTGGTGGCCGCATTCCTGGTCAAGAACGGCGTCGACTCCAGCCGGGTCAACGCCAGGGGTTACGGGGAGAGCTTTCCCGCGGTCGCCAATGATACCGCCGCCGGACGCCAGCAGAATCGCCGCGTCGAACTGGTGATCTCCGACCCTGGCGAGCAGGTCGAGGAGCGCGTTCAATAAGGGGGGTGCATCCGCAGCCCGGTGCGCCCGGCCCTGGTGGCCGGGCGTTCTGCGTTATGCGGTCGGGCAGAGAGCTGCCGCGCAGTATCCCGGGGTGCACGAATCGCGGGCCACAACGGTGAGTGCAGAGCGCCTGTTCATTCGAGGGCCTTGCGGTCCGCCGGGCAGCCGCCGCCGCAGGCAAATACGCGCTCTCCGGTCCACATGGGTTTGGCCGCCGGAAAGGATCTTCTCCAGGTTCATTGGATACCGAGGAGCTGAATAGTCGATGGCCGCCCAGCCGCTGGGGCGGGGCGGCATCACTCCACGCGTGCTGCGGGCTCGGGCGCTTCCTGAATCCGCACCACCTGTCGATCGCCGCTCGCAAACCGCTCCAGCAGTTCGGTCTCGCGGCGGCGCACGGCGGCGAGGTTGAGTTCCTTGACGTGGCCGAAGCCGCGGATGAATTCGGGCAGGCCGGCGATTTCGGCGGCGACCTGACAATTGTCCGGATTCAACGCCTTCAACAGCGTGTCGATACGGCTTTCGTAGTCGGCGATCAGCTGGCGCTCCATGCGCCGCTCGGCGGTGTAGCCAAAGACATCGAGCGGTGTGCCGCGCAGAAACTTCAGCCTGGCGAGGACGCCGAACGCCTTGAGTATCCAGGGGCCGAATTCGCGCTTGATCAACCGCCCGGTATCGGGGTGGCGGCGCGCGAGCAGCGGCGGGGCCAGATGGAAGCTGAGGCTGTAGTCGCCCTCGAACTGTTGTTCCAGTGCCGTGCGGAATGCGCCGTCGGTGTACAGCCGCGCGACCTCGTATTCGTCCTTGTAGGCGAGCAGCTTGTAGTCTGTCTCTTATACACATCTCCGAGCCCACGAGACTAGGCATGATCTCG
>CAJXRS010000179.1 GCA_913060555.1 uncultured Gammaproteobacteria bacterium | reverse complement strand
CCTCTCTATTCGTCGGCAGCGTCAGATGTGTATAAGAGACAGGGCCTACAGTTACCTGTTCGTCGGGCTGTCCTTCGCGCTCTACATCGGCATCGCGATCTGGTCGCGGGTAGGCTCCACCCGGGAGTTCTATGTGGCCGGCGGCGGTGTCCACCCGGTACTCAATGGCATGGCCACGGCCGCCGACTGGATGAGCGCGGCCTCCTTTCTGTCCGTGGCCGGCTTGATCGCCTTCGCCGGGCGCGACGGCTCGGTCTATCTGATCGGCTGGACCGGCGGCTTCGTGCTACTGGCGCTGCTGCTCGCGCCCTATCTGCGCAAGTTCGGCCGCTTCACCGTGCCCGAGTTCGTCGGCGACCGCTACTACTCCAATACCGCCCGCGTGGTGGCGGTGATCTGTCTGCTGTTCATCTCCTTCACCTACATCGCCGGCCAGATGCGCGGGGTGGGCATCGTGTTTTCGCGGTTCCTCGAAGTGGACATCAACACTGGGGTGGCGGTCGGCATGGCGATCGTCTTCTTTTACGCGGTGATGGGCGGCATGAAGGGCATCACCTACACCCAGGTGGCCCAGTACTGTGTGCTGGTGTTCGCCTTCCTGGTCCCGGCGATCTTCCTGTCGATCATGTGGACCGGCAACCCGGTTCCCCAGCTCGGTTTCGGCGGCACGCTCAACGACGGCTCCGGGCTCAGTGTGCTGCAGAAGCTGGATCAGGTGACCACCGAGCTGGGCTTCAGCGCCTATACCGAGCGCAAGCGCAGCCTGATCGATTCCGCCGCCATCGTCACCGCCCTGATGATCGGCACCGCCGGCCTCCCCCACGTCATCGTGCGCTTCTTCACCGTGCCCCGGGTATCGGATGCGCGCCGCTCGGCGGGCTGGGCGCTGGCGTTCATCTGCGTGGTGTATACCACCATCCCGGCGGTGGCGGTGTTCGCCCGCCTCAACCTCTCGGAAAGCCTCGACAGCACGCCCTATGCCGAGGCGCCGGCCTGGGTGAAGAACTGGGAGAATACGGGGTTGATCGCCTGGCAGGACAAGAACGAGGACGGCATCATCCAGTACCGTGCCGGCGCCGCGTTGAGCCCGGACAAGCCCGAATTCACCGAGGCTCGGGGCGAGCATGGCCAGCGGCTGCTCAGTAACGAACCGGCGCCGGGGGCCAACGAGATCTACGTCGACCCCGACATCATGGTGATGGCCAATCCGGAGATCGCCGGGCTGCCCGCCTGGGTGATCGGGCTGATCGCCGCCGGCGCCGTGGCCGCCGCGCTGTCGACCGCCGCCGGCCTCTTGCTGGTGATCTCCAGCGCCATTTCCCACGATCTTCTCAAGCGCACCTTGGTACCCGGCATCGGCGACCGCGGCGAACTCCTGTGCGCCCGGCTGGCGGCGGTGGTGGCGATCCTGATCGCGGGCTGGTTCGGCATCAACCCGCCGGCCTTCGTGGCCCAGACGGTGGCCTTTGCCTTCGGCATGGCGGCGGCCTCGCTGTTTCCGGCCATTCTGCTCGGCATCTTTTCCAAGCGCGCCAATCAACCGGGCGCCATCGCCGGAATGCTCGCCGGCCTGAGCTTTACGCTCGGCTATATCGTCTACTTCAATTTCATTGCACCCGAGCGCAACAGCGCCGAGTATTGGCTGCTGGGCATCTCGCCGATCGGCATCGGCGCCCTGGGCGCCCTGCTCAATATCGGGGTCACCCTGGTGGTCAGCCGCATCACCGCACCGCCGCCGGCCGCGGTCCAGGATCTGATCGACGATATCCGCATCCCCTCGGGGGCGGGCATCGCCCACCACCACTGACCTTTGCCAACGGATTTTCGGGAAGCCTGCGATGAACGCTTCACCTCGCCCCACCAGAACCCGCAACTACCGCGAATTCGTGATGGAGAGCAGCCGCAGTGCACCCCAGCCACTGCAAGACACGGAGAAACCATGACCCAGCCCCTGTACAGCGTCCGTCAGCTGGCCTATGTGGTCCGCGATCTGGACGCGGCGTTGCGCTACTGGACCCAAACCCTGCGCACGGGCCCCTTCTTCGTACTGGAGCATTGCCCCCTGGAAGACCAGCGCTATTACGGCGCGCCCGCGGATACCGACATCTCGGTCGCACTGGGCAACAGCGGCGCCCTGCAGATCGAGTTGATCCAGCAGCACAATGACGCGCCCTCGGTGTATCGGGATTTCCTCGACGCCGGCCGCACCGGCGTGCACCACATCGGCTTGATGCCGGAGGACTACGCCGCCCAGTGCGCGCGCTATCGCGCCCTCGGGCACCGCGCCGCCTTCGAATGCACTCTCGGCGGTGCGCCCCTGGTGTACTTCGACACCCTCGACGCCGTCGGCCACTACATCGAGCTGTGGGACAACAGCCCGGTGTTCAAGGACCTTTTTCAGGTCATCGAGGACGCCGCCGTGGCTTGGGACGGGCGCGACCCGATACGCGCCCTGCCCCGCTGACACCCGGCCGGTTCAGGACGTCAGCCAGCGGCGCAGCGCCGCACCGATCTCGTCCGGGCTGTCCTCCTGAATGAAATGGCTGCCGCGCACCGTGACTTCGGTCTGGTTCGGCCAGCTGCGACAGAATTCCCGCGGGCCGCCGATCAGGATCGCCCCCGGGTCGGCGTTGATGAACAACTTGGGTATCTCGCTGACCTGTAACCAGCGGCCATAGTCGGCCACGATCTCGGCGACAGCCGCCGGCTCTCCGGCGATGGGGATCTCGCGCGGCCAGTCCAGCGTCGGCCGACGGCCTTCACCGGGTTCCGCGAAGGGCCGCCGGTAGACGGCCATCTCGGCAGCGGTCAGCTCGCGCAACACCGAGGCCGGCAGCACCCGCTCCACGAAGACATTCTTCTCCAAGACCATCTCCTCACCGGGCTCCGACCGAAAGGCCTCGAAGATCGGTCGCAGCGCCTCGGGCCAATCCGCCCAGCTCGCGATCGGCTGCACGATGGCTTCCATGTAACAGATACGGCGCACTGCCTCGCGATGCTGATTCGCCCAGTGAAAACCGAGCGCCGAACCCCAGTCGTGGAGCACCAGGGTGACGTCTTCCCGCACCCCCAGCGCCTCGAGCGCGGCACTGAAATAGCGATAATGCTCGGCGAACGAATAGCGGCCGGGACCGGTACCCGGCAGCTTGTCCGAATCACCCATGCCGATCAGATCGAGCGCGATACAGCGCCCGCAGTCGGCGACCTGGGGCATGATGTTGCGCCACAGATAGGACGATGTCGGATTGCCATGCTGAAACAGGATCGGCGCACCGGACCCCAACTCGACATAGGCCATCCGGCGGCCCTCGACCTCCACATAGCTTTTGGGCAATTCAGCGCTGTTCATGTCCTGTCTCTTATACACATCTCCGAGCCCACGAGACTAGGCATGATCTCGT
>CAJXRS010000178.1 GCA_913060555.1 uncultured Gammaproteobacteria bacterium | reverse complement strand
AGCTCCATCGCCGCCACCGCCCCCGGCCAAATGAAGGTCATCAAGCGCAACGGCACCGTAGTGCCCTATGACGAGAGCAAGATCGCCATCGCCATCACCAAGGCGTTTCTCGCCATTGAGGGCCCGGCGGCGGCCGCCTCCGGCCGCATCCACCAGACCGTCTCCAAGCTCACCGAAATGGTCAGCGAAACCTTCCACCGCCGCATGCCCTCCGGCGGCTCGATCCACATCGAAGACATCCAGGATCAGGTCGAGCTGGCCCTGATGCGCCAGGGCGAGCACAGTATCGCGCGCAGCTATGTGATCTACCGCGAAGACCGTGCCCGCGAGCGCGCCGCGCGCAAGGCGCCAGCGCCGGCCGAGACCGCCGCCATCCCCGAGCATGCGCCGGCCATCGAGGTCATCCACTCAGACGGCAGCCGCCGGCCACTGAACCTGGAGCGCCTCCGGATACTGGTAGGGGAAGCCTGCGAAGGACTGCGCGATGTCGAGCCGCAGCAGATCCTCGACGAAGCCCTGCGCAACCTCTACGACGGCGTCTCCGCCGCCGACCTCAACACCGCACTGGTCATCACCGCCCGCACCCTGGTCGAGCGCGAACCCAATTACACCTATGTCACCGCCCGGCTGCTGCTCGACGGCCTGCGCACCGAGGCGCTGTCCTTTCTGGAAGTGGCCGAGGCCGCCACCCAGGGCGAGATGACCGGGCTCTACCCGGGAGCCTTCAAGGCCTATGTCGCCAGCGGCGTGGCACTGGAGCTGATCGACCCCGAGCTCGCGCGCTTCGACCTCGACCGCCTCGGCGCCGCCATCGACCCGTCCCGCGACCAGCTCTTCAGCTACCTGGGCCTGCAGACCCTCTACGATCGCTACTTCCTGCACAGCGGCTCCACCCGCTTCGAGCTGCCGCAGTGCTTCTTCATGCGCGTCGCCATGGGTCTCGCCGTCCAGGAGGAAGACCGCGAGGCCCGCGCCATCGAGTTCTACAACCTGCTGTCGTCCTTCGACTACATGAGCTCGACCCCCACCCTGTTCAACGCCGGCACCCTGCGCCCGCAGCTGTCCAGCTGTTACCTGACCACCGTCCCCGACCACCTGGAAGGCATCTTCGGCGCCATCCACGACAACGCCATGCTGTCGAAGTGGGCCGGCGGCCTGGGCAACGACTGGACCCCGGTGCGCGGACTGGGCTCCTACATCAAGGGCACCAACGGCAAATCCCAGGGCGTGGTGCCCTTCCTCAAGGTAGTCAACGACACCGCAGTGGCGGTCAACCAGGGCGGCAAGCGCAAGGGCGCGGTGTGCGCCTATCTGGAAACCTGGCATATCGATATCGAGGAATTCATCGAGCTGCGCAAGAACACCGGCGACGACCGCCGCCGCACCCACGACATGAACACCGCCAACTGGGTCCCCGACCTGTTCATGCAGCGGGTGTTCGACGACGGCGAATGGACCCTGTTCTCGCCCAACGAGGTGCCCGACCTGCACGACCTCTACGGCCGCGCCTTCGCCGAGCGCTACGTGGAATACGAAGCCCTGGCCGCCCAGGGCAAGCTGCTGCACAAGAAGATTCGCGCCCAGGAACTGTGGCGCAAGATGCTCGGCATGCTGTTCGAGACCGGCCACCCCTGGATCACCTTCAAGGATCCCTGCAACCTGCGCTCGCCCCAGCAGCACGGTGGCGTGGTGCACTCCTCCAACCTGTGCACCGAGATCACCCTCAACACCAGGGCCGGCGACGATCCGGAAATCGCGGTGTGCAACCTGGGCTCCATCAACCTCACCCAGCATGTCGTCGACGGTCAGCTCGACCTCGACAAACTGCGCCGCACCACCCGCACCGCGGTGCGCATGCTCGACAACGTCATCGACATCAACTACTACGCCGTGGACGCCGCCCGCCAGTCCAACCTGCGCCACCGGCCGGTCGGCCTGGGCCTGATGGGCTTTCAGGATGCCCTGTACGAGCTCCGCATCCCCTATGGTTCGGAAGCCGCGGTGGAATTCGCCGACCGCTCCATGGAGGCGATCAGCTACTTCGCCATCGAAGCCTCCAGCGACCTCGCCGCCGAACGCGGCCGCTACTCCTCCTTCGCGGGCTCGCTGTGGAGCCGCGGCATTCTGCCCATCGACTCCCTCGATCTGCTCGAGGCCGAGCGCGGTGCCGACTACATCGAAGTCGACAAGTCGCGCACCCTCGACTGGGACAGCCTGCGCGCCAGGGTGATCGACCAGGGCATGCGCAACTCCAACGTGATGGCCATCGCCCCCACCGCCACCATCGCCAACATCACCGGCGTCAGCCAGTCGATCGAGCCGACCTACCAGAACCTGTACGTCAAATCGAACCTCTCCGGGGAGTTCACCGTGGTCAACGACCATCTGGTCCACGATCTCAAGGATCACGGCCTCTGGGATCCGGTGATGATCAACGACCTCAAGTACTTCGACGGCTCTGTGCAGCCCATCGACCGGGTGCCCGAGGATCTCAAGGCGCTCTACGCGACCGCCTTCGAGGTCGAGCCCAAGTGGATCGTCGAGGCCGCGAGCCGGCGCCAGAAATGGATCGACCAGGCCCAGAGCCTCAACCTCTATATCGCGGGCGCAAGCGGCAAGAAACTCGACATCACCTACCGCATGGCCTGGTTCCGGGGACTCAAGACCACCTATTACCTGCGCTCCCTGGCCGCCACCGCCACCGAGAAATCCACCGTCGAATCCGGCCGCCTGAACGCCGTCGCCAAGGCGGCGCCGGCCGCGGAAGCGGCCCAGGCCTGCGCCATCGACGATCCGGACTGCGAGGCCTGCCAATGATCGCCCGCACCACGCCAGACCATCGAATCAAGGGGGACCGCCCATGCTGAGCTGGGACGACTTCTACAGCGACGAACCCGTGCGCAAGACGGCGCCACAGCGCCCGCCGCAACCCGCCGCAGCGCCTGCCGCCGCGCAATCCGAGGCCAGAGCGCGCATCGCACCCCGGGCCGAACCCGAGCCCGATCCAGCGCCCGCACCCCAGGCCGATACCGACTTGCACAGCGCGGCGCGGGACAACCTCGAAGCCCTGGAAGTAGCCCCCGGGCTCGAGGTCCTGGAGATGGGCGCCGCCCGGGTCCAGGTCGACGACAAGCGCATGATCAACTGCCGCGCCGACCTCAACCAGCTGGTGCCCTTCAAGTACGACTGGGCCTGGCAGAAATACCTCGACGGCTGCGCCAACCACTGGATGCCGCAAGAGGTCAACATGACCGCCGACGTCGCCACCTGGCGCAGCGCCGACGGCCTGAGCGCCGACGAACGCGAAATCGTCAAGCGTTCGCTGGGCTACTTCTCCACCGCCGACTCCCTGGTGGCCAACAACCTGGTACTCGCCATCTACCGGCACATCACCAACCCGGAGGCGCGCCAGTACCTGCTGCGCCAAGCCTTCGAAGAGGCCATCCACACCCACGCCTACCAGTAC
>CAJXRS010000177.1 GCA_913060555.1 uncultured Gammaproteobacteria bacterium | reverse complement strand
GCTCCGCAGCCCGTCCCGGCCTCGGGGCGGGCTGCGGAGCCGCGCATCCGGAGAGCACGGGCTCCGCTTTTCAACAGACCGTCAGTCGGCTGCGGCGAGGCGTCGCACCGCCTGAAGAGACAGCTGGACGTTCTCTGCCGGCGAGACACCGCCGATGGTTTCGGCAATCCGGCCGTCGGGCGCGACAATGAAGGTCGTGCGCTCGGCAAAGCCGTGGCCGATCTCGAACCCGCGGGTATCCCTCATGCCGGGCCGGGCCTCGGCGACCGCAAGTCCGTAGGCGCGTGCGATCTTGCCGTCCGGGTCCGACGCCACCGGCAGCTTGCCGGCGCAGTACTCGGGATCGGACGAAAAATCGTTCAGGCGCTCGATGGAATCGAGCGATATACCGATCACGCTGGCACCCGCTGCCTGGAACTTTTCCAGGTTGAGTGCGAACTCGCGGGCCTGGAGATTACAGCCCCGCGTATAGGCGGACGGATAGAAATAGACCACCACCGTCCCGCGACCGAGGGCCTGGGCCAGCGAAAAGTCAAACGCCTCACCCGCGCGGGAGGCGCGGGCCTCGAACCTTGGCGCCACTGCTCCGGCTTCGAGCACCGCCCAGGCCGGCATCGCCAGAGCGGCGACCAGCAACATGACAAACCTGCGAATCAGCATGGGATCACCTGGCTGGATAGGTCTCGTCCAGCCATCCTGAATGCTGTCCGCGGGCCTGGCAAGGGCCGCGCCGGAGGCCCCCCAGCAATCCCTCCTCACCACTGGCCGACCGGGATCTCAGCCGGCGAGTGACGGCTACCACCCGCTGGGAACCGGCACACCCGTTTTCGACGGCACAGGCGACAGCCATAATGACCGGGGCGCATCGCCTGGCCGGCCGGCTGCGGTTCGGCACGCGCCCGCGGAGGAACCACAGACTGGCTGCGCCCATGACTGCATCTATCCCCGGCGGTGAGGATCCCGAGTTGGACACCCTGGCCGCGCTGCTCAGGGACCGGCGCCTGCTGGTGCTCACCGGCGCCGGCGCCAGTACCGACTGCGGCATCCCCGACTATCGCGGTGCCGACGGCGCCTGGAAGCGCCGCCAGCCGGTGCACTATCAGACCTTCGTCGACAATATCGGGGCGCGCAGGCGCTATTGGGCGCGTAGCCTGATCGGCTGGCCGAGGATCGCCGGCGCTACACCCGGCCCCGCCCACCATGCCCTCGCCCGCCTGGAGCACGCCGGGCGCTTGCACTGCCTCATCACCCAGAATGTCGACGGTCTGCACGGCCGGGCCGGCAGTCGGGCGCTGATCGACCTCCACGGCTGTCTCGACCGGCTGGAGTGCCTGGACTGCGAGCGATGGCTGAACCGGCATCGCTTCCAGGAAGACCTGTTGCGTCTCAATCCCGGCTGGCAGGACCTGGGCGTCGAGTTCGCCCCCGATGGCGACGCCGATCTGGAGGACCTCGACTTCACCGCTTTCGAGGTGCCTGACTGCCCGGACTGCGGCGGCATGCTCAAGCCGGCCGTGACTTTCTTCGGGGAGAACGTGCCCCGCCCCCGCGTCGCGGAGGCCTTCGCCCGGCTTGAAGAGGCCGAAGCCCTGCTGGTCATCGGCTCCTCGCTGATGGTCCTGTCCGGCTACCGCTTCGTGCGCGCCGCCCACGCCGCCGGCAAGCCCGTGGCCGCCATCAACCTGGGGCGCACCCGTGGCGACGCCGAATTTGTGCTCAAGCTCGAGCGCCCCTGCGGCGAGGCCCTCGCAGAGCTGGTCCGGCGGCTGCTGGTATAGATCCGAGTTGACCGCTCAGCTCTGCGTGGCGACCAGCGCGGATCACCGGAAAGCTGTACCACGCCGTATTACGCGATACCAAGGGCCATGGTTCCTGGCCCCCCCAGGCGGCCCCTGCCGTAACCGACTCCCCGAGCACCATCCGTAGCGCCCGGGCTGCCCGAGCATAGATTTCACGGGGCTCGCCGGGCGTTTCGAGCGCACTCGAGCAGGAGCATCCAACGCGCGACACCGCGCCGGACTCGATGGCGGCTACCACTGAGGCCACTTCCGCGGCAGCTGTGCCGGCACGCTGGCGAGGCCAGTAGAGGCCCAGTGTCTCTGTTTGCGAACACTAAAAATATTTAATTAACAGATAGTTGCAGTTATTCCCGCAATTGGTGTCGCAATTCGGCAACGAAAATCTCCGCCAAGATCGGCCCTTTCGTTCACACGCGCATAAACCTGTTACCAAAACGCAACACTTTTCAATTTTCGTCCGGAGAAAGAAGTCTGTCTATAGACATTTATTTTTTAATTTTCAATTTCTTACATTCCTATCAAGGCATCAAGAGAAGATCTGGCATGCATGTTGCCCATTGGCATCTGTAGGCGCAGTCAGTGACCCCTCCAGGGTCTGGCGTCTAACCAAGCCCCAACCTGAGTCACCTGAATACCGGCAAAGGGGCACCGCGAGAGCGCGTCGCAAAGACGCACTTCCGCCTCACCTGTGAAGGAGAGTAATCATGCCATTGAACAAAAGATCGCTCAGTAAGAAGACACATCCGCTGATCGTGGGTTCGACCGCGCTGGCGCTGATTCTCGGCAGTGGACTGACTCGCGCCACTGACCTTGCGGCAGATGTCGACGTATCAGCTGGCGCAGATGCAGCGGCCGGCGTCGATGCGGTTTCCGGAATCGACGCCGGGATCGATACCGGCGCCGGAGTTGATGCCACCGCCGGGGTCGATGCCACCGCCGGGGTCGATGCCGCCGCCGGGGTCGATGCCGCCGCCGGGGTCGATGCCGGCGTTGATGCTGCCGCAGGAGCGGACGCCACTACCGGAATCGATGCCGCCTCGGGTGCAGACGCCAGCGCAGGTGCAGACGCCAGCGCGGGTGTTGAAGGCATTGGCGATGCCGCCGCCGAGGCCGACGCAGCCGCCGGCGCAACGCTGGACGGCGTGGACGCCACTGCCGACGCCGCCGCATCTTCCGACGCTTCGGCCAACTTCGAAGGCGGCCTGGTCGGTGCCGAAAGCAGCGCTACCGCCGAATCATCCGCGCTCGAAAGCGGGGTTGAGGCATCGGCAACCTCGAGCTCGAGCGCAAGCGTAACGGGCTCGACCGATGGCGCCATCAGCGCCGAGAGCAGTTCATCGGCGAATGCGAGTGCGACCCTGGGCGACACCACGGCTACAGGGGAAGCCTCCGCGAGTGCCGACGCCTCGGCTTCCTTGGACGATGGAGCCATCAGCGCCGAGAGCGGGGCGGCTGCAACCGCAGAGGCATCGCTGGACGACGCTGCCAGCATCAGTGACATCTCAGCCTCCTCCGAAGCAGACGCATCCGTTTCTGTCGACGAGGGTACGGCCAGTGCCGAAAGCGGTGCTTCCGCAGACGCCAGCATGACCCTGGATGACGCGGCTGGCACCAGCGGCGCCTCAGCCTCCTCCGAAGCAGACGCATCCGTTTCTGTCGACGAGGGTACGGCCAGT
>CAJXRS010000176.1 GCA_913060555.1 uncultured Gammaproteobacteria bacterium | reverse complement strand
GTGCTGGCTGTCGCTGAGCAGACCCGTCTCGTCGCCCCAGTAAATCTCGGCATTCTCAGCCTTGGCGCGGGCATGAATGGCCGGATACTCCTGATCCAGCCACTGCTGATCCAGCCACTGCCGAACCTCGGCGGGCCGTTGTTCATAGGCCCGCTTCTTGGGCTTCTGAACCCTGAAGCCCCAGCGCTTGAGGTACTCGCCCAGGGTGCGGATCGCGATTTTGACGCCCGTCTCCTGAGCCATCAGCTGTTGCACCGCTTCTCGGGTCCACAGGGCATAGCGCAGCTTGAGCTGATCGGGCATCTTCTCTCATGGCCGGATTATGGCATGCCTATTTTTCTGCCGGGTTAATAATAACCTGAACAGGTTGTAAAACCTGGCGGCGTGTGGGTTCAAACTGAATTCTGACCAGCCGCTGATCCTGTCGGGTGGCAATACGGCAGCGACACTGCGAGCGGCCGATGGTCATCCGGTAGGCTGATTTACCGGTGTCATGATCGCCATGGTTGATACCATCATGGAAGATACACTAGGGGGTGGGAGGGCATAGCTTTGGTAAAGCAACGGGATGTCACTGTCTTTTATGATGAGCGCGTTATGGCTCACCATCCGGACAGTGAGGTGCAGTTCCTTCCGGGCCGTCTGGACAAGCGGGTACGCTCGATGCTGTCTGGGCTGAATGTGCAGTGGAAGTATCCGGAGCATCCCGGCCGGATTACCGCCATCATGGATCTGCTGGCCCGGGAACCGATACCTGGAGTGCAGTTCCAGCCGGGTAAGGCGGCAACCCGGGACCAGTTGGGCAGAGTACACACCACGTCGTTTCTGGACGATATCTTCTCGCTGCGAAATGAGAGCGCCTGGCTGGATGTGGATACCACAGCGGTTTCACCAGGCAGTGTGGAAGCGGCTGAGGTGGCCGCAGGTACGGCTATTGCTGCAGTCGAAGCCGTGGTTGAGGGCCGCACCGGCAGTGCCTTTGCAGTAATCCGGCCCCCCGGACACCATGCGGAGCCGGTGCGGGCGAGGGGCTTCTGCCTGTTCAATAACGTGGCAATTGCCGCGTCTCATGCCCAGAATGCACTGGGCTGCAAGCGGGTGCTGATCATTGACTGGGATGCTCATCATGGCAATGGAACCCAGGACATATTCTGGGCGGACCCGGACATTATCTTTTTCGATATGCACCGGGCCGCCCCCTTCTACCCAGGCACCGGGGCCCTGACGGATGTCGGGGCCGGCAGGGGCGAGGGCACCACCATCAACGTCCCCATGCCGGGCGGCGCGGGAGACGAGGCCTACCTGAAAGCCATGCGGGAAATCCTGGTGCCTGCCGCGGATTACTTCAAGCCGGATCTGGTGCTGGTTTCTGCCGGATTTGATGCTCACTGGTTCGACCTGGCCCTCAATGTTTCCTACGAGGGCTTTTCCTCGATGACCGGAATCGTCCAGGGCATTGCAGACAAGCATTGTGGTGGCCGGCTGGCCATGATTCTGGAGGGTGGCTATAACACGGAGTCACTGTCCCGCGGCGTCCACACGGTGCTGGAGGTGCTTGCCGGTGCCGAACCGAAGAAGCCGAGGGTTTGCGGGATCGCGGAAGTGGAGGCTGCTGCCGACTTCCACCGGGATGCCTTCGCCCCCGATAACCCGGATTAGGTGTTTGCGGTTGGGCGGGCGAGCACCACCGACATATCCCCAAGCCATGCTGTCTGTCGCCGGCTGGTCCCACCAATGCCGGTGGCGTTGTGAATTTACCCTGGCACAGGGGTACCCGATGAGCGACCCGACCTATACCCCTCGATTCCAACTGCTCGAAAATCACAGGCATCTTGCCACCAGGGCGTCCTCAAGTGGTAGCGGATGTTGCCGTTCGGGGTGAGCGACAGCCGCTTCGCCGACGCCGCCGGGCGGGGGCGCGCCATCGCCCGCCGGGCAGCTCAGAGCACCAGCGCCGTGGCCAGAAACAGCATCAGCCCCATGCCGATGACGTCGGTAAAGGTGGTCAGGAAGATGCTGCTGGCGGTGGCCGGGTCGGCACCGAAGCGCTGCAGCGTCAGCGGCACCAGCACACCGAAGATGCCCGAGCCCACACACGAGCCGATCATCGCCAGCACGACGACCACGCCCAGCATGGCGGGATTGATCGAATCGGTGACGATGGCGTAGCCGAGCATGGCCAGACCGGCCAGCACGCCCACCACCGCGCCGTTGAGCGCACCGAGCATGATTTCCTTGCGCAGCAGAGCGCGCACCGGGTAGTCGCGCAGCTTGCCCAGTGTGATGCCCCGCAGCGTGATGGCCATGGCCTGGCAACCGGTGTTACCGCTTTGCCCGGCCAGCACCGGCAGAAATGCGGCCAGTGCCACCACACGGCTGATGGTGTCCTCGAACAGCCCCACCACCACGGCGGCGGCAAAGGCCGTCACCAGGTTGATGAGCAGCCACGGGTGGCGCATGCGAAAGGCCGTCAGGACCGGCGTGTTGATCTGCTCGTCGCGGCTGACGCCGTACTGCGTGCCAGTCTGGGCGCTGAGTTCCTCGGCGATGTGTTCGTAGATCTTCCAGGCGTGCACTCGGCCGACCACCTGGTGCGCGTCGTCGACCACCGGATAAACGTCGTAGTGGTGCTGCTTGATGGTACCGACGGCCTCGACCAGCGAGGTGTCGATGTGAAACGTCGCCGGTTCGCTGTCCATGATCTCGGCCAGCGCGTTCGAGGGCTTGGCAAGCAGCAGATCGCGCATGTTCACGATGCCGGCCAGGCGCCCTTCGCAGGTGACAAAGATGTCCTTTATTTCAGGGAGTTCGGCGCTTTTCACCAGAAAGGCCATCGCCTCGGCCACGGTGCGGTCGGCCGGCAGCAGCGCGGAGGTCGGCCCCATCAGTTCGCCGATAGTGCCCTCGGCGCCGGCCTGCAGCACGGCCCGGGTCGCCGCATCCTCGGGCGCGACCAGCTCCGGCAGGTGCGAGGCCACGGCGGCGGCGTGATCGCCCTCCAGGCGCTCCAGCACGAACTGGATGTCCAACGGGGAAAGGTCCACCAGTGCCTGCGCCGCATCGAGCGGTGGCTTGCCGGCGAGTTCCTCGGCCAGTGTGGTCAAACAGGGATCTTGCGACATGGCGGATTCCTGACTGGGCGCTGCGAGCAGCAAACGGCGGCTGTATCCGGCGCGCGGTGAAGGTCGCTTACGGGTCGTTCTTGCCCGGCCGATCAAATCGTACCACGCGCCGAATGACCTGCCGGAAATAGGAAACACGGAGCCGTTGCGCCGCGGGCTTGCTCCGGTGACCTGCTTCGCCGGCTGTCGTGGACTTCAGTGATCGGTGACCACCCGCGAACCGGCCGTGCCGGACCGGCCATAATCCGACGCCGAGGCGATCGCAACCACGACGCCGCCGAGTGCCCCGAGAACCGGAGCACCATCGTGGGTTCAGACTCTAACAGCGGTGAGGTTCCAACTAGTAGTCTCTCAATCAGATAGTTGCGGATAGAGGCGTTTCAGCTTGATTCGT
>CAJXRS010000175.1 GCA_913060555.1 uncultured Gammaproteobacteria bacterium | reverse complement strand
CGAGATCATGCCTAGTCTCGTGGGCTCGGAGATGTGTATAAGAGACAGACGCAGATCGTGGTGTCGGCATCGGCAAGCGGAGCCACCAAGTCTCTCATCCGGGCATCATCGAGCCGACATTCGATCCCCAGCGCACCCTGACCGGCGGCGGGCAGCGACCATTCGGGATCCAGCCGCGCCGCGATCCGATGCCCGAGCCCCAGGCGCTCGAGGCCGGAGGCTGCCAGCACGATGGCATCGAAATCGCCCCGGTCGAGGCGACCGAGCCGGGTATTGACGTTGCCGCGCAGCTCCTCCACCCGCAGTCGGGGAAACCGCGCCAGCACCTGCGAACGCCGGCGCAGGCTGGCGGTCCCGACCCGGGCCCCAGGCGGCAACTCGGCGAGATCGCGGCAGCGGCCACTGACCAGGGCATCGAGCGGATCCCCCCGTGCGCAGATCGCCGTCAGGCCCAGGCCCGGCGGGAAATCGACCGGCACATCCTTCATCGAATGCACGGCGATATCGGCGCGGCCATCCAGCATCGCCTGCTCCAACTCCTTGACGAACAACCCCTTGCCACCGACCGCGGCCAGGGTCCGATCGAGCAGGCGATCGCCCTGGGTGGTCAGCGGCAGCACCTCCACTGTCAACCCGGGGCCGTGAATGCGCTCCAGCTCGGCGCGGATGTGACTGGCCTGCCAGACAGCGAGCGAGCTGGCGCGGGTGGCGATACGGATGGAAAAGGACAACTGGGACTCTCCGGAAACAAGATGGCGGAAATCAAATCTGGTCGAGCAGTTTCTTGAGCCCGGCGATGTGCCGGCGACTGACCTGGGGCCTGATATCCAGGTCTTTCAGGCGCACGAACTGCCGGCCCTCCTGGCCGCGCTCCAGGCCCTGGATATGGGCGATGGAGATCAGCGCATTGCGGTGGACGCGGATGAAGCGCCCCTCGAACTCCTGCTCGAGATCGCGCAGGGTCTCGTCGAGCAGGGATTCGCTGTCGCCATGATAGGCCGTGACATACTTGTGATCGGCCTGGAACAGGGCGATCTCCGCGACCGGCACCAAATCCGTACCGCGCCGGTTGCGCGAAGTGATGTGAGTGCGGCCCTCGAGCATCATCCCGGGCAGCTGGCGCAACTCGGCCAACTGCACTTTGTTGACCCGGCGCGTGCGATTGAGCGCGGCGGCAAGATCCGCCTGGCGCACCGGCTTGAGCAGGTAGCCGACCGCCTGCGAGGAAAACGCCTCGACCGCATAATCACCGTAGGCGGTGCAAAAAATCACCGCCGGCGGCGGATCCAGCTCGGCCAGGTACTGGGCCGCGGCGAGCCCATCCATGCCGGGCATGCGCACATCCATGAAGACCACATCCGGACTCAACTCGCGCGCCAGCCGCACCGCCTCCTGGCCGTGACTGGCCTGACCGATCACCCGAAAGCCGCCCAGCGCCACCACCATGCGCGCCAGGCGCTCGCGGGCCAGGGGCTCGTCGTCGACTATCAGCACATTCACGGCATTCCCTCACCAAGTCAGGGGGTAGCTGAGCGTGGTCACATAATGATCGCCGTCGGCGGTCAACTCCACCCGCGCCCGAGGCCCGAAATGGGCCTGCAGGCGATGGCGCACGTTCTCCATCGCCGACCTGCTGCCCTTGTGGTGGCGCATGCGCGGATTGAAGGGATTGCGCACCGAAACGCTGACCCGGTCGCCGGCGCGCTGCACCCGCACCTCGACTGTACCGCCGGCGGGCAACAGTTGAATCCCGTGGTACACGGCGTTTTCCAGTATCGGCTGCAGTGACAGACAGGGAATCTGCACGCCGGCGCCATAATCACCGATTTCCCATTCGGTGCGCAGGCGATCCCCCAGACGCATCTTCTCGATCGCCATATAGCTGCGGCACAGCGCCAGCTCCTCGCGCAGCGGCACCAGAGTGTGGGCGTCGGCCAGCACGCGGCGAAACAGGTCCGCCAGATCCTCGACCACCCGCTCGGCCTTCTCTGGATCAGAGCCGATCAGACTGGCGATCATGTTCATGCTGTTGAACAGGAAATGGGGGCGAATGCGCGCCTGCAGCGCCTGGATGCGGGCCTCCAGCTCGGCGCGCTGCTGAATGCGCAACTGTTGCTGCAGGTAAAGGTAGCGCAGCAGAATGCCCGCTGGGATCGCGGTCACCACCACGGCGTCGAGCGCAGACCCGAACCCCGGTTGGTGTCTGCCACTCCACGCCAGTGCCAGCTCCCCGGCCACCGCCACCCCGGCGGCGACGGCCAGCAGCGCCAGGTAACAGATTGCCGCAGTCCAAGCGTGGCCCACACCCACCAGCCAGCGATTGCCCTGACAGAGCGCCAGTGCACCCAGCAGGGCGATCCACAACGCCATGAAAGCAATGCCGGCAAAGCCGGTCCAGTCGAAATCGATAATCCCGAACCGCGCCACGGCCACCAGCAGCGACAACAGCAGGGAAAGCACCACGACGCCCAGGAGACCTTCGCCGCGGCATAGATCAGGCAGAAAATAATCCGCCTCATAGAGCGAGATGGGCCGTCTCGACGGCAACCACTTGTCACGCCAGCGCAAACGCTCGCTCCCTCTTGCGATCATTATTGGCGGCTATAATACGCGCTCACCGACCCCCCAGCAGCGCAGCGCACCGATTCCGCGCCAGGACCTCAGCATGGATCACAAAAAACCCGTCAATCAGGCTTGGGGCGGCCGCTTCGGCGAGGCCACGGACGCCTTTGTCGCCCGCTTCACTGCCTCGGTGAGTTTCGACCACCGCCTCTACCGCGAAGACATCCGCGGCTCCATCGCCCACGCCGAGATGCTGGCGCGGGCCGGGATCCTGACCGGCACCGAGCGCGACGCCATCCGGCGCGGGCTGGAAACCATCGGCGAGCGCATCGCGGCCGGCGATTTTCCCTGGTCCGAAGCGCTGGAGGACGTGCACATGAACATCGAGGCGGCGCTTACCGAAGCCATCGGCGCCGCCGGCAAGAAGCTGCACACCGGACGCTCGCGCAACGATCAGGTAGCCACCGATATCCGCCTCTGGCTGCGCGGCGAGATCGACGCCATCGTCGCCGAGATCCTGCGCCTGCAAGGGGCGCTGGTCGACCTCGCCGAGCGCGAGGCGGACACCATCATGCCGGGGTTCACCCACCTGCAAACCGCCCAGCCGGTCACCTTCGGCCATCATCTGCTGGCCTGGTACGAGATGCTGGCCCGCGATCGTGAACGCCTGGGCGACTGCCGCCGGCGGCTCAACCGCTCGCCGCTGGGCGCAGCCGCCCTGGCCGGCACCAGTTACCCGATCGATCGCGAACTGACCGCGTCACTGCTGGGCTTCGACGGCCCCACCGCCAACTCCCTGGATTCGGTCAGCGACCGCGATTTCGCCATCGAATTCTGCGCCGCCGCCAGCCTGATCATGACCCACCTGTCGCGGGCCTCCGAAGAGCTGATCCTCTGGGCCTCGGCGCAGTTTCACTTCATCGACCTGCCCGACCGCTTCTGTACCTGTCTCTTATACACATCTCCGAGCCCACGAGACTAGGCATGATCTCG
>CAJXRS010000174.1 GCA_913060555.1 uncultured Gammaproteobacteria bacterium | reverse complement strand
CCGCCTGGTGCGGGCCCGCATGCCAGGTGGTGTGGGGAGGGCGGGCTAAATACCCGCCGTTACCCGATTATGCATACATGAGTCGCCCTCGCGGCTCCGGGATCGGCCGATCAAGCTCCCGAGCCGTCTCGACCCACTCCGCAATGACCTGCTGAGCGTTCGCCACAGCCTGTTCATAGGTTTCTCCGTCGGCCATGCAGCCCGGCAACTCTGGAACCTCCACGACGAAGGATTGGTCCTCATCGCTCCAGTAGATGATCAGCTCGTACTTAATCGACATCAGTCTCTCCCAACCGGTACTTGACCAGGATGCTTCTAACCTGTCTGACTTGATATGGCTTGGCCTTGCTCCCTTTGGGCTGCAAATTGAGTATCTCCGTCACCCCATCCCGGGTGAATATATGGTGACTGCCTCTGGCTCGTTCCTCGAAGCCGAGCCGGACCAGAAGCTGACAGAGGGCTGAGAACTCGACATTCGTATCTGAGCTTCCCGACAGGATCTTCTGTCTTATCTTCGAATATCTTCCCATTGTCCGATCATCCTTGCACCTCTCGGATTCCAGTCTGCATCGCCATTGTTAGCCATCACTGCGATTGTGCGATCGGCTTTAGCTCGAAGACTCTAGCGCGCTGGGTCGCGCCCTGAAGATTCCCCGCTCTGAGGAGATCAAGTACCTCGTCGAGTCTTTCCGCATCCTCTACGGATAGGTACGGAGCCCAGTCGTCGTCAGCCTCGATAAGCTCTACATCGACCTCAGCAACGTATTTGCCCTCGTGAATGTACTTGGTGCGTTTCCTCATCTGCGGCGCTCCATGAAGTCGTCTGACCAGCGAGTCGGATCGGGCCGATAAGCTGTCACCACAACGGCGGGACTCGAATGGCCGCGCGGGATGCCCCAGACCACATGAATTGGCTCACCGTTGGCATCCCGTTCGAGTACGGAAGGTCCTTTGCCGAACGAAGGATAGTCCTCCACCAGGATGCACTCCGCAACCCCGTCAAGGACGTCCCTGACCCCGATGCCATCCTCCGCCATCTCGTCGTAGCCGTGCTCGGAGATTCGTACCTCGCCAGCTGTCACAAGATTGCGGATCTCGTCTAGCATCGAAATGGGTGTTACTCCCGGACAGTGGTAGGACGTATGACGCGACGCCTAACATTGAGCATCTGGAAATCTTCCGCGTTGAAACACGGGACATTGCCGCATAGCCCGCAGGGTCGCGGAAATCCGCTCTTGGCCGGCGCATCAGGTTATAGCCGCTCTGCGAGCTCCGTCCCCGCCGCGATTGCGGCGAAGGCATCCAGCTCTGTGGCTTCGCGGGCGCCGCCGATGACGTGTACCCGAAGCCCAGCGGCGCTCAGGGGAGCGCTGAATTCATCGAGTGAATCCTGACCCGTGCAGAGGATGATGCTGTCCACTGCGAGGATCTGCGGCTCGCCGTCGAGTTCGTAGTGCAGGCCCTGATCGTCTATGCGCCGGTAGCTGATGCCGGGCACGAAGCGCACGCCGCTGGCTTCCAATTCGGCGCGCAACACCCAGCCGGTGGTGAGACCCAGGCTCCGCCCCATGGGCCCGGGCTTGCGCTGGAACAGGGTGATCTCCCGCCGTGCCGGCGGAATCCGGGGGCCACCCGGCAGCAGCCCGCCCGGTGCCTCCAGGCTGGTGTCCACGCCCCACTTGGCGAGGAAGGTCGCGGTATCCGGCGGCTCTCCGCCCGGGCCGTGCGCAAGCAGCACGGCGGCGTCGAAGCCGATGCCGCCGGCACCGAGGATGGCGACCCGGGCACCGGCCTCGCGGCGCCCGCTGATGAGATCGACATAGGGGATCACCGAAGGATGGTCGAGGCCCGGGATATCCGGCTGCCGCGGCACGATGCCGGTGGCGATGATGACGTCGTCGAAACCGGCCGCTTGCAATTGGTCTGCTTCGATCCGGGCGCCGAGGCGGATTTCGACGCCGAGTTCGGCCAGCCTGGTGCGGTAGTAGCGCAGCAGCTCGTTGAATTCGGTCTTGTCGGGGATGCGCCTGGCCAGGTGCAGTTGCCCGCCGATGTCGCTGCCGGCCTCGAACAGGGTGACGCTGTGGCCGCGCTCGGCCGCGGCCAGTGCCGCGGACAGTCCCGCGGGACCGGCGCCCACGACGGCGATGTGCTGGCGCTGTGGCGTTGTGGCGGGGGCGTCGAAAACGAGTTCGCGGCCGGCTCTGGGGTTGACCAGGCAGCTGGTCGCCTTGCCCTTGAAGATGAAATCCAGGCAGGCCTGATTGCAGCCGATGCAGGTGTTGATCGCCTCCGGGCGCCCGGCCTCTACCTTGGCCGCGAACTCCGGATCGGCCAGCATGGCGCGCGCCAGCGACACCATCTGGGCATCGCCGTTGGCGATGATGTCCTCGGCGACCTCCGGGGTGTTGATCCGGTTGGAAGCGATCACGGGCACGCCGACGTTTTCGGTGACATTGCGCACCGCGAAGCGCCAGGCGCCGCGGGGCACCATGTAGGCGATGGTGGGGATGTGTGCCTCGTGCCAGCCGATGCCGGTGTTGAACAGGGTGACGCCGGCACGCTCCAGGCGCTGCGCCAGCTCGGCGATCTCGGCCCCCGTGCTGCCTCCTTCGACCAGATCGATGCAGGAGATCCGGTACATGAGGATGAAATCCTCGCCGACGCGCTCGCGGATGCGGCGCACGATCTCCAGCGGGAAGCGCATGCGATTTTGGTAGCTGCCGCCCCATTGGTCGGTGCGGTTGTTGGTGCGGCGCGCCAGGAACTGGTTGATCAGGTAGCCTTCGGAGCCCATCACCTCGACGCCGTCGTAACCGGCCTCTCGGGCCAGCGCGGCGGCATTGGCGTAGTCCTCCACATAGCGGTCGATCTCTTCGCTTGCCAGCACCCGGGGCACGCGGCGGTTGATCCGCGAGCGGATGTCCGATACCCCGACGATGCTGTCGTCCTTGGCATAGCGGCCGGTGTGCAGGATCTGCAGCAGGATCTTGCCGCCCTCATCATGCACGCGGCGGGTGATCAGGCGATGGTCCGGCACTTCCTCGGGCCTGTGAAAGATGGGCCCGCCTTCCTCGATGCGGCCGGTCTCATTGGGCGCGTAGCCGCCGGTGACGATCAGCCCGGCGCCACCGCGGGCGCGCTCGCCGTAGAAGGCGGCGAGGCGTTCGAAGGGCCGGTCCAGCAGTTCCAGCCCGGAGTGCATGGAGCCCATCATGATGCGGTTGCGCACTTGGCTGAAACCCAGGTCCAGCGGGGCCAGCAGGTGGGGAAAATTCATTGGCTTACTCGTCTGCGGGCGGAGTTCTGTAGCGGGACCGCATGATACTGTAACTGCGCAGTCCGCTGTCGGGGGGCTGCACCTGGGCCGGGAGGTGGAGAGCTGGCTTGACCGAAATACACTGGGGTTGGGTGATCCTGGCGGTGCAATCGCTGCTCGGCGTGAGCGCTGCCTGGCACGCACTGCTCAACAAACGCGACTCGCGCGCCGCGCTGGGCTGGATGGCGGTAGTCCTGACTCTACCGATCGCCGGCACCCTGCTGTATGCTGTCTCTTATACACATCTCCGAGCCCACGAGACTAGGCATGATCTCGT
>CAJXRS010000173.1 GCA_913060555.1 uncultured Gammaproteobacteria bacterium | reverse complement strand
GGCGATCGACAGCAGCCAGGGCAGCGGCATGGTGCCCCCTTCGCCGCCCACCAGGGCCTGGCCGCGTGCCTCGATGCCGGTGAACCAGATCTCCCGCCCCCAGGGCTTGGGCACGATGACCGGCTGCAGCCGCAAGGCGCCCCCCAGATCGATCAGCGGGACACCGAAACGACGTGCGAATGCCGCAACGTCCTGTCCCGTATCGGCGGGCGGCGCCGCTTCAGCGGCGGGCGCCGCGGCGAGCCGCAGGCCGCCGGGGCCGCGCTCCGCGGCAACCCAGAGCGGGATCTCCGGAGCCCCGGGCAGATAACTCGCCCGGTGCCGGTGGCTGAACAGTGCGCGGTTCACGCCCGCGCCGGCCAGCGCGGACGCGCAGGTGTGATCACCGTCATCGAACATGGGCGGCATCAACTCTGGAGGCGCAATTGACAGGTGGTTGGCAAACAGTCTAGCAGAGCGCACCATGGTCCAGGATGGCCCGGGAGCCTCAGCCCCCGCGGCCCGTCGAGCCGGACCTGCCCCGACCGATCCGGCGCTGCAGCCTGGGAGACGCCCATGAGCAAGATTCGCATCCCCGACATCGAACACCTGCTGCCCCGCCCGACACCCCGAGTCTCCCGGGAAACCATCGCCTACCACGAAGCCGGTCATGTGCTGGTCTCGCACTACTATCGCCGAGAAGTGCTGTTTGCCACCCTCGACGAACGCGGTGGCCAGGGGCCGGAAAACCATGTGCAGTTTCAGCCCAACCGAGCATTGGAAGGCCTGCTCCGGCGCAGCGGGGACCCGCGGCAACTGTGGCCGGAAGCCCTCCACCAGACCCAGATCACGGTACGCATACTGTTTGGCGGGCCCGCCGCACAGGCCCTGCATCAGCGCATTCCCTTCGAACAGGTCGATGGCGGGAGCGACTATCAAATGGCGATGCGCTCGCTGCTGGCGCTCGAAACCTTGCGTATGCGGCACCGGGAGCTCGCCGGGGTCGATCTCCGCCACCGCCAACCGGCCGCCCTGGACGACCTCGCCGGCGACGCGCGGCGCATCCTGGAGCGCGCCGAAAACCGTCCCTATCTGACGCGCATCGCCAACCGGCTCATGCAGGGCGGAGCGATCGAGCGCGAGGAGGTGCACGACCTGCTGGCCGACATGCCGGTGGCGGACCCGCTCCGCGATATCCGCCGCCAACTGGCCAGACCCCGGCCGCGAAATGACTGAGACCAGTCACCACAGAACCTAGAGAAAAAATGAATTTAGCGCTCTAAATGATTGAAAAATAAAATTCCGGTTCGCGCATTCCGGAAAATCACTCAGGCCCGCTAACGGCTTGTTCGCCGAAACCACCTCAGGCCCAGCAGCACCAGAGCGAAGGCGCCCGCCGCGGCCAACAACAGCTGTCCATTGGGGCGATACGTATCGGTCCGGAACCTGGCGCTGACCCCGGGCACGCTGCTCAGGTCACCATTGCCGCGACCCGCTACCAGCTGCCCCTTCATTCCCTGTTCCATGTGCTGGGCGATATCGCAGTGCACCAGGTAGGTCTTGTTACCGCTGGGCACGATCAGGGTACCGGTTTTGCTGGCGCCGCCGGCCGCTTCCAAATGAAACATGCCCTGGGGATAGATATTCCGCGGCAGGTTGTGAATCATGAACTGGTGGCGAATGGCATCTTCGTTGATGAAGGTAAAGGTTATCCGGCTGCAGGGCTCGACCCGGAATTCGTGCTGACTCATGCCAAACACGTTTCCGGGAAAAGGCGCTGCGTAGCCGGTGCCCGCGCGCACGGTGAATTCATAGTCGCGGCGCACGGCAGGACAACCCGGGGGCAAACGGTCACTGTTGGTGTTCATCACCATGCCGGCGGCATCGAAGGTCATCTGGTGGCCGGCGTGCCCGCCATGCCCGGAGTGGTCCATCTGGGCGTGGTCCATCTGCGAGTGATCCGTCCGAACCTCAGAAGGCGCCGACTGTTTCGAGACGGAACTGCCGGCATCTTCCTCGACAGCCGCACTCTCCAGGGCCAGGAGGCATACGCTCAGTAGCCAAAGGCTGCGCAGCGCAGTTCCAGCCATCAGGCTCTCCGCCTGCGCCTCAGGGGCAGCAGCAACAGATAGACGAACACCGCACAGACCGCTCCGAACATGGCCGCCTGCACCAGCGGCCGCAGCGGCGCACCGGGCTCGGCGAACAGCCCGCCCGGGTCATAGTCGAGCCACACAGGTACCGCCTTGCGGTAATAGTCGGCTGTGAAAAACTTTTGCCAGTCACTGCCGTGAACGCGCGGAAAGCCCCGGTCGTCGAGATAGGATTCGAACGCGATCAGGCCGATGCTGCCGCCGGGATAGATGCCGTCGGTGGTCTGCGCGGCCTCGTGGTGGTCGTGCATCAGCCACACGCCCTCGCCATAGTTGTGGAGGCCGTCGTCCGTGGTATCCAGTTCCACGTCGACCCGCTGAGCGGGGGCGAGATCGACCACATCGCGCATGTATCTGGCTTCCGGGCGCAGCGGAATACCGTCCAGGTGGGTGACCGTCAGCCGGTTACCATGGGTATGCACGGCCACCGCACCGGATCCGCCGTTGAGCAGCCGCAGCTTGATCTTCTCATCGGGCCCGACCACCACCAGGGACTCCTGCAGGGTATAGGGAAAGGAGCGGCCGTTGAGCAGGAAGTAGTTGGGGCTGTCCTCGGTGATATTCCAGTAACTGTGCTGTTGCTGGAGGCGAAGACGCATGTCGACCCGGTCCTGAACCGTGCGCGACAGCTCCTTGAACAGATCGAAATAGTGCAGATCATACTCGCGGTCGTAGCCCTCTCTGACCGCCACCGAGGAGTGCCGCACCTGGCCGGCGCCGATATTGAGCGACTGGACGCTGTTGTGCGGCCGGTTCTCCTCCACCACGAACATGCCCTGCATGCCCATGAGGATATGGGCGTTGGCCTGCACATGGCAGTGATAGAAGAAGGTGCCGGCAACCCGGGGACTGAAGCGATACTCCAGCGCCTTGCCGGGCAGCGCCGGCAGCTCACTGGTCTCGGCCACGCCATCGCTGCCGGACGCGACTTGCGGGCTGGCGTGGCCGCGGTGATCCATGTCCTGGGTGTGGGGCATGGCGTGATCCGTGGAGAACGGGTGATCGACGCCATGCAAATGAATGGTGTGAGGGAGGTAATGGCTGTTTTCCAGGACCAGGGTGACGCGATCGCCCTCCTCCACCCGGATCGCCGGGCTCGGCGCCCGGAGCAGCGGATTGGCCTTCAGGGACTCGAAATTCTCGGTCGACATGCCAAAGGACTTGGGCGCGAAGACCCACATCCCGGGCTGGATGCCGGGCGCAATCTCATAGGTGGTGATGGGCACCGGGAGGTCGGGAGAGGCGCCGTTGAGCTCCATCACTTCCAGCCGTATGGTCAGCTCATCCGGATCGCCGTCGCCGTCGAGATCGCGCCCCTTGACCAGGGAATCCGGGGTGAGGCCGGCGCTGAGCAGGGTGTCCTCGCTGACGTTGTTGGTTCCCTTCACCGCCGCGGCCACCAGATAGGGGTTGTCGGCCACGCACCCGGGAGCCGCTGAGACAGCAACGCCCTCGATGACCTGCGCCG
>CAJXRS010000172.1 GCA_913060555.1 uncultured Gammaproteobacteria bacterium | reverse complement strand
GCTGGTAGCGTTTCTGAAATCCCTGACCGGCAGCGACGTGGCTGCCCTGGCCGCCGACGCCCGTTCCGTAATGGTAGGCGACCACCGCTGACCCCTGCTTGGTAGCTAGGAGCGGCCTCCCGCCCGCGATCACCACTATTCCCGCCGCACCAATCCCGCCAGCGACACAGCTCCCAACGCCATTGCCGCCACCACCGCAGCCATGGTGTACAACCTGACCGCACACCCGTCGGTGGCATCGTAGAGCAGCCCGAGCTCCAGGGCCCCAGCAACGAGCCCACCGGCGGTGAAGAACAACCCGCTGGCAGTGCCCCCAGTCGCCGGCAGCCGCGTCAGCCGGGCAGCCGAAGCAGCGCCTTGGCGAGGATATTGCGCTGCACCTCGCTGCTGCCACCGTAAATGGTGGCGGGACGCGACAGATAATAGGGGTTGACCGGCTTGAGCGTGGAGCCATCGGACAACTGGAGTACGGCGTCGGTGGCGCCGTACTCGCCGGCTGCCTCCAGCAACAGGTCGGTGACCCGCTGGAACAGCTCGGTGACCGCCAGTTTGAGTACCGAGACTTCCTCGCCCAGGGACTCACCCCGGCGCAGCACCTCCAGCAGGCGGACATAGAGGGCGACCATGTCCTCGACTTCCATGGCCAGGGTCACGTAGCGGTCGCGAAACACCGGATCTTCGAACAGACCCAGGGTGTGGGCGAGAGCCTCCAGCCGCTGCAGGGGGAACTTGGCCAGCTTGGGACTGCCCAGCAGGATGCGCTCGGAGCCGAGCAGCGCCTTGGCCATGGACCAGCCCTGGTTGACCTCGCCGACCATGGCATCGCGCGGCACCCGGACATCGTCGAAGAACACTTCGGCGAATTCCGAGTAGCCGTCGATGTTGTCGATCGGCCGCACGGTGATCCCCGGGCTGTCCATGGGCACCAGCAGAAAACTGATGCCCCGCTGCTTCTTGACCGTCCTGTCGGTGCGCACCAGCAGAAAGATGTGTGTGGCCTGCTGCGCCATGGTGGTCCAGATCTTCTGGCCGTTGACCACCCAGTGATCGCCATCGAGTTCGGCGCTGGTCCGCAGACTGGCCAGATCGGAACCGGCGCCGGGCTCCGAATAGCCCTGACACCAGAGATCCTCCCCGGAGAGGATGCGCGGCAGGTAGTAGGCTTTCTGCTGCTCGGTGCCGAAGCGAATGAGCAGCGGGCCCAGCATGGTGATGCCGAAATTGGGAATCACCACGATCCCGGCGCGATCCAGTTCCTCGGAAAATATCACCTGCTGGTAGGCGCTGAGACCCATGCCACCGTATTCCCGCGGCCAGCCTGGCGCCACCCAGCCCTGGGCCGCCAGCTTGCGGTGCCAGTCCATGGAGCGGCGGAAATCGAGCCGCCGGGTGGGGAAGCGCAGCTCGTGCGGGAAATTGGCCTCCAGCCAGGCCCGCACCTGCAGGCGAAACCCGTGATCATCCGCGGGCAGCGCAGCCATCAGCTGGGCAGCCTCAGGGCGGCCTTGGCGAGGATGTTGCGCTGTACTTCGTTGCTGCCGCCGTAGATGGTGGTGGGCCGCGAACCGATGAATTCGCCGGCCGGGCGCACCAGGCCGTCCGCCGTATCCACCCCGCCCCAGACACCGGCACTCTCGCCGGCAGCCTCCAGCATCAGTTCGGTGATGCGCTGCTGGGTCTCGGTGTTCCAGATCTTGAGCATGGACACCTCGGCACCGATATGGCCGCCGCGCTTGAGCACCGCCACGAAGCGCCGATAGGCGGCGCCCAGGTCCTCGACATCGAGCTTGAGCGCCGTGTAGCGGGACACGAACAGCGGATCCTCGAACAGGCCCACGGCCTCGGCCAGGGACTTCAGCCGATACATGGCCAGGGTGGCGAATTTGGGGCTGCCGATGAAGATACGTTCGTGGCCGAGCAGCGCCTTGGCGATGGTCCAGCCGTTGTTCTCGCCGCCGACCACATTGGCCGCCGGCACGCGCACGTCGTCGAAGAACACCTCGGCGAACTCATCGTGCATGCCCAGATTGACGATCGGCCGCACCGTGATGCCCGGCGTGTCCAGAGGCACCAGCAGAAAGGTGATGCCCTCCTGCTTCTTGCCGGTGTTCTGGGTGCGCACCAGCATGAAGATCATGTTGGCGTCCATTGCCAGGGTGGTCCAGATCTTGTGGCCGTTGACCACATAGTGGTCGCCGTCACGCACCGCCGAGGTGCGCAGGCTGGCGAGATCGGAGCCGGCGCCGGGCTCGGAGTAGCCCTGGCACCAGATGTGCTCGCCGGCGAGGATCCTGGGCAGGTAATGGGCTTTCTGCTCCTCGGTGCCATGCTGGATGAGCAGTGGGCCGACCATGGTCATGCCCTGGTCCGGGGTGCGTCCGACGCCATAGGACTCGCACACGTCCATGAAGATCAGCAGCTTGTTGGCATCCAGCCCCATGCCGCCGTGCTCCCGCGGCCAGCCCGGCGCCAGCCAGCCCTGCTCGGCCAGCTTCAGATACCAATCACCGCACTGCTCCCAGTGCATGCGCTCGGGCGGAAAGCGGAGCTCTTGGGGATAATTGGCGACGATCCAATCGTGCACCAGGCGGCGGAACTCCTCGTCATCCATGGCGTTGTAGTCGGGCATATCGATCATTGCGCCACCCCCAGGGTCAGCTCCGCATAGCGTGCGCGGTGCGCGCTGGCATTGCCCAGCCAGGAACCCAGATACATGGCTTTCTTGAGGTAGAGCCCGATATTGCATTCGTCGGTATAACCGATGCCGCCGTGCAACTGGATGGCATCCTTGCCGATCTTCAGGGCGGCGTCGGCACAGCGTGCCTTGACCTGGCTGGCCGCCACGGCGCGCCGCCGGGCGTCCGTCTCACTGTCGAACAGGGCCGCGCTCTGCAACACCACCGAGCGCGAAATCTCGCTGAGGATGAACAGATCGACCGTCTTGTGCTGGATGGCCTGAAAGCTGCCGATGGGCTTGTCGAACTGGACGCGCTGCTGGATGTAGTCGACGCTGATCTCCAGCGCCCGGGTCATCACGCCGAGCAGCTCGGCGCTCGCCGCCAGGCGCCCCTCGTCGAGCACCTCCGCGAGCAGCGCAGCGCCCTGCTCGGGCCCGGCGATGCGGGGCCCCGCAGGCGTGTCGGCAAAATCGAGATGGGCGAAGAAGCCGCCATCCACCCGCTGCTCGAACTCCAGAGAAAGCCCGGGCGCATCCCGGTCGACCATATAGAGCGCGGTACCCCCGGCCTCGGCGACGGAGACGATGAAGGCGTCCGCGCCGCCGGCGTCGGGCACGAACATCTTGCGGCCGTGCAAACGGTCAGCTTTACAGACCACGGCCTCGGCGGCGGTGTCCAGACCGGCGCGCTGTTCCTGCCAGGCCAGCACCGGCAGCCAGTCGCCGGCAATCAGCCGCGACAGGTATTCATCGACCAGCGCCGGATCCTCGGCGCGCGCCAGGGTGCGGGCGGCGAGCACCGCAGTGGCCACGAAGGGCACCGGGGTGAGCCCCTTGCCCAACTGGATCAACACCAGCGCCAGGTCGGCGAAACCCAGGCCCACCCTGATTTGGGAGTCGATGTGGAAGATATCAGTTTGCAGTCGAAGATCGA
>CAJXRS010000171.1 GCA_913060555.1 uncultured Gammaproteobacteria bacterium | reverse complement strand
GGTTTCGCGCTCCACCAGGTGATCGACAAGGTGCGGATCACCAATCCGGATTACCTGGAGCCGGATCATCGGACCGATGGCCGGGCCGGCTGATTCAACACGGTTTCTTACGTCAATCAGAGGAGAAGAGCAATGAGCGGAAGCGTCGAAGGCAAGGTCGCGGTGGTTACCGGGGGCGGCAGCGGCATCGGCCGCGCGGCGTGCGAGATCTTCGCCCGCGAAGGCGCCAGCGTGGTGGTGGCCGACATCGATGTGGCCGGTGGTGAGGAGACCGCGGATCTCGTCACCAAGGCCGGTGGCAAGGCGATTTTCGTCAACTGCGATGTCTCCCAGGCCGAGCAGGTCGAGGCCATGGTAAAGGCGGCGGTGGTCAATTTCGGAGGCCTGCACTGTGCTTTCAACAACGCGGGTGTCGAAGGCGAATACGCCAGGCTGGCCGATGCGACCGAAGAGAATTTCCTGCTCAACTACAGGGTCAATATGCTGGGCGTATGGCTGTGCATGAAGTACCAGATCCGCCAGATGCTGGAGCAGGGCAAGGGCGGCGCCATCGTCAACACCGCCTCGGACGCCGGCCTGATCGGGGTCAAGAACCTCGGCCAGTACTCGGCCGCCAAGCACGCCGTGATCGGCCTCACCAAGTCCGCCGCGCTCGACTATGCGACCAAGCAGATCCGCGTCAATGCGGTCTGCCCGGGGCCGATCCGCACGCCCATGCTGATGCGGGTATTCGAGGAGAGCCCCAAGATCGGCGAGGCCATGATCGCGGCACAGCCGGTCAAGCGGCTGGGCGAGCCCAGCGAGATCGCCGATGCGGCGGTCTACCTGTGTTCGGATCACGCGTCGTACATCACCGGCCACGCACTGCCGGTCGACGGTGGCTACATGGCGACCTGAACCCGCACCGACACAGCGCGGCCGCGGCGTAGTCTCATTACAACAACTACAACGCCAAACTTCGTGGAGGCAACACCATGAGCGACATCGATTACGAAGTCGTAGTCATCGGGGCCGGCGTATCCGGTCTCTATCAATTGCACAAGCTGCGCCAGCTGGGCTTCAAAGTCCGGGTGCTCGAGGAGGGCGACGGCGTCGGCGGCACCTGGTACTGGAACCGCTACCCTGGAGCGCGGTTCGATTCCGAGAGTTACACCTACGCCTATTCCTTCTCGGACGAAATTCTCCGGGAATGGAACTGGGGCGAGCACTTCTCTGGTCAGCCGGAGAACGAGCGTTACTTCAACTTCGTGGCTGACAAGCTCGACCTGCGCAAGGACATTCAGTTCAACACCCGGGTCACCGCGGCGCGTTTCCACGACGATCGGAACCTCTGGGAGATCGATACCGAGGCCGGCGAAAAGCTGCGCGCGCGCTTCCTGATTACCGCCATCGGCATTCTGTCCGCGCCCCAGATGCCCCGCATCCAGGGCATCGACGACTTCCGGGGGCAATCCTGGCATACCGCGCGCTGGCCGCAGCAGCCGGTGGACTTTACCGGTAAACGGGTGGGAGTGATCGGCACCGGTGCCACCGGGGTCCAGGTGATCCAGGAAGTCGCCAAGACCGCGGGCCAGCTGACCGTGTTTCAGCTCGACGCCAACTGGTGTGCGCCGCTCAACAATTCCCGGATCACCGATGCTGAACAGGCCGCACTGAAGGCGCGTTATCCGGAGCTGTTTCAGCGTTGCCGGGACTCCTCCGCCGGGTTCCTCCACCAGTTCGACAGACGCTCGATCTTCGAGGTCTCCGAACAAGAGCGCGAGGCGCTGTTCGAGAAGCTGTACGGTGAACCGGGCTTCGGCATCTGGCTGGCCAACTTTCACGACACCATGACCGACGAACGGGCCAATGCCATCATCACCGACTTCATTGCGCGCAAGATTCGCGAGCGGGTCAGGGATCCGAAGGTCGCCGAAGTGCTGATTCCCAAGGACCATGGTTTCGGCATGAAGCGTGTGCCCATGGAAACCAACTACTACGAGACCTATAACCAGGATAACGTCGAACTGGTGGATCTGCGCACCACCCCCATCGAGCGGATCACGCCCAAGGGAATCCAGACCACGGATCAGGAGTACGAGCTCGACATCATTGTCTATGCCACCGGGTTCGATGCCGTCACCGGTGCCTTCAAGCGCATCGATATCTGCGGCACCGGCGGCCAGAAGCTGGTCGACAAGTGGGAGGGCGGTCCGGAGACCTACCTCGGTATCCAGGTGGCGGGTTTTCCCAACCTGTTCACACTGGTCGGCCCGCACAATGGCGCCACCTTCTGCAACATTCCCAGGTGCAGCGAGCAGAATGTCGAGTGGGTCAGCGATTGCCTGACCTACCTGCGCGACCACGGCCACGGACGCATCGAGGCGACCCGGGAAGCCGAGCTGGCGTGGACCGAGCATGTCTACGATACCGTCAAGAACTCGCTGCTGTCGAAGGCCGACTCCTGGTTCATGGGTGCCAACACCCCCGGCAAGAAACGGACCTTCCTGCTCTATGCCGGCGGCACCGACAGGTACCGCCAGCGCTGTGACGAGATCGCCGCGGCGGGTTATAGTGGCTTTCGGCTGGGTTGAGCGTTAGCGCATGAGTTCGATTGCGCGGCGACCCGATAGTCCGGCGGGTGGGGGCCAATCCGCTCGGCCGCTGTTATCAGATTGCGCAGCGCTGGTGATCTCTTGGTGGGAGCAGTGATAGTGATGAGGCTGACCCGCCCGAGAAAATCCAGGGCCTTGGACTTACCCGATCCAAGCCTTGATCGCTCAACGTACACAATCCCTGCGTCACACCGCGTTTCCCCGCGCATCATCGCCAAGGGGATACTGCTACTTTGGATGCAGGGAACCTTACCGCTTTGGGTTGATATGGAGGAGGCTAGTGCTTGACACTCCAGAGGGGCGGTCTCTAGAATGCGCGACTGTCGTGAGCACAGAGTCCCGTTCGTCTAGAGGCCTAGGACACCGCCCTTTCACGGCGGTAACAGGGGTTCGACTCCCCTACGGGACGCCAGCGCAGCGAATTCGAGAGTGCGGTCAAGGCGGGAATAGCTCAGTTGGTAGAGCGCAACCTTGCCAAGGTTGAGGTCGCCGGTTCGAGCCCGGTTTCCCGCTCCAATTTGCAAGGGCTCAAAATCCGCCGGGTTTTGAGCCCTTTTGCGTAGCCGCGGCCGCCGGCTGCGCCCGTCACTCCCGGCCCGAAGCATTCGATCAGCGAACCGTCGCAATCCGGTGAACATCATTTCTTCCCAACAGACCAGTGCCCTGTCGATTCAGTCGCTGACCAAAGTCTACGACAATGGTCTGGAGGCGCTGCGCGGCATCGACCTGGAAGTGGCCGAAGGGGAGTTCTTCGCGCTCCTGGGCCCCAATGGGGCTGGCAAATCCACGACCATCGGCATCATCTGCTCACTGGTGCGCAAGACCGGTGGCAGCGTGCGCATCTTCGGGACCGATATCGACAGGAACTTTTCCCAGGCCCGGCAGGAGCTGGGTCTGGTGCCCCAGGAGTTCAATTTTCAGCAGTTCGAGAAGGTCGTCGACATCCTGGTGACCCAGGCCGGCTATTACGGCCTGCCGCGGCGCCTGGCACTGTCGCGGAGCGAGAAGTACCTGCGCCTGCTGGGGCTGTGGGAAAAACGCGAGGCCCGGGCACGCATGCTGTCCGGTGGTATGAAACGGCGGTTGATGATCGCCCGCGCGCTGGTGCCTGTCTCTTATACACATCTGACGCTGCCGACGAATAGAGAGGTGTAGA
>CAJXRS010000170.1 GCA_913060555.1 uncultured Gammaproteobacteria bacterium | reverse complement strand
CACCGAGATCTACACCTCTCTATTCGTCGGCAGCGTCAGATGTGTATAAGAGACACGGCATAGGGCCCGCGATAAATCACGGCATGGCCGTAGTCCAGGCAGGGGGTATCCTCGCCCTTGATCGCGGTCAAGGTCGCCGAGCGAAACTCGATCCCCTCGATCACCCGCCAGGGCGACGCTTCCCATTGGTCATAGCCCACGGCGAGGAAACCCGCCGCCTTGAAGGCCTCGAGAAAGGCTTCTTCCTGAAAGGCCCCGGCGATACAGCCACTCCACAGTTCGCCATCCTGTTTGAGAGGCTCGGGCACCGGCTCATCGCTGACGATGTCGGAGATGGCGACCCGACCACCCGGTTTCAGCACGCGGTGGATCTCGCGTAGCAACTGGGTCTTCTGCGCATCGTCCACCAGGTTCAATACGCAATTGGAAATGACCAGATCCACACTGTTATCCGCGATCAGCGGCGCCGTGCGGCGCTGCTCGACCTGCCACTGTTGCAAGCGCTCCAGGTCTGCGGCGCTCGATACCGGGTGCTGCTTCAGGAACTGCTCCATGGCCGTCACGTCCAGGGCCAGATCCTGGATGTAACCCTTGTGGAACACCACGCGGTCACCGTCGAGCCTGGTCGCCATTTCGGCCTGGTACTTGCGCGCCAGCGCCAGCATGTCGTCGTTCATGTCGACGCCGATCACTCGCCCGCGCCCGCCCACGAGCTGCGCCGCCAGGTAACAGATCTTGCCCCCGCCGGAACCCAGATCGAGCACCACGTCGCCTTCGCGCACATAGCGTGAGGGATCGCCGCAGCCATAGTCCTTGTCGATGATCTCCTGCGGCAGGATATCGAGCAGTGCCCGATCGTAGTCGACTGGGCAGCACAGATCCGGCTGTACCGTCTGCGCGCCTTCGGAATAGCGTTTCTTGACTTCAGTCAGCATAACGAATACCTCTCAACGTAAAGCACCGCTGCAACTGCTGCCCTGACCGGCGGTGCAGCCGTAACAGTGATCGGCGACGGCGATGGGATTGCCATCCAGATCGGTTTGCAACAAGTCCCGCAAATGGGGTCGCGGTTTGCCGCGCAGGGGCAGGGGCAGGCCGAGCATCTGATTGAAATCGCAATCGTAGACATAGCCCTGCCAGTCGACGCTGATCAGCGACCGGCACATGACCTGTTCCAGGTTGGCATCCTGGTGAGCGGTCCTGAGCAACGTCATGTAGTCCGCGAATTGGTTTCTCGAGATCAGGGTGCTGCCGAAGCGTTCGATGGGCATGTTGGCCAGGGTCAGCAGCTGGTTGAAGACGATCCCCTGCTTGCCCAGTTCATCTTTGTACTCGGCCTCCAATTGTGCCTGGGGCGGCGGCAGAAACGGACCGGTCGGGTTGTACACCAGATTCAGTACGAGTCCGCTGCCCTCTGTTCCGTAACCCAGAGCGTTGAGTTGCTTCAGTCCCTCGATGCTCCGCGCATAGACGCCCGTGCCCCGCTGGCCATCCACGTTCTCTTCCATATAGCAGGGCAATGAGGCAATCACCTCGACCCGATGATCGGCCAGAAAAGCCGCCAGATCCTCCTGCCCGGCTTCACTGAGGATGGTCAGGTTGCAGCGATCTATCACGTGCACGCCGAGTGCTCGGGCTTCTTGCACCAGGCCACGGAAGGGCGCGTGCAGCTCCGGCGCGCCGCCGGTGATGTCCAGCGTGGTGATAGCACTGCTGCGCAGGTAGGCGATGACGATGTCCACCGTTTCCTGGGTCATGGCTTCCGTGCGCGTGGGACCGGCATTGACATGGCAATGCAGACAGCTCTGGTTGCAGCGATAGCCGAGATTGACCTGTAGCGTGGTCACCGGGCCGCGCCGAATGGCGGGGAAGTCCGTTTGCTTCAGGAGTGGCAATGTGGCGTGCATGGCATGTCCTTTGGTTCATCGGTCATTGGCGTGTTCATCAATTCAGCCGTACTTAACGAGAAGACGGCCGGAAATTCGTCCCATGGCGACCAGCTGCTGTCTGGAGGGCGCCCCAGGGTCCATCATCCGCGCAGTCCGGAAACATAGGCCAGGGTCAGTGGATCAACAGGCGCTTCGAACAGCGGCTGACAGTGCCCGAATTCGATCAGTTTGCCGACACTCTCCTGCATCCAGAAGAAGGCCGCGTAATTGGCAATGCGCCGCGCCTGGGAAAGATTGTGCGTGACGATAACCACGGTGTAGCGGCCGCGCAGCCGCTGAATCAGCTCCTCGACCACGCCGGAGGCAATCGGATCAAGTGCGCTGCAGGGTTCGTCCATGAGCAACACCGATGGCTCCAACACCAGGGCGCGGGCGATGCACAGCCGCTGCTGTTGGCCGCCCGAGAGCGCCAGCGCAGGCTTGTCGAGCCGGTCGCGCACCTCGTCCCAGAGTCCCACGTCACGCAGCACGGTCTCGATTCTTTCCTCCAACACCTTGCGGCGGCGCACGCCGTGTTCGCGCAGTGGCAACTCCAGATTGCGGCGGATGGAGAGCGGAAACGGGTTCGGCTTCTGGAAGATCATTCCGATGCGGCGGCGCAGTGCCAGCACATCGAGCTGCGGATCGAGTAGCTCGCTGTTTTCGAACTGGATGCGGCCACTGACCTGCGCGCCCGGAATCAGATCGGTGAGCCGATTGAGGGCGGACAGAAAACTGGTCTTGCCGCAGCCGGAAGGGCCGATCAGCGCCGTGATACAGCCCTGATAAATGTCGAGTGACACCTTGTCGAGCACCAGGGTGCTCCCGTAGGCGACCGAAAGGTTCGCGATGCTCAGATGGGGCACAGGTTCGCAGCAGGGCGGGCCGGCTTCGACCTCGCCCACGGTGTACGTGGCGGGCAACTCGTATTCGGGGTTGGTCATGATAACGTGATCCTCCGGGCCAGCCAGCGGTCGGAAAGGGTGAGTGCCCCGGCATTGATGGCCACGATCAGTACGATCAGCACCAGCGCCGAGGCATAGGCCGCACTGTCACCGCCAGTGACGTTCATCGACAGTTCGTAGATATGCACAGCCAGGGCACGGCCGGAATCGGACAAGGATTCCGGCATGCGATCCACATAGCCGCTGGTGAAGATCAGCGCCGCGGTCTCCGCTGTGGCACGGCCAATGCCAAGCATGAGCCCGGCGGCGATGGCCGGCGCGGCGGAGGGCAACAGGATATGCCAGAGTGCGGCAGCGCGCGTCATGCCCAGCGCGTGCGCGCCGTGGCGCCAAGCGTCATTGACGGCGGAGATGCCGGCCTCGCTGGTGCGGATGAAGATGGGCAGTATCATGCAGGCCAGCGTCAAACCGCCCGAGAGAATCGAGAACCCCAGCCCCAGGAATACGCTGAAGAAGGCGTTGCCGAACAGGCCGAACACGATCGACGGCACCCCCGCCAGCACGTCGAGGCTCAGGCGCACGCCCTGCCCCAGGGCATCGCCGCGTCGGGTGTATTCGGCCAGCCACACCGCTGCGCCCAGCCCCAGCGGAATCGCGGCCGCGAGTGCCACGGCCAGAATCAGCAGCGTCGACACCAGGATGGGCGCAATGCCGCCCTCCCGGCCCGCGCTCACCGGTGCGGACACCAGAAACGACCAGGAGAGGTGCGCCATGCCGTGCCACACCAGGTCACCCAGCAACCACAGAAAGGCAGACGCCACCAACGCCGCCGCACCCCAGATCGCCAGCGTAAAGGCGCGATCAGCCATGGTGGGCACCGCGTGTGACCCGAATGGCAAGCCAGGCCAACAGCAGCACCAGCAGCGTCAGCAGCAGGCCGGAGGCAAACAGGCTGGCACGGCTGTCTCTTATACACATCTGACGCTGCCGACGAATAGAGAGG
>CAJXRS010000169.1 GCA_913060555.1 uncultured Gammaproteobacteria bacterium | reverse complement strand
GCGTGATCCATCTGGTCGACGGCCGCATCGTCGGCGATGGCTGAGGCCGGCGGGGTGGCGGCAGACAGGGGCGGAACGCGGGTGGGCCGCCGCGTCATCGGGTGCTGGCGTGCCTGGCCCGGAGGCGCGCAACCTACCTCGGCCGCCGGCTGGACCCGGCCGGCCTCGACGTCCTGCTGACCGAGCGCCAGGATCTTGAGCAGGGCCGGCGTGCCCTGGGTTTGTTCGTAAGACGCGACGTCCTGCAGCACGGCCCTGGCCTCGCCGTTCTGGGCTATGACCAGGGGCTCGCGCCGTTCGGCAAGCTGGGTGAGCCCCTCGGCGGCATTGGCCTTGAGGTAGCTGATGGGTTTGATGCGAGATGAGTAGCGCATGGCCGGGCTGCCGCGATCGGACAAAACTGAAGTTGGTCCTTTATCGATGTCATCACAACAATCCGTGCAACCGCTCGTTCAAGCAGCCGAAACCGATGCGCTCCTGCTCCAGCCGCAGCCGGGGCTGAAGGCGATCAAATCGCAGCTCGTCATACACCGCCGCCTCTTCTCGGGTGAGGCGAAACAACTCGTGGCGCGCAGGATCGTCCTCCTCGCCCCAGTGTGCACGATGGGCGAGCAGCGTCTGCCGATCCATGAGGAAGGACGCCGCGTGCGGAAAGTGGCCACGCAATCGGTCGAGGATGGCGAATCCGTGGGTGTCGATGTCGCCCCAGTAGTGCAACTGACACCGATGCATCCAGTCAGCGCGGGCCAGCGCCTCCCAGCCGTAGCCGGCGCCGAACACGACGACGGCTCCCGCAGCTTCCGGAAAGGCGAGGAAGTTGGTCTCGTTCTCGGTGATGAAGACGCGCTCGACGGGTAGCGAGAGCGCGGCGAAGCTCGTCGCATCCAGAGTGATGTCCGGCAGACCGCCGCAGCCCGGCAGGCTGGGCAGCACCGGGTCGAGCAGGCGAAAGCGAATCCGCACCGGTTTGTCCAGGAAGCCGAAGCGGCGCGTGAACTGCGCGACGCCGCTGGCTTCCTTCTCAACGACCTGCGGCGGCAGGGCCAGGTCCAGCAGCTCGGCGAGCACGCCTCGGTGGGCCTCGATGAACTTGCTGTCCACCCCGGGCGCGTCCACCTGGCGCAGGTACACGCCCGGGCGAGGATGGGCCTGCAGCCAGGCGACGACGGCTACGAGACGCTCCCAGCGGTCGGCGAGCTCCAGCGCCTGGGTCGGCCGCCGGGACAGCCACGCCAGCAGGGCTGGCTGGGTGGCGGCCGTCTGTTGCCACAGCGCCTCGAAGCGTTGCGCCTGGCGCAGCTTGCCGATGAAGGCCAAGGCGTCCTGCAGGCTGTCGAGCCAGACCGCAGCGGGAAGCCGCTGCGTGCCCTGGACCCGATGATTCCACTGCCGCCACTCGATCCGAACCTGCGGGGTGCCGGCGATGCTACGCACCCAGTCACGCACGGCGTCGAAGCGGTCGGACAGGTCCGTCGCGCTGGGAGTCTTCAGGTTCAGGCGCAAGGGCTTCGAGGCGGCGTCCGTGACTGCCGCCCGCAGCAGCTCGCCGCGATCCCACAGGCGTTGGACCTGGGCGCGCAGGTCGGCAGGCGTGGTCCAGCTCACGGCGCCGGGGCGCCTTCCGCCAGCCGTTTTTCGGCGCTGGCTTCGGCCTTTTGCGCCCGATACTCCTCGATCGACAGGCAGCGCAGCCGCGAGTCCTGCCCGCCCTCGTTGTGCACGAAGCCGACGCTGGCCACGAATGGCTCGATGATGTGGATCTTCTGCAGCGGCGTGACGATCAGCAGTTGCAGATTGATCTGCTGGAACAGGCGCAAGGCGTATTGCGCCGACTCGTCCGATCCACGCCCGAAGGCCTCGTCGATGACCACGAAGCGAAACGACCGCGAACGCACGGCGCCCCACTCCAAGCCGAACTGGTAGGCCAGGCTCGCGGCCAGCACGGTATAGGCCAGCTTCTCCTTCTGGCCGCCGGACTTGCCGCCCGAGTCCGAGTAGTGCTCGTGCTCGGCACCGTCGGCGCGCCAACGCTCGCTGGCCGAAAACAGAAACCCGTTGCGCACGTCGGTGACCTTGGCGGTCCAGCGCCGGTCGGCATCCGCCAGCCCTTCGCGGCCCCGGAAGCGGTCGATGATGGCCTTGACCTGCAGGAACTTGGCTTCCGAATATTGTTCGTCCGCCGAGCCCGTCAGCGCTCCCTCGGTGCACGCGCGCAGGTCCTGCTGAAAGTCGCGGATCTCCGCATCCGGGCTGGGCTGCGCCACCAGCTTGATGTAGCGGCCCGGGTTGTAGTCGATCGCTTCGAGTGACTGGTTGATGAAGTCGACGCGCTCCCTGATCGTCTCGCGCTCGCGGGCGAGCTGGGCGTTGAAGTTGGCGATCTCGTTGATGGTGTTGACGTTGAGCAGCTCCTTGAAGCGCGACTCGAAACGCGGCAGATCGTCGCCCTTGAGGCCGGCGAGCATGCGCTCGTACTCTGGCAGCGCCGCCAGGCTCACGTCCATCTCGACGGTTTCGGCCTTGAATTCCTCCTTGAAGGCTGCCATCGCTTTGATGATCCGGTCGTTCAGCCGCTTGAGCCGGAGATCCTCCGCATCGATGCGTTCCTGCAGCCACTTGCGCAGCTCCTGCTCGCGGTTGTCGCAGGACTCCACGGATAGCTGATGCTCGCCGAGCGCTTCGGCACGCCACCGGTCAAGGCGCCCGACTTGCGCCTCGTCCAGCGGTGTGGCGTTCCATGCGGCATTGGCCTGATCGCGCAGTTCCTGCGCTTCTTCCCGTTTGCTCTTGACCTCACCACGCCTGCCCAGCGCCTCACCACGCTTGCTTTCGGTCTCGCCGAGCCGATCCTGCACGGCCTTCAGCTGGCGCCCCAGCTCTTGCAGGGTGTCCGATGCGGCTTCGAGTCGGGCACGCTCCTCGGTGAGTGCGGCGATCTGACGGGCCAGGTTCATCCAGTCGATGTCGGCAAAGCGCGTGAACTCCTCCAGCCGTGCCAGCGTCTCCAGCCGGCCCCGCAGTTCCTTGCGCGCCTGCTGAATCTCGCCGATGCGTTGCCCCAAAGTGGCCAGCTTTTCCTCCAGGCGCTGCCGCTGATCGCGCAACGCACGCAGCTTGTCGGCATTGCTCCAGCCGAGCACGTAGCGGCTGCGGTCGTCGATGCGGTGGCGATCGTCCTTCTCGTGGCGACCGCTCGGGGCCTTGATCTGACCGGCGCGGGTGATGGCGCGCGCCTCGCGTCGAAACTGCTCGCCAGTGTCGCAGCAGGCCACGTCGAAGCGCTGGCGAAGCTCCTGTTCCAGCCACTCGTAGTGCGGAGAATCCGGCTTGATGACGAGCTTGCGCACCAGCGACTGCGGATGCAGGCTCATGCCCGGCACTGCCTTCCTTGACCGCACATGGAAGTACACCAGCCGGGCGCCCAGGTGCTGGCGCTCCACCCAGTCCGCAACCACCTTGTAGTGCGCGTCCGGCACCAGCAGCGCGAGGCCGAAGCCGCGCAGCAGCCGCTCGGCGGCACCTTCCCACTCGCGTTCGTCGTCGCGCACCTGGATCAGTTCGCCGGCGAAGGACAGGTCATCCTCGTCGATGCCCAGCGCCGCACACAGCGCATCGCGGATGCGCACCTGGGCGGTATCGATGTTGCTCCTGCGCCGCGCAAGACTATCGATCTCCTCGGACAAGGCGGCGTGCTCGTTGCGCCCGTTGCGGAAGTCGAAATCCTCCTCACGCTCGCGGTTGTCGAGGTCGGCGATGTCCCCGCGCAGGCCTTCGGCCCGCTTGGCGATGCCTGTCTCTTATACACATCTCCGAGCCCACGAGACTAGGCATGATCTCG
>CAJXRS010000168.1 GCA_913060555.1 uncultured Gammaproteobacteria bacterium | reverse complement strand
CGCCGCAAGCGCAGCGTGCTGGCCCAGGTGCGCTTTCTGGGCACGCTGGGGCTGGTGATGGTGCTGCCGATGGTGGCGGGGGCTTACCTCGGCCGCTGGCTGGACGAGCGCCTGCCCGGTTATTCGCAATCCTGGACCCTCAGCCTGCTGCTGCTCGGCGTGTTGGTGGGGGCGATCAACCTGTACCTGATGCTGCGAGATTGATGGCGATGGACGGCAACGATCTGCTGGGCATGCCGGGTGTAGACCTGGGGCCGCTGTGGCTGTCCGAATCCCTGTTCGGCAGCCTCGCCGTGAGTCTGCTGCTGGTGGGGCTGGCGGCGCTGCTGGGGCTGCGTCTGCGCGCCGCGCCGGGCCCCTGGCAGACCGCGGTCGAGGGGCTGGTCGGCGCCGCCGAGTCGGCGGTGCGGGTGCTGGTCGAGGATCAGGCGCCGCGGGTGTTGCCCTTCGTGGCGACGCTGTGGGTGTTTTTGCTGTGCGCCAACCTGGTCGGCCTGGTGCCGGGACTGGAGTCGCCCACCCGGGACCTGTCCGTCACTGCCGCGCTGGCGGTGCTGGTGTTTTTCTCGGTGCACTGGTTCGGCATCCGCGCCAGCGGCTGGCGCGCCTACCTGCGCCATTACCTGCAGCCGAGCCCGCTGATGCTGCCGTTTCACCTGGTCAGCGAGTTCACCCGCACCCTGGCGCTGGCGGTGCGCCTGTTCGGCAACATCATGAGCCTGGAACTCACCGCGCTGCTGGTGTTGACCGTGGCCGGCCTGCTGGTGCCGGTGCCGATCCTGCTGCTGCACGTCATCGAGGCCGTGGTGCAGGCCTATATTTTCGGCATGCTGGCACTGGTGTACATCGCCAGCGGCATGCAGGCGCATGAGCAAACCCACGGCGAAGGAGGGTAGAGAAATGTCCGACATGAGTTGGCTGGTGATCGTCAGCACGGTGGTGGCGGTGCTCGGCATCGCGCTGGGGGTGATGCTGCCGGCGCTGGCCATGGGCCGCGCCATCAGCCAGGCGCTGGATGCCATCGCCCGCCAGCCGGAGGCCGAACCGGCCATCTCGCGGCTGCTGTTCATCGGCCTGGCGATGATCGAATCGCTGGCCATCTATTGCCTGGTGATCATCCTCATCGTGCTGTTCCGCAACCCGCTGCTGGCCTACCTGACGTGAGAGCTGGTGAGTTTTTCAAGCTCTCTGCCGGCCAGGGATGGCCGGTCGTGGATCGAGCACGCCAGTGCTCGATCCGTGGGAGCAAGTCCGGGCGTGTACCGGACTTGCGACAGAATCAATGCACAGGACGTGCATTGATTCATAGACTTATGAGGCTGACATGGAATTCAACTGGCTGACCTTCGGCTTCGAGATCGTCAACTTTCTGGTGCTGGTGTGGCTGCTGCACCGGCTGCTGTACCGGCCGGTGCTGGCGATGATCCAGCGCCGCCGTGACGAGATCGCCGACCAAGCGCGCGCCGCCGAGGCCCAGCAAGCCGAGGCCGAGCAGCGCAAGGCTGAGTACGACCGCCGCCTGGAGGATTGGGCCGGCGAACGTACCCAGGCGCGCCGCGAGCTGGACGAGGAACTCGAGCGCGAGCGTCAGCGCCGCCTGCAGGCGCTGGAGGCGGAACTGGCCGACCGCCGCCGGCGCGAGGAGACACTCGCCAGCCGGCAGGCCGAGCAGGCCCGCGAGGCGGCCGAGACTGCCGCGTTGACCCTGGCCGGGCGCTTTGCCGCCCGCCTGCTCGGCGCCGCCGCCGGGCCGGACGTGCAGGCGCGGCTGGTGCGGTTGCTGGTGGCGGAAGTCGGTGCCCTGCCAGCCCAACGCCGGGCGGCGCTGGGCGAGGCGTTGGGCAGCGCCGCGGCGCCGCTGCAGGTGACCAGCGCCTACCCGCTCGATGACGCGCAGCGGGCCGAACTGGCCCAGGCGCTGGCGGCGCTGACCGGCGGCAGCGCACCGGCGATGAGCTATGCCGAGGATCCCGTGCTGCTGGCCGGGGTGCGCCTGCAGATCGGCGCCTGGCAACTCGGCGCCAACCTGCAGGACGAGCTGCAGGCGTTTACCGAACTGGCGCCGACCGATGACTGAGGACGCTGCCCTGGCCTCGCCCCTGGCCCGCGCCCGCGGCTGGCTGGCGGACTACCGGCCCGGCCTGCGGGCGCGTGAGCTCGGGGTGGTGCAGTCGGTGGGCGACGGCATCGCCTGGGTGGGGGGCCTGCCGTCGGCGGCCATGGACGAGCTGCTGCGCTTCGAGGATGGCAGCCTGGGGCAGGTCTTTCAGCTGAGCGACGCGCGCCTGGGCGCCGTGCTGCTGCACCAGACCGGCGGACTCGCTGCCGGCACTCGGGCGGCTCTCGGCGGCCGCGTGCTGGACGTGCCGGTCGGCGATGGCCTGCTCGGCCGGGTGGTGGATCCGCTGGGCCGGCCGCTGGACGGCGACGCGCCGCCGCAGGCCAGCCAGCGCCGGCCGCTGGAGTCACCGGCGCCGTCGCTGCTGGAGCGCGATTTCGTCACCGAGCCCCTGCTCACCGGCAGCAAGATCATCGACACCATGCTGCCCATCGGCCGCGGTCAGCGTCAGCTCATCATCGGCGACGAGGGCACCGGCCGCAGTGCCCTGGCACTGGACGCGGTGCTGAATCAAAAGGACAGCGGCGTGCGCTGCGTGTACGTGCTGGTCGGCCAGAAGCGCTCGGCGGTGGTCGGCACGCTGGAACTGCTGCGCGACCAGGGGGCGCTGGCCTACACCACAGTGGTGGTGGGCGAGGCCAGCGCCCTGCCGGGTCTGCAATACCTGGCGCCCTTCGCCGGCTGCACCCTGGCCGAAGCCTGGATGCACGCCGGCCACGACACCCTGGTGGTGTACGACGACCTCAGCGCCCACGCCCGCGCCTACCGCGAGCTGTCGCTGCTGCTGCGCCGCCCGCCGGGGCGCGAGGCCTATCCGGGCGACATCTTCTACCTGCACGCGCGGCTGCTGGAGCGGGCCACGCACCTGGCGGCCGACGCCGGCGGCGGCAGCATGACCGCGCTGCCCATCGTCGAGACCCAGCAGGGCGAGATCGCCGCCTACATCCCGACCAACCTGATCTCGATCACCGACGGCCAGATCTACCTCGATGCCGAGCTGTTCGCCGGCGGCTTTCGGCCGGCCATCGACATCGCGCTGTCGGTGTCGCGCATCGGCGGCAAGGCGCAACACCCGCGCATCCGCGCGGCCGCCGGCAGCATCAAGCTCGAATACCTGCAGTTCCAGGAGCTGGAACTGTTCACCCGCTTCGGCGCGCGCCTGGAGCCGGCCATGCAGGCGCGGCTCGCGCGCGGCCGGGTGCTGCGCGAACTGGATTGGGTGCCGGACCGTCTGGTCACCGGGACGCTGACCCGGCAAAAAGACACGCTGACCTCAATGGGGTTCGCCTCTGCGCCCGAAGAGCATGCCGGTTTCAACGAATACGATTTCCACGATCTGCTGCATGCGCGCTATGACGGACAGGTGCCGGAAATGGTGATTGGCGATCGCAAGACACATTTTCGCGCCCTGCGCGAGACAGTGTTTGAATGGCAGGACGATGCCTTTGCCGGGGCGTCCGAAACATGGGGCAACTTTATCGCTCGGGTCGATGCGGCGCGCACCTTTGCCACGGACACGGATGCCAAACGGGTGTTGGTTGTTTCGTCGGGCGGGGTCATCGGGCAGTTGACCGCCGCCGCGCTGGGCGCGCCAAAACGGCAGATGATGAACCTGAACCTGCAGGTCAAGAACACTTCCATCACCCGGTTCATGTTTTCGGGAGACAGTTTTTCACTGCATGAATTCAACGCCACGCCACATTTCTCGCACCCTGAGGGCGCGAAACTGTTAAGTTACAGCTAAGGACAAACCCATCTGTCTCTTATACACATCTCCGAGCCC
>CAJXRS010000167.1 GCA_913060555.1 uncultured Gammaproteobacteria bacterium | reverse complement strand
ACGAGATCATGCCTAGTCTCGTGGGCTCGGAGATGTGTATAAGAGACAGCCGTAGCTGTGCTCGCTGAAGGTGGGATCAATCAGAGGTTGCAGCACTTGCAGCAGTGCCTGTTGGATCAGACGGTCGGTGACGGTGGGGATACCCAGTTCCCGCTCACTGCCGTCCGGTTTCGGGATGACTACCCGACGAACGGGTTGTGGTTGATAGGAGCCGCTCAGCAGTTGCTGGCGAAGCTCCGACCACGCCCATCGCAGGTGTTCAGCGGTCTGGGCAATGTCCAGCCCATCGACACCTGCCGTTCCCTTGTTGGCCTTCACGCGCTTCCATGCCCGTTGCATGTTCTCTCGTGCGAATGCCTGCTCAAGCAGGTTTCGCCCTGCGCCCTCCGGTTCCTGTCGCGGGAGCCCTGTTTCATCACTGATCGCGCCCGGCAAGGCTTCACCTTCCCGTGTTGCGACCCGCCCCGCGGATGCGGGCATCTGATGCGTTACAGTGCTCATCGACAAGGCGTTCGACGCTCCTTCTCGTTCGGCCCTTCGCCCTGAGCTAGCGGCTACTATGACCTCTGCTGACTTCTCGCTCCGTGTTGCCACGTCGCCCTTTCAGGCATAAGGCGAGATCTCCCCGGGTAAGAGCACACTCCTTCACCGCACAACCGCCGGATTTACACCCCCTCGCCTTGGCCACAAGAGCTTCGCGGCTTTTGGCCCGCTCGCCCTGCTCGGCAGTGCCTCATATCCGATTCTTGTTCATCGGCTCACGGTTTACGCTCCACGCTTCCTCTCCACGGTCGGTCACCCTTCCGCAGTTGCGCTTCACTTCGTTCGCTGTGGCCAGCTCACGGGAGGACTTTCACCTCCAGGAGTGCGCCCGTGCCGGGCGCACAAAAAAAGCGCCGGGGAAACCGGCGCCCAAGGGGGGGGAGGAGTTTGTTTGCTCAGATTTCGATGGGCAACGAATAGGCGACCACGAATTTCACATCTTCGTCGAAGGCGCCCGCGTCGTTCTTGCCGAAATCCTGATCGACCACCTTGCTGGCAGTGAAGGAGATGTTGTCGTTGAAAGCGTAGGACAGGTCGACGTGCGTCATGTCGTTGCCACTGCTGCCGTCGGCAGCATGAAGGCCCGCGGTCAGACTGACTTTGCCGACACCGCCGCTGAGCGTCCAGTACTCGTAACCGGAAGCGCCGGCGATATTGTCGTAATAGGACAGGCTGATGCCCTTGAAGCCAACCGTAGTGATGATCTCGCTCAGCTCGCCGGTGGTGTCATCGGACACATCAAAGCCCTTGCCGGCCAGGCCATTGTCGGAGTAGTTATAGTTGGTCAGGTTGATATCGAAGGAAAAATCGCCCAGTTCCGCGCCATAGCCGACGTAAAGGTCATATTCGTTGCCAAGCGCGTCGTCACCGCTGCTGACCCAGATCCCGGCGTAGGCGCCGCCGATACTGTAGGTGAGATCGCCGGAAACCGCGGCACTGCCATCGCCCAGATCCAGGCCCCGCCACAGGTACATGTTGGCCACGGACGCAGATGCCGACAGTTCGCCGGCGGCCTGGGCCGCTGGGACGGCTGCCAGGGCACTGCCCACCACGGCCGCTGCAACACCCGTGCGGATGAAATGGGTAGTCTTGCTCAACATAGGTTTTCCCTCTTGTGCATTGGAAAGGAACCCTCGGTAGGTTCCGCTGCGCTTTCGCACTGACATCCACTGCACTTCTCGTGCCAGAAATGACGGGACATCGGAAAGAGGGGCGATAGAGATGACGGATTTTTGACGAAGTCTCGGCGGGATGTCGAAATTCAAGGCACCTGCGCACCCTTGCACCGCCGAAGCGGATTTCTTCCCAGCGCCCGGCAGACCGCATAAACCTTACATTAAAAATTAACTATCAATAGGTTATGGAAGATCTGGGCTCGCGGATACCCGCGCCGGACCGCCACAACGGCGGCCCGGCACCCAAAAGGACCTCCGTCAGCTGCGGCCGGGGATCACCGGGCTCCGGGCGCGCCCACAATGGGCATGACGCACCAAAGATGTGCGCCATGCCCGGTTCCCCGCACCGAGATCTCAACGCCCGTCTTCGTGCTCGAGTGCTTCCAGTCTCTGGCGCATGGCGTCCAGTTCGCGTTCCAGATCCTGCAGCCTGTCGCGCTCGGCCGGCACAGGCGGCGGGGTTCCCCGCTCCAGCAAGCGGTCGAGCCGCCGATCCACATCCGATTCGATGAGCGCGCGGCCTTCGCTGCCGGGCTCGCCGTTCGCTCCGGGATCACCGGCTCGCCCCTGATCGCCGCCGGAAACCCACTTCCGGGCGCCGGTCAGGGTGCGCATCTGGACATACCCCCCCTCGCCGCCGTTGCCGCCGACGCCACCGCGACCGCCCTTGCCCGGAGTGCCGGGCCCGGCAACGATATCGATGACGGCGCCCGGATCCACCGGCGCTGCCGCAGCGGAATGTCGGTAGTAGCGAATACGGACGTCTCCGCCGTCACCGGCGTCACCGCCCGCGCCGCCGCGCCCGCCGGCGCCGCCGTCGCCCCCTGGGCATTTTCTGGCGTCGCCACCATCCTGTCCGCGACCAGCGTCACCACCGTCGCCGCCATCGCCACCGGGAACTTCGATCGTCAGGGAGCCCAGAGCGGCGATACCCATGCGCAGATCCAGGTTGGCGCCATCGCCGCCATCATCACCATCGGTACCAGGCCGGCCGGCCGCGCCGTCGGCACAGCTGCTGGCCTGCCCGATGCTGTCAGCCCCGTCTCCGCCCACCTCGCCGGCGGCACCGGCGCCAAGGATGCGGACGCCGGTGCCGATTTCGGCACGCTCCACCTCCCAATGCCAATCCTCTGCGTTCTCGGGCAGTACCAGGGTGGCACCGTCTCCAAGCTTCCAGGTTGCAAAGTGCTCCCTTGTCTGTTTTGGCTCCATGACTCGGGTGGCCCCCGCGGGAACCTGAAGATCGGCGGCCGCGGCCAGCGCGGGTTGCAGCAGTACGCAGGCGCCGGACAGCAGGGCGACGCCGAACGGGATCAACTTCATGTGCAGGTCTCTCGTCGGTGGGAAGATTCGGGAAAGCGGAGCCTAGCAGGAAATTCACGGCCACCGGCAGACCCGCCGACCCCGGGAGCGGAATGCGTAATGGCGGTGCAAGACTAGGGCTCTCCGGCGCCGCTCGGCGATGCCTCGGAGACCGAAAGCGCCACCTCCACTTCCTCGATGATCTGCTCCTGGCGCGCGTGGCGCTGGCGCTGGCGCAGCCCCTCGCAGCGGTCGTCGAGCCGCTGCAGGGCGGCCTGCAGGTGGGCGATGCGCTGCTGGTTCTCGACCAGCAATGAGCCGATCAGCAGGCCGTTGAACACCGCGAACAGGTACTGCTCCAGCAGCGCCGCCTCGAACTGCGGCGCCGGCAGTTGCAGGCGCGGTGCGGCAGCGGAGCTTGTCGCGCCCGTTGGCGGCGGCAGCACCGCCACCCGGCGCACCTCGTGCTGCTGCGGCTCGTGGCAGAGCACGTCCAGCCGCCCGCCGGGTGCATTCAGGCCGGCCAGGGTCTGCGCCAGGCCGGTCAGCACCGGCCCCAGATCATCCGCCGCCAGTGCCCCCGGGCAGCGCGCCGCGACGGCAGGCATCCGCAGGGCGGTGGCCGCGAGCTTGGCGCCCACCAGCACCAGTGGCCGGGTCTCGCTCGCTGCCGCGGCCAGCAGGCGTTCGTTGAAATCACCGCACAGGCCCTTTTCGCTGCCCAGCAGCACGCACACGCCGGCATCCTGCAGGCGCGTCACCCGTTGCAGCTCGACCGCCGCCAGGGTGCGCATGCCGGCCATGATGGCGCGCATGTCCTCCAGCGCCTTGAGGTGTTCGCTGAGCTCGCGGTAACGGCTCATGGCGCGGCGGCCAATGCGGATTGCAGCCAGGCCAGCCAGTCGGCATCCGCGCTGTTCAGATCGAGGCCGCTGCCCGCGAGGCCGGCCAGCAACCGGGCCAGCGTGCCCGCCACCTCGGCCGGCGGTACGGTGTCCAGCAACTGGTGCTTGAAGGCCAGCAGCCAGGCCCTGTCTCTTATACACATCTGACGCTGCCGACGAATAGAGAGGTGTAGAT
>CAJXRS010000166.1 GCA_913060555.1 uncultured Gammaproteobacteria bacterium | reverse complement strand
CGATAATCAGGCGGCGGACCAGCTACAAAAGGCCCGCCAGAAACTCTTTAACACCGTCCACGGACGAGACCTGCGCACCGGCTGAAAAGAGCGACTCCCCAGACTCACTTAAGGATTGGAATATGCTGCGTTGCTTGGGCTGTCGGGTGGCGAGCCGCACCCACTACAACTGTTCCTCGATCCACTCCCAGCGCTTGTCCTTGACCATCACAAACCGGCAGCGCCCCTCGGACAGGTTCGCCCAGAGGCCGCCGATCAACCGGTCATCTTCCGCCCCAGCCCAGCGATCCGCGCCCTTGTATTCGACTGCCAGCACAGGCCCTGAGTTGTCGGCAATTCCAGGCAGCTGGCACAGGAAGTCCGGGTAGAAGCGTCCGTCGGCCTTCTGCAGGAAGAATGAACTGCCTTCGCGGCGTACCAGGTTGCGCACCCAGAACTGGATGCGCCCCTGCTGCGCCTGAATGTCCAACCAGCAGGCGCACTCGAATTCCTCCTTACTGTCGAAGTCGCCGATGCGGCCGTAGAAGTGCTTGCGGAAATCGAAGTGCCCAAAGCGGCCATCGTAGTCCCGGCTGGGCGCATAGGCGTGAGCGTGGAACTCGAAAGCGTACTGATCGGTTACCGCAACACGTGATGCTGCATCGTCGCCAAACAGCGTCTGCTGAAACGCCTTGTCAACTGCCTGCCGGCGCAGCTCACGAATGCGCGCTTCCAGCAGATTGCGGATCAGGAATTTTTGCAGATTGACGCGGGCCAGCGTGAAACCCTCCCGGCGCAGCAGCTCGGTCAGCCACTTGGCCACGAAACCCTGCTTGCTGGCGTGGGTCAGCGAAGGCTCGGGCAGGTTGCGGCAGAGCCAGGTGGCGAGGCGCAGCTCGTCCCAGTTCTCGGGCTGATAGACCAGCCCCAGGTCGCGTTGCAGATCGGGCAGGAAACGTGAAACGACCTTGCCGCTTTCATCGTCGACATCGATCTCGCCGCCTTCGGACACCTTGAGGCCGGCACCCAGTGCGGTCACTTCATCTCGCGTCGGTGCGGCCTCGTAGGTGGATAAATCCCATGGGTACTCCAGCACCTCCGGGTCGTCGAACAATTGCAACTGTTCCGAACCGTTGGGGTCCTGCACCCGTAACGCCAACTGCGGCACGCGCAAGCGCTCGCCCAGCTCGGCCGGCGTCTGGAAGAACTCGATGGCCGTGGTGCGGCTGACTTCGGCCGCTTCCACGATCGCGGTGGCAGCGGTTTCCGATTTGACCGAGGCCTTGAGGACTTCGGCCTCGTCCTCGCTCAGCGGCGTGCTGAGGGTCAGCGTATTGAGCTTGCCGTCCCAACTCACCTTGTCGCGCACCGGCTTGGGCACGCGCTTGAGATCGGGCTTCTCGGTCAGCGTGATGGCCACCGGCCGCACCACGACCCGCCCGGCGTGGCCCTCCAAGTCCATTCGCGCCTGTTCGGCCTTGGCGGCGGTGACGAACTCGGCCACCTCGCGCCGCTCGAAGCCAGCCCCCGTTACCAGTCGGTCGCGCAGCGTACTCGCCGTCTCGGCGAAATTGCGCGACACCACAAAGGCATAGGACTGATTCAGCGCCCTGGCCGGGCGGTGACTGGCGCCGGGTTGCCGCAGCACGCGGCCGAGTAACTGTTCCACCGCCGTGGCCGACGACAGCGAGGCCATGCTCACCAGGATGTACGCGAACGGGCAATCCCAACCCTCCGCCAGGGCGCGCTGGGTGATGACGAACTTCACCGGGCAGGCCGGGTCGGCAATGCCCAGTTTGTAATCGGCGTCGATCCGCTCCAGGCCCTTTTCCTCGCCGGTGGCGACCACGATCTCGCTGGCCGGAATGCCGTGGTTGGTGATCAGCTCCTGGCGCAGCCGCTCGAAGTCCAGCGTGTCCACCCCGGCGCGGCGCGGCTCGGATTGAATCAGCACGATGGGACGCAAGTAATCCGCGCCGGCGCGGCGCTCTTCATCCGCCAGCCTGTGCAGCCCCTCGCGCCGGCCGATGGCGTCGGCCAGACACTGCTGCCAGTTCGATTCGGTTTCCAGCACCACCGGCAGCTTGATCATCTCCTCTGCTTTCAACTCGGCGGCCGAGACGCTGTGCAGCACGTTACTCGGCGTGCGCTCCAGATCGGGCGTGGCGGTGAGTTCCAGCACGCCGCTGGGGCGAAAGCGCGCCAGCATGTCGAAGGCCAGTTCGGTGCGGCTGTTGTGCGCCTCGTCCACCACCACGAAGGGCCGGCGCAGGCGCAGCACATTGGCCAGCGAGCAGGGCGTGGTGCGCTCGGCGCCTTTGCCGTCGCTCAACAACGCATCGCGCTGGGTCGGCGACAGGTTGTCGAAGTGGTGCATCAGGGCGCCGCTGGACTGGTACACCTTGCGCGATTCCTCATCCTCCACCTGAAAGGCCTGCCGGGTGGCGACGATGATCGTGGTCGAGGTGTCCAGCGTGGCGCGGGTGATGCTCTTGGCTTCGTCCAGATCCAGTACTGTGACCGGCCCGGCCTCGCGCAGCGCCCTGTGGTAGGGGTGCAGGCGGTCGCGCAGCGCGCGCAGGGTCTGCTCGCGGATCGGCTTGCTGGGCACCAACCACAGGATCACGCTGTGCTCGCAGCGCAGCAGATGCGTGTTGACAAGCTGAATGCTCTTGGCGGCCAGCCAGGTCTTGCCGCCGCCGGTGGGCACGCGCAGGCAGAAATACGGCATGTCGGGCGGAAGGCCCGCCAGTAGATGGTACGGGTTGCCGCGGCCCCACAGGCGCTCCGTGGTGGCGGTGAAGGCAATCGAGGGCGACGGCAGCTCGTGGCAGGCCTTGAAGTAGGCCTCTACGCTGTCCAGCACCTGCTGCTGGTAGGTTTTGGGCGCGAACGTGGTCACGGTGCGTCGCCATGGGGCGCCGGCGGCTCCTGAACCCGCGACCCTGTTGCGTCCTGCTGAGGATGGATGTGCTCGATCACGCCATCATGGCTGACCACAATGGCCGTGCCGGTTTGCGCGGCCAGCTCGCGTGCACGACGTGCGGCACGCCGCATGGCTTGCGGCGAAAGGCGCAGATCCGCATCGCGTGCCATTTCGATGGGTTGTTTGTTCATGGCTTTTCGCTCCAGTCCTGGAGTACGGGCTGTTGGCCGGAATTGTCGTACAAGGCCCATGCATCCACTTGCGGCGCATACAGGCGTTCGAAATTCTCCCGCCCGGCGGCAAAGCGCCGGCGAATGGTCGCTTCGGGGATGTCGTGCCCGCCCTGGCGCACGCGCTGCGCCACGCGGGCGATGGCTTCATCCACGCTGTCGAGTTGCAGAAAAATCAACTTGACCCGGTAACCTGCCGTCTGCCACGCGCGGATGTGGCGCAGATAAGCCCGGCCGGACAGCGTGGTTTCAAAGGCGAAGCTCTGGCGCGCGGCAAAGTGGCGCGCCAATTCCAGCAGCATGACCCGCCCGGCCTGCACGGCTGCGGTTTGCGGCGCAAAGGGCGCCAGGCCGGCGGCGATCAGATCGGCATTGACGAACACCGGGCAGCCCGCCTCGTTGGGCAGGAACTCGAGTGCAAAGGTGGTTTTCCCCGCCCCGTTCGGTCCGGCGATGATGATGACCTTGCGTTCATCACTCATCGCTTACACCTCCAGCGCGTACGGGGTCTGCTTGAAGGTGATGCCTTCGCGCGCGGCGCGGCCGCCCATGCGGTTGGCGGCGGCGTAGATCACTTTCGGGCCGGTGAACTTGGGCAACAGGTCGAACACCGGGCCGGTGAGCACGTTGCCGCCGGCGACCGAGCGGTCCTTGAGGATGCCGTTGTAGAGCAGGTAGATGGCGCGGCCCTCGTGCACGCCGAGCAGCGGCGCATCGGCCTGGCCCCTGTAGCCGGTGCCGGTCTCGGCGAACCAGACGAACTCGGCCAGTTGGGCAAAGCGCACGTCGCGGCGGATCTGGCCTTCGGCATCGAACAACGGCTCGGCGGACAGGCGGCAGAACTGGAAGCCGCCGCCGAGGCCATCGACCACCTTCTCTCCTCGCCCGCCTGCGGGAGAGGGGCCGGGGGAGAGGGGGCCTTTGCTGTAGCCGCGGGCGACGCGCCTGACGCGATCGGCGGTGACGGTGCGGGCGATGTTGTCGTCCATCTCCACCAGGATGAAGCTGTCTCTTATACACATCTGACGCTGCCGACGA
>CAJXRS010000165.1 GCA_913060555.1 uncultured Gammaproteobacteria bacterium | reverse complement strand
TCTACACCTCTCTATTCGTCGGCAGCGTCAGATGTGTATAAGAGACAGCGCCCAAAGACAGCATCGAACAGACCGAATTCCGCGCCCATTGTCGGCAATGGCTGGCGGCCCACCCGCTGCCCGAACCGCCCGTGCGGCTGCCGCAATCGGCGATCGAGCTCATGCACCGGGAACAACTGGAATATCTGCGCGACTGGCAGCGCCAGGCCTACGAAGCCGGGCTGGTGGGCTGCGACTACCCCCAGGCGTCCGGCGGCGGCGGCCGCAGCCATTGCCAGCGCATCGCCAATCAGGAGATGCAGCGCGCCGGCCGGCCCTTTCTGCCCAACATCCTCGGCCTGGGCATGGCTGCGCCCACCCTGCAGATCCACGGCAACGACTTCCAGCGCGAGACCCTGTTGCCGCGCCTGTTTTCCTGCGCCGACATCTGGTGTCAGGGGTTCAGCGAACCCGGGGCTGGCTCGGACCTGGCCAATGTGCAGACCCGCGCCGAGCGCCACGGCGACGGCTGGCGGATCACCGGCCACAAGGTGTGGACCTCGCTCGCCCACTTCGCCGACTGGATGATCCTCCTGGCGCGCACCGATCGCGAGCGCAAGTACCAGGGCATGACCTATTTCGTCGTGCCCATCAGCGCCAACCTGGACGAGACGGTGCGGGTGCGGCCGCTGATCAAGATCACCGGCGAGACCGGCTTCAATGAAGTCTTCTTCGACGGCCTGGAGATCCCCGACCACTACCGCGTCGGCGAGATCGGCCAGGGCTGGGAGGTGGCACAGACCACCCTGCTGCACGAACGCGGCGGCGGCCCCATGGTCACTCCTTCGAGCGGTCATGGCGGCACCCCGGAGCGCGCCCTGGGCGATGCCTACGCCCTGCTCGATCTGGCCAGGCGTACCCCCCGCGGCGCGGGCACAGCGGCCGACGACCCGGTGCTGCGCGACCGCATCATGCAGCTCATCATCCGCCAGGAAGGCTCCAAGCAGGGCGCCCGCCGCGCCCGGGTGCCGGCGCTGTGCGACCACCCCATGCGCCTCGCCCTGCAACCCAAGCTGGTGATGTCGGAGATCCGCCAGGATGTCTGCGCGCTGGCCATGGAAATCCAGGGTGCCGCCGCCAGCCTGTCGATCGGCGATGCCCATGCGCCGGACGGCGGCGAATGGACACTCGGCTACCTGAACTCCTACGGCGTCACCATCGCCGCGGGCAGCAACGAAATCCAGCGCAATATTCTCGGCGAGCGCGTGCTGGGGCTCGCCAAATCCAAATGAGATCGCCATGACACAGCCCCGGGACTTCGGCTTCGACGCCGATATCACTCTGCTGCGGGATACCGCCCGGCAATTGCTGCGCGACCGCCTGCCCACCGACGCCCTGCACCGCCTGGTCGCCGCCGAGCACGACCCCCATCGTCCCCCGGCCTGCAACTGGGATCCGCAGCTGTGGCAGCAGATCGTGGACCTGGGCTGGACCACGGTGGCGGTGCCCGAAGACACCGGCGGCGCCGGCATGCCCCTGGTGGCACTGGCGGCCCTCGCCGAGGAGGCCGGCCGCGCCGCGCTGCCCTCACCATTCCTGGCCACCGCCGCCGCCACCCTGGTGCTGCGCCAGTGCCAGAGCCAAGCCGCGCGGGAGCTGTTGCACGAGATCGCGGCCGGCCGCACCGCGACACTTGCCATCACCCCGCGCAGCGGCGCCTGGGAGACCCATGCCTGCGACCTGCAACTAGACGACGGCCGCCTGCACGGCAGCGCCTGGTATGTCCAGGATGCCGCCAAGGCCGAAGTGCTGATCGCCAAGGCCGCCCACCCGGACGGCCTCGCCCTGGTCGCGGTACCGGTAACCACCAAGGGTGTCGAGCTGGTGCCGGACGCCATCGTCGACCTCACCCGGGATCAGGCGCATGTGCACTTCGACGCCGTGCCGGCCGGCTCCGCACAATTACTGGCTCCGCCCGGTACCGGCGCCGCCGCCCTGGAGGCGGCCTGGCCGGCGGTGCTGACCCTGGTCGCCGCCGACATCTGCGGCGCCGGCGAGTGGCTGTTGCAGACCACCGCCGAATACGCCCGCACCCGCGAGCAGTTCGACCGCCCCATCGGCTTCTTTCAGGCGGTCAAGCACCCCCTGGTCAACCTGATGATCCAGCTCGACCAGGCCCGCTCACTGACCTACCACGCAGCCTGCGCCCATGATTGCGAGCCGGAGCAGGCGGGGAAGTTTGCGCGCATGGCCAAGGCGGCGGCCGCCGAGGTCGCCGCCTTCGGCGCCAACCGCGCCATCCAGCTGCACGGCGGCATGGGCTTCACCTGGGAATGCGCGGTGCACCTCTACACCAAGCGCCAGAAGCACAACCAGCTGCTCTATGGCGATGCCATGTACCAGCGCGCGCGGCTAGCGGAGTTGTTGCTCGCATGAGCAGCTGACAACGGACCATCGGAAATCTTGATCCGCCAGGCGCCCCCGCACTACAGGCGGCCACTACAGACAGCCATGGCCAACCGTCGCGCATCTGCTCATCGCTGGACAGGCGCAGCTCCTTTCCCGCCCGGCCACCGCCGCGCCGGATGGAAAACCTTTCTTTGGCCGATGCTGCGCAGTGGGCACGACGACTGTTACGCTGCGCTTCTTCACCCCAGACACCGGACCATGCCCGAACCGCACCAGCACCCTTTCGCCGCCCTGACCCCGGACTTCCTGCTCACTGCGGTGGAGGAACAGGGCTTTCCCTGCGATGGCCGGCTGGCCGCCCTCAACAGCTACGAGAACCGGGTCTATCAGATCGGCATCGAGGACGGCGAACCCCTGATCGCCAAGTTCTATCGGCCGGCGCGCTGGAGCGATGAGCAGATCGCCGAGGAACACGCTTTCTGCCAGGAGCTGGTGGAGCTGGAACTGCCGGTGGTGCCCCCCCTCGCCGATGCGGCGGGTGTCACGCTGCGCCGCTACCAGGGCTTTCGCTTCGCGCTGTTTCCCCGGCGCGGCGGCCGGGCGCCGGACCTGGACCAGCCCGACACCCTGGTCACTCTGGGCCGTACCCTGGGGCGGATCCACGCCGCCGGGGCGGTGCGGCCGTTCCAGCACCGCGAGCGGCTGGACAGCAATGCGCGCGGCCACCAGAGTCTGGCCCTGATCGCGGATGGCTTCATTCCGGAGTCGCTCCACGCCGCCTATGTGTCGGTGGCGGGAGCACTGCTGGAGCAGGTGGACGCCGCATTCGCCGCCAGCGGCGCCGTCAGCTGGATCCGCACCCACGGCGACTGTCATCCGGGCAATCTGCTGTGGCGCGAAGACGCGCCCAATTTCGTCGATTTCGACGACGCGGCGATGGCACCCGCGGTGCAGGATCTGTGGATGCTGCTGTCGGGCGACCGCGTGCAGGCCGAACTGCAGCTCGGAGAGCTGATCTCGGGCTATGAGGAATTCCACGATTTCGATCCCCGCGAGCTGCGCCTGATCGAGCCGCTGCGAGCACTGCGCATCGTCCATTACGCCGCCTGGCTGGCGCGCCGCGCCGACGATCCGGCGTTCGTCCAGGCGTTCCCCTGGTTCAACACCGAGCGCTACTGGGGCGAGCACATCCTGGCGCTGCGCGAACAGCTGGCGGAACTGGCCGAGCCGCCGCTGCGGCTGTTGTAGCCAAGCGGGGCCGCGTGGCCCACTAGCCACCGGCGCCCGCCGAAAGTTCTGAGCCGCTCGCACGACACAATGGGACAGTCTCGGAGAAACACGCCATGACCCTGCTCGCCAACCTGCCCGAACCCGCCTCGCTCACCGACCTGATGGCCGCCTACCCGGACCTGGCCCGGCTCGCCCTGCCACTGGCCGAGCAGGTGCTGCGCGGCCCTTCTCCGCTGCCGCCGGCACTGCGCGAACTGCTGTTCGCCTACGGCTCGGCTCTCAACGCCTGCAGCTTCTGCACCGGCATGCACCGGGCGGTGGCCGAGGCGCTGGGCGCCGATGGCTCGCTGGTCGAAGCCCTGCTGGCCGACATCGACACCGCGCCGCTCGCGGACCGGGAAAGGCCGCTGTTTCACTATCTGCGCAAGCTGACCCTGACGCCGAGCCGCATGACCGCCGAGGACGCCGACGCAGTGCGCGGCGCGGGTTGGTCCGACGATGCCCTGCACGGAGTGATCGCGGTGAGCGCCCTGCACAGTTTTTTCAATCGCTGGGTGGACGGCAGCGGGGTGACGGCCAGCGCCAGCGAC
>CAJXRS010000164.1 GCA_913060555.1 uncultured Gammaproteobacteria bacterium | reverse complement strand
AGGTGCCAGTAGCCCTTGCTGCTGAGGCCGGTCAGGATCGCATGGCGCTTGCTCGTCCCCAGGGCCAACAGGTAGCGTACTTTCGTGCGTACCTTGCGCCACTGTTTCCAGTAGCACATGCGCACCCGTCGGCGCAGCCAATGGTCCAGTGCGGGGATCGGACGATAGTAGTCCGAGATACCGAAATAACCCATCCAACCGCGGACGTACTGGGCGAGCGTGGCGAGCCGATACGCCATCGAGACCCCCAACTACGACCGGTCAGTGTCTGGACCTGATAGCGGAAATCCTGATAGGCGCGCTCGCGCTCGGGCTCGCGCGAAGGCTTGCTGGATCACCCGGTCCACCACCGTGGGAATGCCCAGCAGGCGTTCGCCACCGGCGGATTTCGGGATCGTGACCCGGCGCACCGGTTGAGGCCGGTAGCTGCCATCGCGCAGGGCTTGGCGGATGTCTCCCCACTGGGAACGCGCAAAGGCGGTGAAGTCCTCGATGTGCATCCCGTCAACGCCGGGTGCACCTTTGTTGGCCTTTACCCGTTTCCATGCCCTCTGCAGGTTCTGCGGGTCGAGCATCCGTTCCATCAGAAGCTCAAGCGTTAGCTGGGCGATGTTTGACGCTTTGACGTTATGACGCTACAATGTGTGCTGAACTGATACTTGGAGCATGCCATGAGCGAGACATCAAAGCGTTCCACGGTTTATTTCGACCCGCAATTACACGCTGCACTTCGGCTGAAGGCCGCCCATACGCATCGTTCCCTATCAGATATTGTCAACGATGCTGTTCGTGCGGCGTTGGCTGAGGATCAGGAAGATTTGGCGGCGTTCGAGGAGCGCGTTTCCGAACCGACGATGAGCTATGAGGCCTTGCTGGACGATTTGAAGGCTCATGGCAAATTATAAACTTGTCTTCAAGAAATCGGTCGCGAAGGATCTGCGGTCGATCCCGAACAAAGATGTTGCCCGTCTTCTTCAGCGCATGCAGGCACTGCAGGAAAATCCACGTCCTGTTGACAGTGAAAAGCTTTCAGGACAAGAGCGTTACCGGATCCGACAAGGTGTACACCGAATTATTTATGAAGTAGCAGATGAACTTGTTGTCGTGACAGTTGTGAAGGTTGGCCACCGAAAGCATGTTTACAAGCGCAGCTAATCGGGTAAGGGCGGGTATCTAGCCCGCCCTCCCCCACACCACCTGGCATGCGGGCCTACACCAGGCGGTTCACCAACAGGGAGCACACGACGATCTCAAGCTGTAAACATGTAAATTCCAGGCCTGCCCCCTGTTTCTCCATGACGCCGACACTGTCAGCCAGGCAGGCGCAGCCAATGTCGCGGGCGAAGAGGACGTTCACGGCCCGGTGAGAAGCACGCTGTCGATGCTGTAGTACCAGGCCGTGGGTGATGCTGGCATGAAAGCACCGTTCGCCGCCAGCAAGCGGCTGTGACGGCGAAGGCAAGGCGGATTTTCTGATTTCTTCCAGGTTTGCGTATCTGACCCTGTGACGGCTGGCGCTGCCCGGTCGTGACAGGCGGGGCACTGTTTGGCATGGTAGCGGGCATTTCTCAGCCGGGAGACGGGATGGACAGCATCGGTGCAGGGTTGCAGGCCCTGTCGGCGTTCCTCTGGGGCACGCCGCTGATCGTGCTACTGGTGGGCGGCGGCATTTATTTCGCGGTGTACAGCCGCATGCAGCCCTATCGCTATTTCGGCCATGCCGTGGCGATTCTGCGCGGCAAGTACGACGATGCCGGGGATCCCGGCGACATCACTCACCTGCAGGCATTGTCCGCTGCGCTGTCGGGCACGCTGGGGCTGGGCAATATCGCCGGCGTGGCCGTGGCCATCGGCATGGGCGGGCCGGGCGCCGTGTTCTGGATGTGGGTTACCGCCGTGGTGGGTGTGGCCACCAAGTTCTTCACCTGCACGCTGTCGATCATGTATCGCGGCCGCGACGGCCTGGGGCACATTCAGGGCGGCCCCATGTACATCATCCGCGAAGGTCTGAGCCGGCGCTGGCGCTGGCTGGCGGTATTTTTCTGCGTGGCAGGCCTGTTCGGCACCCTGCCGGTGGTGCAGATCAATCAGCTCACGCAAATCATGCGCGACGTGGTCTTCGTGCCGGCAGGGCTGGTCGACCCGGCGGACCATTTCCTCTTTGATCTGAGCTTTGGTCTGGTGATGGCCGCCCTGGTCGGCGGGGTGATCTTCGGCGGCATCCGGCGGGTCGGCTATGTGGCGGCCCGGCTGGTGCCGTTCATGGTGGTGGTTTATCTGCTGCTGACCATCATGGTTCTGGCCACCCACATCACCGAACTGCCCGGCCACCTGTGGTTCATCGTGGAGGATGCGTTCACTGCCGCGTCGATCGGCGGTGGTGTGCTGGGCACCATGACCATAGGCGTCATGCGGGGCGCCTTCTCCAATGAGGCGGGTGTGGGCACCGAGGTCATGGCCCACGGCGCCGCCAAGACGCGCGAGCCGGTGCGCGAGGGCCTGGTGGCCATGATGGGGCCGGTCATCGATACCCTGATCGTGTGCACCTGCACCGCGCTGGTCATCCTGGTCACCGGTGTGTGGCAGACCACGGAAGCCGACGGCGTGACGCTGACGGCGCTGGCGTTCGGCGAGGTCCTGCCGGGCCGGCTGGGGGCCTATGTCATTGCCTTCGTCGTGTTGATCTTCGCGTTGAGCACCATGTTCACGTTCTGGTATTACGGTGCCAAGTGCCTGGGCTATCTCGTCGGCGCCCGCCCACAGTACTACTACCGCTCTTACCAATATTACCGCTATTTTTATGTGCTGCTGGTGGTCCTCGGCGCCGTGGGATCCCTGGAAGCCGTGTTCGGCCTCATCGACAGCGCCTACGCCTTGATGGCCATACCCACAATGACGGCGACCCTGCTGCTGTCGCCCCAGGTACTCGCTGCGGCGCGGGACTACTTCCGCCGTCTTCGCGAGGACGCTTGAGCGTCGGCGAAGATCTGAAGAACTCCTCGATGTGGTCAACGGGGCGCCAATTTCGCTGTGCTCCCTTGGCGCCCATTACCACTGGCGCCCCCGATATTGGCTCGATGCCGTGACGGACCGAGCGATCGTCTGCATTGTGTAGCCGCACGATGCCACGGACGACGGCAACCGACCGCCTCTGCCTGTCAGCGGAGCTGCCTTCCGGCGGCAGCTTCAGCCGGAAACGGTGATCCGGTCGATCAGTTCAGTCAGCGACCTGGCCTGAACATCCGGCGTTTTCATCACGGAGGGGAAAGGCGCGCCATCTCGGGCGACGTAACCCGTCGTCAGGCCGCTTTGGCTGGCGCCCTGAATATCCCAGGGATGGGCGGCAACGAGGGCCACTTCGTCGGGCTGCAGCCCGAGCTTCTCGGTACAGAATCCATAAACGGCGCCATGCGGCTTCCAATGGCCGATCTCATCAATCGAGATCACCTGCTCGACCAGATGCCGGACGCCCGCGCGTTCAAGCAGGATGGACGTAACCTTCGCGCTGCCGTTGGTCAGCGTCGCAATGCGAATCCCGGCATCCTGCAAAGCCGCCATGGCGGGCGCCACGTCGCTGTGGGGCTCGAGCTCGGCAAAGCCGTCCAGGACATGGTCAACCGCCTGACGCTCGGCATGGCCCAGTTCCTTCTCGAGCAGGACCGACAGGTTCGCTGAGGCGATGTCCCGGAACGACCTGTACTCGCCGGAGATCTCGAGCGCGAACGCGTCGCGCAGGAATGCGGCGAACCAGGTCTCCAGATGATGATCGGCGAGCCCCGCAGACCTCAGGCGGGGCCGGAGCGACTCCAGCGAAAACAGCGTTTCGACTACGTCGAAGACCACAGCCATTGGACGCTTCACTGCCCTTCTCCTTCTGATCTGGATACCGAGCCGGGACCCATGGATTCAGCCGCTCGGATTTCGCGCAGAAGCCAATGCAGGAACCTTCAGGCGGGGTAGATCGGGCACCACCGTCTCGGTGTCGTGCACGTCGAGCGCTGCGACCTGCCCGGCCAGGGCAGCGGCTCCGTTGCTGTCGCGATAGGGCGAAAAATGCACCTCAAGCGCCTCCCGGGTCGAGCCATGACTGAATCTGGTGTTCAAGCATTTGAAAAGAGGCGGCGTATCTGGTTGATTTGTTGTTGCGACACAGGTCACAAACCAAAGGGATATGCCACCACGGGAGAGAGTAACCTTATTGAACTGGACGGTCGAGCAGGAGCCTTGTCCAATATGAAGTGAGTCTGGAGGGAGGCGGCTGATTCCAATATGA
>CAJXRS010000163.1 GCA_913060555.1 uncultured Gammaproteobacteria bacterium | reverse complement strand
GCGGATCAACAGATCGTTCTCGCTGCCGAAGTGCGCCACTACCGGGCTCGAGAAGCCCGCATCCGCCAGTTGCGCACGCACTGCACCCGGGGACACCGGCTGTTCGAAATGCAGTTCCACCTGACTGCCGCCGGTGAAATCGAGGCCCAGCGCCAGGCCCTTGATGGCCAAGGCACCGATGGCGACCAGGCTCAGCAGCACCGACAGCAACAGCGCCTGGCGGCGCCACGCCATGAACGGCAAAACCTTCGAGTTGGCCATGCTTCAGATCCAGAGTCGGTTGAGGGTGCGGCCGCCGAAAACCAGGTTGGTCAGGGCCCGGGTGCCCAGGATGGCGGTGAACATCGAGGTCAGGATGCCGAGTGACAGGGTTACCGCAAAACCCTGGACTGGCCCGGTGCCGATCAGATAGAGGATGCCGGCCACCAGCAGAGTCGTCACGTTGGAATCGACAATGGAGGTGTAGGCGCGGTCGTAGCCGGAATTGATCGCCCCCTGCACGGTCTGGCCGTAGCGCAACTCCTCGCGGATGCGCGAGAAGATCAGCACATTGGCGTCCACCGCCATGCCCATGGTCAGCACCATGCCGGCGATGCCGGGCAGCGTCAGGGTACCGCCGATCATCGACATCAGCGCCACCAGGATCACCACGTTGGCCGCCAGTGCCAGGTTCGCGAAGATGCCGAACACCCGGTAATAGAACAACATGAACACCACCACGCAGGCGAGCCCGATCTGGATCGAGGTGATGCCGGCGGCGATATTGGCTTCGCCCAGCGAGGGCCCCACGGTGCGTTCCTCGACGAATTTCATGGGCGCGGCCAGGGCGCCGGCACGCAGCAGCAGGGCAAGCTCGGAAGCCTCGCCCGGGCTCTGCAGGCCGGTGATGCGGAACTGGACGCCCAGTGCGCTTTGAATGGTCGCCAGACTGATGATGCCTTTTTCCTGGTAGGAGACCGGCACTTTCTCGACCTGCCCGTCCTCGCCGATGCGCTCCTCGGTGCGCTGCCGGGTCTCGATGAACAGCACTCCGAGGCGGCGCCTGATATTGTCGCGGGTGGCCCGGGACATGGCGCGCCCGCCCTCCCCGTCCAGGGTGATATTGACCTGCGGCTGCCCATTCTCATCGTAGCCCGCCGAGGCATTCACCACCCGGTCGCCGGTGATCACGACCTCTCGCTCCAGCCATGCGCTCGCCTCGCCCTCCGGATTGCGAAATTCGAAAACCTGGCGGGCGCGGCTGTCCTCATTGGCTTCGAGGCGAAATTCGAGGTTCGCGGTCTTGCCGATGATGCGCTTGGCCGCTGCGGTGTCCTGCACGCCCGGCAGCTGTACCACGATGCGGTTACGGCCCTGGCGCTGCACCACCGGCTCGGATACGCCGAGTTCGTTGACCCGGTTGCGCAGCGTGGTGAGGTTTTGGGTGACGGCATAGTCCTCCCGCTCGTCGATCAGGGAGGGACTGGCACTGAGCCGCAGCAGGTAGCGGTCTCCAGTCGCCTGGCGCTCCAGCAGCAGCTCGCGGAATTCTTCGCCCCCGGCGATCTCGGCGGCCCGATCGCGGCGTTCGGCGCTGTCGAACACCGCCTCGATGGCCGTCCCTTCCACTCGCACGGCGCGATAACGCACATCACTGCCGGCCTCGCGCAGGGCTGCCCGCAACTGGGAGGCCTTGGTCTCCAGGTAGACGCCGATGATGTCGGTGGTATCCACCTCGAGCAGAAAGTGCACGCCCCCCGACAGATCCAGGCCCAGCTTCATGGGTTCGGCACCCAAGGCCGCCAGCCATTCCGGCGTGGTCGGCGCCAGGTTCAGGGCAACCACATAATCGAACCCGAGCGCCTGTTGGATGATCCTCTTGGCGGCCAGTTGCTGTTCGCGCTCCCGCAGCCGCAGCAGACCGCTGTCGCGACTCAGTTCAGTGCCGAAGTAGGTGATGCCCGCGGCTTCCAGGGCTTCCCCCGCCCGGGTCAATACCGCCGGATTCAGCTCGGCGGCGCTGCTTTGCGGAGTGATCTGAATCGCCGGGTCGGGGGCGTACAGGTTGGGTAGCGCAAAGATGCAAGCCACCGCCAACACCCCGAGCAACAGCAGATACTTCCACAACGGATAACGGTTCATCGAGGCGACGCGGTCCCGGCGAAAGCCGGCGATTATAGGTCAATCGCCCGGCTCCTCCAACGAAGCCGCGGCCCTGGCTCCAGGTCGTTCCGGAGCGGCCGCCGCGAAGGATCGCGCAAAGTCATCCAGCCGGCCCTCGGTTATGGCCGCGCGCAGCTCCGCCATCAACCACTGGTAGTGCCGCAAGTTGTGGATGGTGTTGAGCATGGCGCCGAGTATCTCGCCGCAGCGATCGAGATGATGCAGGTAGGCGCGGCTGAAATTACCGCAGGTGTAGCAGTCGCAGTCGGCATCCAGCGGCCGGGTATCGGCGCGGTGTACGGCATTGCGGATCCTGACCACGCCCTGGCGGGTAAAGAGATGGCCGTTGCGGGCATTGCGCGTCGGCAATACGCAGTCGAACAGATCGATACCGCGGCGCACCGCGGCGACCAGATCCGCCGGCGTGCCCACGCCCATCAGGTAACGCGGCCGGTCGGCAGGCATGCGCGGGGCCAGCTCGTCGAGCACACGCAGCATCTCCTCCTTGGGCTCGCCCACCGACAGCCCGCCGATCGCATAGCCGTCGAAGCCGATCTCGACCAGCGCGTCCAGTGAGCGCGCGCGCAGGTCCGGATACATGCCGCCCTGCACGATGCCGAACAGCGCGGCGGGACTGTCACCATGGGCATCCCGGCTGCGCCTTGCCCAGCGCATCGACAGTTCCATGGAAATCCGGGCGGTTTCCCGGCCGGCGGGATAGGGCGTGCACTCGTCGAACGCCATCACCACGTCGGCACCCAACAGGCGCTGGACCTCGATCGAGCGTTCCGGATCCAGCACCACCGGGCTGCCATCGATTGGCGACTGGAAGCGCACGCCGGCCTCACTGATCTTGCGCCGGGCGCCCAGGCTGAACACCTGAAAGCCGCCGGAGTCGGTGAGAATGGGCCCGGGCCACCCCATGAACCCGTGCAGATCGCCATGGGCCTGGATCACCTCGGTCCCCGGCCGCAGCAGCAGATGGAAGGTGTTGCCGAGCACCATCTGTGCGCCGCTGGCAGCGAGATCACGGGGCAGCATGCCCTTGACGGTGCCATAGGTCCCCACGGGCATGAACGCCGGGGTATCGACGCTGCCGCGGGGAAACCGCAGCCGGCCCCGCCGTGCACTGCCATCGACTGCCAGGGTCGCGAATTCCATGTGACAACGTCGGTCACTCACTCCGGTAGCTCCGCCGCCGCCTCAGTGTTGTGGGTGATGAACATGGCGTCCCCATAACTGAAAAACCGGTAGCTCTCGGCCACGGCCGCGCGGTAGGCATCCAGGGTGGCACGATAGCCGGCGAAGGCGCACACCAGCATCAGCAGGGAGGACTCCGGCAGGTGAAAATTGGTCACCAGGGCGTCCACGGTGCGGAAGCGATAGCCGGGGTAGATGAACAGATCGCTCTCTCCGGCAAAGGGTCGGACGCGCCCCTGATCATCGCTGGCCGTTTCCAGGCTGCGCACCGCCGTGGTCCCTACCGCGATCACGCGGCCGCCGCGGGCACGGGTCGCCGCGATCTGGTCGCAGAGGGTTTGCTCCAGTCGTATGCGCTCGCCATGCAGGCGGTGCTCGCGAATATCCTCGGCACGCACTGGCCGGAAGGTGCCCGAGCCGACGTGCAGGGTGACAAATCCGGTCTCCACACCGCATCGGCCCAGCGCGCCCAGCAAATCATCGTCGAAATGCAGCCCGGCAGTGGGCGCGGCGACCGCGCCCGGCACCCTGGCGTATACCGTCTGATAGCGCGCCTCGTCGACCGCCTCCGGCGCCCGTTGCAAGTAGGGAGGCAGAGGAATTTCGCCGATCCGGTCGAGGATTTCGGCGACGCTCTCCGGGCCCGCGAAACTCAGTTCGTAGAGATCCTCGTACCGGCCCTCCACTCGGGCACAGACCCCTGCGTCGAACAGCAGCTGGCTGCCGCTGCGGGGCGGCTTGCTGGCGCGCAGCTGGACCAGCGCGCGCTGCGGATCGTCGAGTAACCGCTCGACCAGCAGTTCCATCCTGCCGCCGGTTGCCTTGCGCCCCCGCAGCCGGGCACGGATCACCTTGGTGTCGTTGAATACCAGCAGGTCGCCGGATTGCAGATATTCGAGCAGATCCGTAAAGCGCCGGTGGGCGCACTGTCCGCTGGGTCCGTCCAGCACCAACAGCCGGCTGTCCCGGCGCCGGGCCGGCGGGTGGCCCGCGATCAGCTGCGGCGGCAGATCATAGTGAAACAGGGCGCGACGCATCGGGCTTCCGAAAAAAAGGCGCAAGGGTATCGGAACTGTCTCTTATACACATCTGACGCTGCCGACGAATAG
>CAJXRS010000162.1 GCA_913060555.1 uncultured Gammaproteobacteria bacterium | reverse complement strand
CTGCAGGGGCACCACCAGTTGCCGCTCCGGCAGCGCGCAGGCGACCTCGATGGCAATCAGGTCTTCGGTCATGGCCGTTGCGCCGATCGCGCCACCAGCGCCTCCACGAGATTGTCGCCGACCCTGGCGAACAGCGCCCGGGCCGGCCGGCCCAGTAGCCGGTGGTTGAGCTCGAAGCGCAGGTCCAGACCGACCCTGCAGCCCAGATCGCCCAGCTGGACAAAGGTCCAGGTGCCCGCGAAATGGCGGAAGGGCCCCTCTTCCAGCACCAGCTCGATGCGCTCCGGGCGATACAGCAGATTGCGGGTGGTGAAGCTGTAGCGCAGCCCGGCCCTGCCGAGATCCAGACGCGCGCGCATCTCGGTCTCCGAGCGGCTGTAAACTTCGGCACCGATGCAGCCTTCCATGTACCTGGGATAGTCCTCCACCGCGCAGACCAACTCGAACATCTCCGCGGTGCTGCGCGACACCAGCGCACTGCGGGTGATGGCGATTTCACTCACTGACATCAACTCCAGGGTCCATCATCGATCACCCCGCCTCGACCAAGCCGCGCAGCTTAGCAAGCCGACGGTGTTTCATGCAGGTCGTGCCATTGGGCACCGCCAACAGGCCCGTCCCGCCGATTCGAAGCTGCTCCCGGGGCACGGGCGTTGCACGCAGCTGCGCCGACGCGGACTTGCGGGCGGCAAGCCCCTATAATCGCCGCCCATGAACCAGCCTGCCAAGAATCCAAAGTCCGCGGCCAAGAGCTCAGGCTCCGGCACCATCGCCCTCAACAGGCGCGCCCGTCACGACTATCACCTCGAGGAGCGCGTCGAGGCCGGGCTGGTCCTGGAAGGCTGGGAGGTGAAAAGTCTGCGCGCCGGCAAGGCGCAACTGGTCGACTCCTATGTGCTGTTCAAGGATGGCGAGGCCTTTCTGCTCGGCGCCCTGATCACGCCGCTACCCGCGGCCTCGACGCACCTCGTCACCGATGCCACCCGCACCCGCAAGCTGCTGCTCAACCGCCGCGAACTCGACCGCCTGGCCGGCGCCGTGCAGCAGAAGGGCTACACCTGTGTCGCCACGGCCCTGTACTGGAAAAGGCAACGGGTCAAATGCGAGATCGCGCTGGCCAAGGGCAAGGCCCAACACGACAAGCGCGAGACCGAAAAAGCCCGCGACTGGCAGCGCCAGAAGCAACGCATCCTGCGCCACGCCACCTGAGAGGCCTGTTGCCCGGGAGTATCGCGGCGAGGGCGCCGCTCCATCGGGGATGAATCACTGTAGGAGGCCCGCCCCCGGGCCGATCGGGTCGGGTTGGCGTCCGGGGCGAGGATGGTGCCCCGGCGGTTGATCGCGGCGGGGGCGCCGCTCCCACAAGGGCGCCGCTCCCACGGCCCCATCCTCACCCGCCGGATTCGGCCGCGGCGACATGGCGCTTCACGGCGGCGAAGCCGTCCGGGGTCACCGAGATGGAGTCGATCCCACAACCCACCAGAAACTCGGCGAACTCCGGATGATCGCTCGGTGCCTGGCCGCACAACCCCACCTTGGCGCCACCGGCGTGGGCATCGCGGATCAGGGTGCGGATCATCCACTGCACCGCGGGGTCCTGCTCGCTGAACAGCTCGGCCAGTAATTCCGAGTCCCGCTCCACCCCGAGGGTGAGTTGGGTGAGATCATTGGAACCGATGGAAAAGCCATCGAAGCGGCGGGCGAACTCCGCCGCCAGCACCACGTTGGAGGGAATCTCGCCCATCACATAGACCTCAAGCCCGCGCTCGCCGCGCTTCAGTCCGTGTTCGGCCATCACCGCCAGCACCCGGTCGGCCTCCCCCGGGGTACGGCAAAAGGGCACCATCACCACCACATTGTCGAAACCCATCTCCTCGCGCAGCCGGCGCAGCGCCCGGCACTCCAGGGCGAAACCCTCCCGGTAGCGCGGCGAGTAGTAGCGGGAGGCGCCGCGAAAGCCGAGCATGGGGTTTTCCTCGTGGGGCTCGAACTGGGCGCCGCCGAGCAGGTGCGCATATTCGTTGGTCTTGAAATCGGACAGCCGCACGATCACCGGGTTGGGGTACTGCACCGCGGCGATCCGCGCCAGGCCGAGAGCCAACCGCTCGACGAAATAATCGGTGCGCTCCGGGTAGCTCGCCGTCAGCCTCGCGATCTCCGCCTTGGCGTCGGCGTCCTCCAGCTCGTCGAACTTCACCAGCGCCATGGGGTGGACCTTGATGGCGTGATCGATGACGAACTCCATGCGCGCCAGGCCGACGCCGTCGGCCGGCAGCCGCCACCAGCGAAACGCGGCCTCCGGATCGGCCAGGTTGAGCATGATGCGGGTGCGGGTGGCGGGCAGGTCGGCGAGCGAGAGCTCCTCGACCTGGATACTGGCAGCGCCCGCGTAGATCACGCCTTCGGCGCCCTCGGCGCAGGACACCGTGACCTCGGCACCGTCGGCCAGCACCCGGGTACCATCGCCGGTGCCGATCACCGCCGGCACGCCCAGCTCGCGGCTGACGATGGCCGCGTGCGAGGTGCGCCCACCGTGGTCGGTGACGATGGCCTTGGCCCGCTTCATGATGGGCACCCAGTCGGGGCTGGTGGTGCTGGCCACCAGAATGGCGCCCTCGACGAAACGGTCGATATCGCGGGGATCGTCGATGTGGCACAGGGTGCCGGTCACCGCGGCGTCGCCGATCGCCAGCCCACGGGCCAGCTCCGGACCCCGATCACCGACCGAGTAGGAGCGCAGCACCGCGGCCCCGGCGCGCGAATGCACCGTCTCCGGCCGCGCCTGGACGATGAAGAGCTCGCCGCTGCGGCCATCGCGGGCCCACTCGATGTCCATGGGCGTGCCGTAATGGGCCTCGATCGCGCAAGCCCAGCGCGCCAGCTGCAGGATGTCGGCCTCCGCAAGCACCCAGGCCCGGCGTTCGGCGTCGTCGACATCCACATTCACCGTGGTGGCGTCGCCGCCCTCGGCATAGATCATCTTGCGTTCCTTGCCGCCGCAGCGCTTCTCGATGATGGGCACCAGGTCGGGATCGTCGAGCAGCGGCTTGAACACCTCGTACTCGTCCGGATCCACCGCGCCCTGCACCACGTTCTCGCCCAGGCCATAGGCGGCATTGATGACCACCACGCGGTCGCAGCCGGTCTCGGTATCCAGGGTGAACATCACCCCGGCGCCGCCCAGATCGCTGCGCACCATCTGCTGCACTCCCACCGACAGCGCCACCTTGTCATGGGGAAAACCCTTGGCCTCCCGGTAGCTCACCGCGCGGTTGGTGAACAGCGAGGCAAAGCAGCGCTTGCAGGCATCGAGCAGCGCGTCCTCGCCGCGGATGTTCAGGTAGGTCTCCTGCTGGCCGGCGAAACTCGCATCCGGCAGGTCCTCGGCGGTGGCGCTGGAGCGCACCGCGACATCGACCTGCGCCACCCCGGTGGCGGCGCAGAGCTCCCGGTAGGCATCGCGAATCGCCGCCTCCATATCCTCCGGCCAGCGGCCGCGCACGAAGGCATCGCGGATCTCGGCCGCGGCGGCGGCGAGCGAACCCTGCCCTGCCCCTATCAAGGCCTCGGAGAGCAGGCGGTCGATGCCGTTGTCCTCGACAAAGCGGCGGTAGGCGTCCGCCGTGGTCGCAAAGCCCCCGGGGACGCGGATCCCCTGATCGCCGAGCGCCGAGATCATCTCCCCCAGCGAGGCGTTCTTGCCGCCGACCCGGCCGACATCGCCGCGCCGCACCGCACTCAGATCCACCACCAGTACATCCGCCATCGCCTGGTCTCCATCGGGTCGGGCGTCCATTGCAACACAACCGGTCGCCGCCGCGTCAACGCCCGGGCCGCTACCCTTGCCCCAGCACAACCCGACCTGTGATAAGCTGCGCCTTCACTGCAGACGGCGCCCGCCGGGAACCATCCGGCCGGCAAAGTGTCTCAGGAACATCGCGAGTTTTGGGGGCGTTTTGGATTCGACGCCGGTTACAAGGCCCGTGGAGCATGCCGAGACGGCGACCAGTCTCGTTAATCCAAAGTCGCAAACTTATAGTTGCCAACGACGACAACTACGCACTCGCTGCTTAATACCCAGTAGGGTGCCGTCTGACTGAAGCCGTGCTTGTGCGTTCAGTATCAGGCGTCGACTCTCACAAGATCGCGCCAAAGCTCGTCCGGGGTAGCGGCGTTAAAACCTAACCGGAATCGCCCAGCGCGCGCCCTGTCGGCCGGGTTGCGATGGGTTAAATCAAAAGACCGACTAAGCATGTAGAACCGCCGGTTGCGGACTGACGGACGCGGGTTCAATTCCCGCCGCCTCCACCATCACCGAGTTTTCAAGGCCTTGAAAACTCACGAGAAAGCGCCCTCAGCGGCGCTTTTTTCTTTTCTAAATCAAGCAAATACGTTTAGCAAAAGGCTATCTCCGGATAGCAGGCCATCTCTCGCCTTTTCACACTCCCTGGGGGTATATCTGGGGGCTGTCTCTTATACACATCTCCGAGCCCCACG
>CAJXRS010000161.1 GCA_913060555.1 uncultured Gammaproteobacteria bacterium | reverse complement strand
AGTGTGCCGGGCGGACTCCGGACTCAGAGCAGATCGCCGGCGATCGCCTCCATTTCCCGCAGCAGCGCTTCCAGGCGCAGGCCTTCGGGCAGCCAGAGGGTCACCCGGTCGGCGCCGGCCTGCTCCAGGGCGCGGATGTCGTCCGGATTGCGCCATTGCCCCTTGCCGCCGAACACGGTCTTACTGAGGGCTCCATAGTCCCGGCCCGCTTCGTCGGCGGCGCGCTTGAGCTTTTCCACGCCGATGCGGAACTGCTCGACCGACTGCAACACGGGCAACCAGCCGTCGCCCCACTGAGCGATGCGTTGGTAGACCCGCTCGGCGGTAAAGCCGCCGAGCAGCACCGGTGGATGCGGCCTGCGGGCGGGCTTGGGAAAACAGCGCACGGGCGGAAAGTCCATGTATTTGCCATGGTATTCGGACTCGTCCTTGGTCCAGAGTTCTTTCATGGCCAGAATATGTTCCTTGGTCTGCCCCCAACGGTGGTCGAAATCGCCGCCGAGAATCTCGCATTCCGGACGATTCCAGCCGGCCCCGATACCGAGCAGTACACGGCCACCGGCAAAGTGATCGAGCGAGGCGATCATGTTGGCGGCGAGCAGCGCGTTGCGCTCCGGTACCAGGAGAATCCCGGTACCCAGCTCCAGGGTCTGGGTCACCGCAGCGGCGCGGGCCAGAGCGATCAATGGGTCCGGCATCTGCCACAGGTAATCTGGACCGGGTTTACCCGCCACAACCCCCGGGTACTGCTCTTCGTAATGCACCGGAAGAATGGTGTGGTCCGGCACCCAATAGGAGTCGAAACCCAGTTCCTCGGCCCGCTTGGCAACCACCGCGGGGTCGGCCTCCATGTCCGGCAGGATCGAAAAAACACCGATTTTCATACGCCCCCCTGGGGATTTTTCCCCTTGTTGATATAAAATCGCGCTGTAAGTGCCAGAGTGGTGAAATTGGTAGACACGACGGACTCAAAATCCGTTGGGGTAAAACCCGTGCCGGTTCGAGTCCGGCCTCTGGTACCACCTTCAATCAATGCCAGCGCCGGAATGCCGGCGCGGGTTCAGCGGCGCCGGCCCTGACCGGTGTCGTGCAACGACTGGTCCGCCGATGTGCGGCCCCGGCCCCACAGCTGCCGGTGACGCTCAGTGCGTTCCTTCAACATCCGCCGCTGGCGACGCACGGTCTCCCGGGCATGGAACAGCGTGGGCACGTCGTGCTGACGCCGGGTCAGTATCAGCGTGATGATCGCCTCCTCGATCGCCACCCAGATATGAAACAGTACCACCAGGCGGAAGGGCCAGGCGACTGCCCAGAGCACCAGTAGATAATAGGCCGGTGCCATGAGCAGCGCCGCAATCTTGGCCGCCCAGGTGTGATAGCGCGGCAGTTCGCGAAACTTCAGCAGACTGGTGATCACCGGGATCAGATAACAGCCGATCGCCAGATAGACGAACCACTGCTCGCCGGCAAAGATCTCTGGCCACAACCAGATCAGGCCCGCCACCATGACGGCATAGGTGGTCAGGTCTCCCCAGCTGTCGAGTTTGACCCCGAGCTCCGTGGTCTGGCCCCAGCGACGCGCCAAATGGCCGTCCAGCAGATCCGTGATCAGCGCCAGGCCCAGGATCCACAGGAAGAACCCGCGCAGTTCCTGGTGCGCAGCCCAGAGCAGCACGGGCGCCGACAGCAGGCGCAAGAGGCTCAACGCATTGGGCAGGTTCAAATTGTCGACCGCCTCAGCGGAACGCGGTGCCACTGCCCCCCTCCATCGCGCCCCCGGCCGCCAGGCGCTGGCGAAGCGCCTCGAACAGGCAGATCCCGGCGGCGACCGAAACGTTCAGGCTCTCCACCTGTCCCTGCATGGGCAGGCGGGCCAGCACATCGCAGGATTCGCGAGTGAGCCGGCGCAAGCCGCTGTCCTCAGCGCCCATCACCAGCGCGAGCGGGCCGCGCAGGTCAACCCCGTAGAGGCCGGCCTCGGCATCCCCACAGGTGCCCACCACCCAGACGCCTGCCTCGCGCAGCTTGCGCAGCAGGCGCGCCAGGTTGGTCACCACCACATAGGGCACGCTGGCGGCGGCGCCACTGGCGACTTTCTGCACGCTGGGGGTGATGCCAGCCGCTCGGTCACGCGGTGCGACCACCGCGGCCACGCCGGCGGCATCGGCGACCCGCAGACAGGCGCCCAGGTTATGGGGATCCGTGATACCGTCCAGGATCAACAACAGCACCTCGGGCCGCTGCCCGATCAGCTGCAACAAAAAGGCCTCATCGTGGCTGGGCCCCACCGCACAGCGTGCCGCGACTCCCTGGTGGCGCCCTTCCGCCAGGGCATCGAGTTCGCCGCGCTCGGCCCAGCCACAGGGCACCGAGCGGGCGTCGGCGAGCGCGCGGATGCGCTCCAGGCGCCGATCGCCGCGTCGGCGTGCCAGACGAATCTCGTGCACCCGGGCAGGATCGGTCTTGAGCAACCCCATAACCGCATGCACGCCATACACCCATTGGTCGTCAGTCTGGCCGAGCATCCGTTACGTCCGCTTTCGAATCCGCTGGAATTCTACCTTTCGCGACGCAAATCCGCCGCACCCCGGCAACCCGGATTCAACCCTTGCGTCGCCGCCCCGAGCCGCTCTTGCCGGCTGGCCCGCGCCCGCGACCGGCGTTGCCACCTCGCTCGGATGTCGCAGCGCTGCCCGCCTCTGCCCCGGGCTGCCGGCGCCTCGCCTTGCGTTTACGCGGCCCGGGGCCACCCGGTTCCGCACCGGCAGGTTGTTTGCCGCCACCATCCACCGCGCGACCGGCCAGCGCGAAATCGATCTTGCGGTCATCGAGATCCACGCGGGCGACCTGTACCTGGAGGCGGTCGCCGATGCGGAACATCTGCCGGGTACGTTCACCGACCAGACGGTGATGAGCGGGTTCGTGGTGGTAGTAGTCCTTGGGCAGATTGGTGATGTGCACCAAGCCCTCCACGTAGAGATTCTCCAGCTCCACAAACAGCCCGAAGGCGGTCACTCCGATCACCACGCCGGTGAACACATCCCCCACGTGCTCCAGCAGATATTCGCACTTGAGCCAGTGCACCACGCCGCGTGTGGCTTCGTCGGCCCGGCGCTCGGTCATCGAAAACTGCAGGCCCGCGCTGTCGATGGCCTCGCTGTCATAGGGGTAGTGCCGATGCGGGTCTTCGCGCACCCCATCCGGATGGCGGCGCAGGTGCCGGTTGCGCATGGTCGAATGCAGTAGCCGCCGGATCGCCCGGTGTACCAGCAGGTCCGGATAGCGGCGGATCGGTGAGGTGAAATGAGTATAGGCCGGATAGTTGAGGCCGAAGTGACCCAGGTTCTCGGCCTGATAGCGCGCCTGACTCATGGCGCGCAGCATCACCGACTGAATGATGGCCGAATCCGGGCGCTGCTGGATTTCGCGCAGCACCGATTGAAAGTCCTCGGGTCCGGGCTCGTCGCCGCCCGGGAGCCCGAGACCCAGCTCGCCGAGAAATTCGCGCAAGTTGGCCAGCTTTTCGCTGGAGGGGCCTTCGTGGACCCGGTACAGAGCCGGCAGCTTGGCGCGTTCCAGCAAGCTCGCGGAACAGACGTTGGCGCACAGCATGCACTCCTCGACGAGGCGATGGGCATCGGTGCGCTGCGTCGGCACGATGCGCTCGATCTTGCGTTCGGCGTCAAACAGAATCCGCGTCTCTGCGGTCTCGAAATCGATGGCGCCGCGGCGTTCCCGGGCCTCGCGCAAACAGCGGTAGAGATCCTGCAGGTCGTCGATGTGGCGCACCACACCCCGAAACTGCCGACGCATCGGGCTGTCGGCTTCGCCGCGCTCGGCCATCATCGTGGCCACCTGGGTATAGGTGAGGCGGGCGCGGGAATGCATCACCCCCTCGTAGAACTCGAAGCCCTGCAGCTCGCCGTCGCCGCCGATGCGCATCTCGCACACCATGCACATGCGATCGACTTCCGGATTCAGCGAACACAATCCGTTGGACAGGGCTTCCGGCAGCATGGGCACCACATGCCCGGGAAAATAAACCGAGTTGCCCCGCTGCCAAGCCTCTTCATCGAGCTCGGAACCGACCGGGACATAGTGGGAGACGTCGGCGATGGCCACGATCAGCCGCCAGTTGCCCGAGCGCAGTCGCTGGCAATGGACGGCGTCGTCAAAGTCCCGGGCGTCTTCGGCATCGATGGTAACCAGGGGCAGATCGCGCAGGTCGAAACGACCTTTACATTCGGCGGGCAGGACCTCGGACGGTAGTTTGCGGACCTCGCCCTGGATTTCCCTGGACCAGATATGAGGCAGCGCAAAGTTGTGGATCGCGATCTCGATTTCCATGCCGGGCGCGAGGTGCTCTCCGAGGACCCGCGCGATGCGCCCCGCGGGCTGGCTGTGGCGGGAGGGTTGGCGGGTGATTTCCACCAGCACCATCTGCCCGGCACGGGCGTCACCGGCATGTTCGGGCGCGATCAGCACATCCTGGGTCACCGATGGATTGTCCGGGCGCACGAAATGGATCCCTTCCTCGGTGAAATAGCGGCCGACGAGCTCTCTGGTGCCGTGTTCGAGCACCTCGACCAGAGAGCCCTCCGGGCGCTGTCTCTTATACACATCTCCGAGCCCACGAGACTAGGCATGA
>CAJXRS010000160.1 GCA_913060555.1 uncultured Gammaproteobacteria bacterium | reverse complement strand
TCTACACCTCTCTATTCGTCGGCAGCGTCAGATGTGTATAAGAGACAGCTGGTGGACGATGCTATGATGCGATATTGTATGATTTCCTGCTGTCTGCAGACAGCGGTTGTTGGAGCGCGGAGGCCCTAGTGAGCGAGAAAGTCATCCATGTAAGCGATGCGAGTTTCAAAGCGGATGTGCTGGAGGCCGAGCTTCCGGTACTGGTCGACTTCTGGGCCAGCTGGTGCGGACCCTGCAAGATGATCGCGCCCATCCTGGACGAAATCGCCGACGACTACGTCGACCGGCTGAAAGTGTGCAAGATGGATGTGGATGCCAACCGCGAGGTGGCCGCCCAGTACGGCGTGCGCGGCATTCCCACACTGATGCTGTTTCGCAATGGCGAGCTCAGCGGCACCCAGGTCGGCGCCCTTTCGAAGACGCAGCTGACCGCCTTCGTGGACGCCGCTGTCTGAACGCTGGCCGGCCGGCCGGCGCGGCAAGGCTGAGGGGGCTCCGCTTGCGGGGGTTCACAGGTGACTGGCTGCCGGCGCGTAAAAATGCTTTGCTAATGGTCGGGTGCCAGCTATACTGGAGCGGTAAACCGTCTCCTACTGCCCCATAATCGACGCTGCCCGGACTGTATTCGCAGCCCTTTTCGTCCGCCCGCGTGTTGAGCGCCTTGGTGTGCCCGAGGCCGTCTTCACCTTCCATAAACTCCCTTCCCTGACTTCGATACAGACTGCATGAATCTAACCGACCTCAAGACCAAGCCCATTGATGAGCTGATTCAGATCGGCGCCGCCACCGGGCTCGAAAATCTCGCACGCTCGCGCAAGCAGGACATCATCTTCACCATTCTCAAGCGTCACGCCAAAAGCGGCGAGGACATTTCTGGGGACGGCGTGCTGGAGATCCTGCCCGACGGCTTCGGGTTCTTGCGGTCGGCGGATTCGTCGTACCTGGCGGGACCGGACGATATCTATGTTTCGCCGAGCCAGATCCGCCGCTTCAACCTGCGCACTGGGGACACCATTTCCGGCCGGATTCGCCCGCCCAAGGAGGGCGAGCGTTATTTCGCCCTGCTCAAGGTCGACGACATCAACCTGGAGAAGCCGGAAAACGCCCGCAACAAGATCCTCTTCGAGAACCTCACACCGCTGTTTCCCAACCAGCGGATGGTTCTCGAGGCGGGCAACGGCAGCTCCGAGGATCTGACCGGCCGCATCATCGATCTCGTCGCGCCCATCGGCAAAGGCCAGCGCGGCCTGATCGTGGCGCCGCCCAAGGCCGGCAAGACCATCATGATGCAGCATATTGCCCAGGCCATTTCGCGCAACAATCCGGAGACCATGCTCATCGTCCTGCTGATCGATGAGCGCCCGGAAGAAGTCACCGAAATGCAGCGCACGGTGCGCGGCGAGGTGGTGGCCTCGACCTTCGACGAACCGCCCACTCGTCACGTCCAGGTCGCCGAAATGGTCATCGAGAAGGCCAAGCGCCTCGTCGAGCACAAGAAGGATGTGGTGATCCTGCTCGACTCCATCACCCGGCTGGCGCGGGCCTACAACACCGTGATTCCGTCCTCGGGCAAGGTGCTCACCGGCGGCGTCGATGCCCACGCCCTCGAAAAGCCCAAGCGCTTCTTCGGTGCGGCGCGCAACATCGAGCATGGAGGCAGCCTCACCATCATTGCCACGGCGCTGATCGATACCGGCTCCAAGATGGATGAGGTGATCTACGAGGAGTTCAAGGGTACCGGCAACATGGAGTTGCACCTCGACCGCAAGATCGCCGAGAGGAGAATCTATCCGGCGATCAATGTGCGGCGTTCGGGTACGCGGCGCGAAGAATTGCTGATGGGCGAGGGCGAGCTGCAGCGGGTGTGGATCCTGCGCAAGCTACTGCACGACATGGAGGACCTGGGGGCGACCGAGTTTCTGATCGACAAGCTCAAGGGCTTCAAGAGCAATAACGAGTTCTTCGACGCCATGCGTCGCAAGTGACTTGCCGTGGAGCCTCTGCTGCGGTAGAGGCTCCCGGCATAGATCAGGTGCCGGCGATCAGCCGATATCCTTGCCCACGATCGACACGAAGCTGACGCAGCGACCCGGTTGTCCGCCCAGATTGTGGGTCAGGCCGAGTTTGGGGTTGTCGATCTGGCGCTCTCCCGCCTCACCGCGCAGTTGCAGCCACATTTCGTACATCATGCGCAGTCCGCTGGCGCCAATGGGATGCCCGAAGCTCTTCAGGCCGCCGTCGGGATTGACCGGTTGCGGACCGTCGCCGTCGAAGCGTCCCTCCTGCACGTCCCGCCAGGCCTGACCGCGCTCGGAAAAGCCCATGTCTTCCATCAGCACCAGTTCGGTGGCGGTGAAGCAGTCGTGCACCTCGGCCATGCTGATCTGCTCGCGCGGATTGGTCACTCCGGCCTGCTGGTAGGCGTCCTGCGCGGAGACCACTACCTCCTTGAAAGTGGTGAAGTCGTAGTCACCGCTGATAAAGCCTTCGTTGGGACCCGCGGAGATCGAAAAGGCTTTCAGGTAGATCGGATGGTCCGTGTACTTGTGGGCATCCTCGGCACGGCACAGAATGGCCGCGGCCGCGCCATCCGCCACGCCCGAGCAGTCGAACACGCCGAACATCCCCGCCACCCGTGGCGAATTGCAGATGGTGTCCATGGGCACTTCCTTGCGGAACTGCGCCTTGGGGTTCTTGGCGCCGGCGACATGGTTTTTCCAGGCGATGCGCGACAGCACGTCCTTGAGTTCGCGCTCTTCCACGCCGTACTTCTTGCAGTACGCGGGAGCCAGCAGGGAGAACATCGCCGGTGCGGTCATGCTCGATTCGGTGCCGTCGCTGTCCGGGCCGGGCACTACCAGACCGGAGTGGCCGCCATCCTTGAGTTTTTCCACGCCCACGGCCATGACCAGATCATAGGCGCCGCTCGCTACTGCGTAGGCGGCATTGCGCAGCGCCTCGCTGCCGGTCGCACACATGTTTTCCAAACGGGTCACCGGCTTGTACGGGGTTTTCAGGGCCTCCGCGAAGACTATTCCCGAGATGCCGCTGGCAAAGGTGCCCAGCCAGTAGGCGTCGACATCCTTGGGGTCGACGCTCGCCGATCGGTAGGCGTCCGTCGCGGCCTCGATCAGCATGTCGGAGGCGTCCTTGTCCCAGTGTTCGCCGAATGCCGTGCAGCCCATGCCGACAATGGCCACCCTGTCTTTGATACCGTTACTCGCCATAGCAGTAGCCTCTAGCGCACCGGGCGCGCTTTCCAGAAGTAATTGTGGACTCCCTGGCCGGTATAGAACCGCCGGAAGGTCATTTCCAGGTTGTCGCCGATGCTCACCTCCTTGGGTTCCGCATCGGTGAGTTCGCAGGCCATGCGGCCGCCGCAGTCGAAATCCACCACCGTGGAGATCACCGGTGGTTGCAGGCTGTACGCCAGATGATCCAGGGTAAAGGTGGTGATCCTGCAGGCCTGATCGGCGAAACGCTCGTCGTTCATGCTGTCGATGGCGCCGCATTTGACACAGACCCGCTGCGGCGGCAGGTACCCCTGGCCGCACTCCTGGCAGCGGGAGCCGTGAAAGGCGTACTTCCAGCGTTCGTGGCGCTTCATGATCGGCGCCGCCGGGCGCGCAGGGTCGGGGCGGCGCGGCGGCTCGAAGGGCAGGATGCCCCGCCACTTCAGGTAGGTGTTGTAGGGCAGATCGGTCCGTTTGGACTCCAGCCAGTGGGCGACACTGCGCCGGGGGCGGCCCTCGGCGATACGGTCGGTGGCCTCCAGCACCAGGGCATCGCAGCCGTCCGCGGTCGAGAGCACCAGGATGCGGTCGCCCGGGGCGGCGGTGTCCAGCGCCTGGGCGAGCAGCAATCCGGCGTGCGCGGTTCCGCTCCGGCCGACATTGTCCGTCAGGGGGTTGGCCAGTTGCTCGGGCCTGAGCCCCAGGGCTTTGGGGATTCCCGCCACGTCGCGGCGGTTGGTGGCGTCGAGCACCACCTTGGCCAGGGATGCCGGCTCGACCCCGGCAGTGGCCAGTGCCCGCTGGGCGGTATCCAGGCTCACCGGACCCAGCACTTCCACACCGAAGCGTTCTTCCCACTGTTTGGCGAAGGGAGCCTCCGGAGTGCGCCAGACGTCCAGCACCTCGGACGTCGCGGAGGCGCTGCCCAGCACCCGGGCGATGGCCTGTTCTGCCGGTCCGGTGACGAAGGCTACGGCCGCGTCACCGCTGTCGCGCTCGCGGGCGCCGCCCGGCGCGCCGATCACCACGTCGCCGGCGCAGAGCAGGGTCGTCCGCCCGGCCGCTGCCAGGTCGCAGGCCAGGCTCAGCCCGGAGAGTCCCATGCGGCTGTTGCTGCCCAATTCCACCGAGCGGGTCTGCGCGGGCAGGTCCAGAGCCGCCGCAATGGCCGCTGCATTGAGCTTTTCGGCGTAGGGTGGGCTCGTGGTAGCGAAGATCAAAGTATCCGGACTGCCTGCATCGTCCGGACTGCCTGCATCGAGCGCCTGACGGCCCGCCTCGACCGCCATCGATACCGAGTCCTCGTCATAACTGGCGATGGCGCGTTCGCCACGGCCGATACCGGCCGCCTGGCGGTCCAGCCGATAGAATGGGATATAGGATCCATAGCGCAGAATGCCGGACAACTCACACCTCCTGTTCTGGGGCCGGGATCGGGTCGGCCGATATCATGGTCTGGGCCCGCCGCGGGGCGAGTCCAGTTGGTCGCCTGTTGCCGCGGACCGGCGGGCACGCCGTCTCAGGCGATCACATATTCCTGGAGTCTGGGATCCTGGAGATCGCCGCGGAACTT
>CAJXRS010000159.1 GCA_913060555.1 uncultured Gammaproteobacteria bacterium | reverse complement strand
AGTCCCAGGCCTGGTCGAGATCGGCCGCCAGGGCGCTTCGGTCCAGCTCCAGTTTGCCCAGCCCCTTGGCAGTGGACTGGTAGGCCAACAGGCTGTAGCCCAGCGCCATCCCCATGTTGCGCAGCACCGTCGAATCCGTCAGGTCGCGTTGCCAGCGGGAAATCGGCAGCTTTGCCGCGAGATGACCGAGCATCGCATTGGCGACCCCCAGATTGCCCTCGGAGTTTTCGAAGTCGATGGGGTTGACCTTGTGCGGCATGGTCGAGGAGCCGACCTCGCCGGCGACCGGCCGCTGGCGGAAATAACCGAGCGATATATAGCCCCAGATGTCGCGGTCGAAGTCGATCAGTACGGTGTTGAGTCGGGCGATGGCGTCGAACAGCTCGGCGATGCAGTCGTGTGGCTCGATCTGGGTGGTGTAGGGGTTCCAGTCCAATCCCAGCCCGGTGACGAAGCGCCGGGCGATGTCCGGCCAGTCCAGCTCCGGATAGGCGGCGTAGTGGGCATTGTAGTTGCCCACCGCGCCGTTGATCTTGCCGGTCAGTTCCACCGCCTCGATATGGCGCAGCTGGCGACGGAGGCGCGTCACGGTATTGGCGAGCTCCTTACCCACGGTGGTCGGCGAAGCCGTCTGGCCGTGGGTGCGCGCCAACATGGGCACGGCGGCGAACTCCCGCGCCCGGGCGGCGATCGCGGTGCCGAGTGCGCGCACTTCGGGGAGCACCACGGCGTCCAGGGCGTCGCGCAGCATCAGCCCGTGGGCCAGGTTGTTGATGTCTTCCGAGGTGCAGGCGAAATGCACGAATTCGCTGTGTCCGGCGAAACCACCGAGCTCCGCCAGCCGCTCCTTGATGAAGTATTCGACCGCCTTGACGTCGTGATTGGTGGTCGCCTCGATGGCCTTGATGCGCTCGGCGGCGGCGAGGTCGAACTCCGCTTCGATCCGCTCGAGCGCTGCGGTGGCGGCAGGTGACAGGGCGGGCAACTCGGTGATCCCGGGTTCGGCAGCCAGGTGGCGCAGCCAGGCGAGTTCGATCCGCACCCGATAGCGGATCAGGCCGTATTCGCTGAAATAGTCGCGTAGTGCCGCGACCTTGGCGCCGTAGCGGCCGTCGAGGGGACAGAGCGCGGTGAGGGCGAAGAGTTCCATGGCCGAGCGTACCTCAGAGCGGGCGGCAAGTTTACCGGATTCCAAGGCGCGGCCTCAGATCCGCGATTTGAGGCTATGGGCCTGGACCAGTAGGGCCCGCCGCCGCAGCATCAGGTGCCAGCGGCGCCCACCGGCCTGGTGCCAGAGCACTGCAGCGCGGACCGCGGCGAACAGCATGCAGCGCACGCGGTCGGCCACCGCCGGCTGGCGGAGAAAACCGCTTTCGCCGCGCACCTGGATGCGAAAGTGATACTTGCCCAGAGTGTCCTGATAGCACTGCGCCACATTGGCGATCACGTTGTCGTGCTTGGGGGAAAACAGTTTCGCCTGGTTGCCGGCATGTTCGATCCCGGCATAGATGCGCTGCCGTGTCGCGGTGTCCCGCAGCAGGCGGCGCTGTAGGTACAGGATGCCGACCATGTAGCGCAGCACTTCCGGGCCCAGCGAGCGCTGTTCGCCACGGAGAAAGGGCTCCAGCAGTTCCAGGCCCAGGTGAAGGTGGTCCGCAGCGCGGCATTGTGCCAGCGCACCTTGGTAACTTTGATCCAGCAGCACCAGCATCGTGGTGCGCAGGCGCTCCGGAGGTACCACGCCGGTGCGGGCCAACTGATCGACAGACTGGCAATGGAGCAGCAAAGTCGCCAGCGCGACCACCTGAGATTCCGGCTCGGCCATGCTCAGCTCACCGTATACCGGCCGTGATGACGCCGCCGCCGAGACAGCGGTCACCCTGGTAGAACACCACCGACTGCCCCGGGGTGATGGCGCGTTGCGGGGTCTCGAAAGCCACCAGGCAGGTCGTGCCGTCCAGCTCGATGGTGCAGGGTTGGTCCGGTTGTCGGTAGCGGGTCTTGGCGGCGCAGATCAGCCGGCGTTGGGGCGGCGGAGCGGGAATCCAGTGCAGTTGTTCGGCGCGCAGTCCGCGCCAGTACAGCAGCGGGTGCTCACCGCCCTGAACGACAACCAAGGTGTTGGTATCGAGCATCTTGTCGGCGACATACCAGGGTTGATCCGCTGCGCCGCGGATGCCGCCGATACCCAGGCCGCCGCGCTGGCCGATGGTGTAGTACATGAGGCCGGCATGCTCACCCAGGACCTTTCCCTCTGGCGTTGCGATGGGCCCGGGGCACGCCGGCAGATAGGTTTGCAGAAAATCCGTGAAGCGGCGTTCGCCGATGAAGCAGATGCCCGTGCTGTCGCGCTTGTCGTGGGTGATCAGGCCGGCACTGCGGGCGAGCTTGCGCACCTCCGGCTTTTCCATCTCGCCGAGCGGAAAGAGGGTGCACGCAATGGCGTCGGCGGCCACTGCATGGAGAAAGTAGCTCTGGTCCTTGTTGTCATCGCGGGCGCGCAACAGGGCGACCCCGTCTTCGGGCAGCGCCTGGGTGCGGGCATAGTGCCCGGTGGCGATGCGTTCGGCACCGAGCTCGCGGCAGTGGTCCAGAAACACCTTGAACTTGATTTCGCGGTTGCAGAGGACGTCCGGATTGGGTGTGCGCCCGGCTCGGTATTCGGCGAGAAAATGGGTGAAGACCCGAGCCCAGTACTCGGCCGCGAAATTGACCGTTTCCAGTTCGATGCCGAGCCGGTCGCAGACCCGGAGGGCGTCGAACAAGTCTTCCTTGGCGGTACAGTATTCGGTGCCGTCATCCTCGTTCCAGTTCTTCATGAACACCCCGGTCACGGCAAAGCCCTGGTCGCGGAGCAGCAGGGCTGCGACCGACGAATCGACACCGCCGGACATGCCGACCATGACGCGGGGAGGAGGGGCGGAGTTCATAGGCGGGACGGGAACAGCAATGCCGCCATGTTACCGATAATCACGCAGCATCGCCAAAGGATAGCGGATCCCGGCGAGATGGTCCCGGACGGCTCCTCTCACCATGGGGCTGCGGTGCCGATAGCGGTCACCGAGAATGTCGGCTGTGGGCAGCCACAGGCGCGACTCGATGGCTGGATCCAGGAGCGCCGAGATCTCGGCCACAGGGTCGCAGAGGAGGGTGCAGCGATGAAAGGTATCGCCCCCGGGGGATAGGTAGCAGGCCAGTCCCAGGCAGGCGATTGGGTTGACCTGCCAGCCGGTTTCCTCCAGCGTTTCCCGTTGTGCCGCCTCGAGCGCCGACTCGCCCGGCTCGACATGGCCGGCCGGTTGGTTGAGTACCTGGAGGCGATCGACGATTTCGGTCACCATGAGGTAGTGGCCGTCCCGGTGGACTACTGTGGCGACCGTGAAGTGGATCTGCGACTGCATGACTGTATGACTGTCTCGTGTAGGAAAACTACAGAAGCGGGAGGGCTGCATGCTAAGATGCCGGCGTTCCTGAAAGTCCTTTACACAACAACCCCTGGAGGTATCGCAAATGGGCTACCAACACATCAAAGTGCCGGCGACGGGAGACAAGATCAAGGTCAACGCCGATTTCTCGCTCACCGTGCCGGATCAGCCCATTATCCCGTACATCGAAGGCGACGGAACCGGGGTCGACATCACGCCAGTGATGCGCAAGGTCACGGATGCGGCGGTGAGCAAAGCCTACGGCGGGCGCCGCGCGATCCAGTGGATGGAAGCGTACTGCGGCGAAAAGGCCGCCGGGCTCTATGACGGCAACTGGTTTCCCCAGGAGACCCTGGAGGTCATCAAGGACTATATCGTGTCCATCAAGGGCCCCCTGACCACGCCGGTGGGCGGCGGCTTCCGATCCCTCAATGTGGCCCTGCGGCAGGAGCTGGATCTCTACGTCTGCCAGCGTCCGATACGCTGGTTCCAGGGCGTGCCCTCGCCGGTGAAGGAGCCGGATAAGGTGGACATGTGCATATTCCGCGAGAACTCGGAAGACATCTACGCGGGGATCGAGTGGCAGGCGGACTCGGCCGAGGCGAAGAAGGTGATTCGCTTTCTCCGGGAGGAGATGCAGGTGTCCAGGATCCGTTTCCCCGAACACTGCGGCATCGGCATCAAGCCGGTCTCGGAGCAGGGTACCAAGCGTCTGGTGCGCAAGGCCATCCAGTACGCCATCGACCAGGACAAAGCCTCGGTCACCCTGGTCCACAAGGGCAATATCATGAAATTCACCGAGGGCGCCTTCTGTGACTGGGGGTACGAGCTGGCCCGTGAGGAGTTCGGCGCCGTGGCGCTGGACGGCGGCCCCTGGCATGAGATCAAGAATCCGCAGACCGGTCGTCAAATCGTCGTCAAGGATGTGATCGCCGACGCCATGCTGCAGCAGGTCCTGCTGCGGCCGGCCGAGTACAGTGTGATAGCGACCCTGAATCTGAACGGAGATTATCTGTCCGATGCCCTCGCCGCCCAGGTGGGTGGCATCGGCATCGCGCCCGGCGCCAATCTGTCCGACTCGATCGCCATGTTCGAGGCGACCCACGGCACCGCACCCAAGTATGCCGGCCAGGACAAGGTGAACCCGGGATCCCTGATCCTGTCGGCGGAGATGATGTTACGCCACCTGGGCTGGAACGAGGCGGCGGATCTCGTCATTGGAGGCATCGGGGGAGCGATCTCCGCGGGTACTGTGACCTATGACTTCGAGCGCTTGATGCAGGGCGCTGAGCTGCTGTCCTGCTCGCAGTTCGGCGATGCCGTGATCCAACACATGTGAGGCCTGCAAAACACGCCGGATTCTGGGCACGCGGGCTGGCCGCGGCGGTCTGCTGCGGGGGGGGGCTGCCCCGGCG
>CAJXRS010000158.1 GCA_913060555.1 uncultured Gammaproteobacteria bacterium | reverse complement strand
GCCCACAACGCTTGTGCGACGGCTGAGCGTTACCTAATTAGCCGCGTGGCCCACTAGAATGGATGCCGTCTGATTGAAGAGGGAATGCGTCATGGAATTGTTCGATCTCAGCGACAAGGTCGCGGTGATCACCGGCTCGACCAAGGGCATCGGCCGCGCCATCGCCGAACAGATGGCGTTGCACGGCGCTCGGGTGGTGGTATCCAGCCGCAAGGCCGAAGCCTGCGCTGCGGTCTCTGCGGAGATCAATCAGCGGGTCGGAGCCGAACGCGCCATCGCCATTCCCGCCAATATCTCGCGCAAGGAGGACCTCGAGCACCTGGTAGTGCGCAGCCGCGAGGCCTTCGGCAGGATCGACATCCTGGTATGCAATGCCGCCTCCAATCCCTATTACGGATCCATGCTGGGGATCGGCGACGAACAGTTCGACAAGATTCTCGACAACAACATCAAGTCCAATCACTGGCTGTGCTCGATGGTCATTCCCGAGATGCGCGAGCGCCGCGACGGGGTGATCATCATCGTGTCCTCCATCGGCGGCATCCTGGGACACACCACGCTCGGCGCCTACGGGCTGTCCAAGGCCGCCGATCTGGCGCTGGCGCGAAACATCGCCGCCGAGTTCGGGCCTGACAACATCCGCGCCAACGCCATCGCGCCCGGGTTGATCAAGACCGACTTTGCCCGCGCGCTCTGGGATAATCCCGAGTACCTGGAGAAGGCTACCGAGCGATCTCCGCTGCGGCGGATCGGTACCCCGGAGGAAATTGCCGGCGCGGCGGTCTTCCTGGCGTCCCCGGCCGGAGCCTTCATGACCGGACAGACACTGGTGATCGATGGTGGCCGGGTGACCGCCAACTGATCATCTGCCGAGCGCGACCCGACCCGCCGAGGTTGTGGTTGGGGTGCGCGCTGGTGCAAACTCGCGTGGTCTTCGGCGCCGAACAGGCGGCAACCCGCATACATCGAGAGGAGTGATATGGCGAGTCGGAGAAGCAAGTGTCTGGCCTGGGTAACGCGGCGGACCATGAAGAACAAATTGGGGGCCAGCGGTTCCGTGGCCAAGGAACGCGAAAGTCTGGAGAAGATGTCCGGGCTGATGAGCCGCCGATCACCCGGCCAGCCGGCGACGCTCAATGGCGTGTCGGGCGAGTGGGTGTTCCCCGAGACCGGCGACGGCGGACGGACCCTGTTGTACCTGCACGGCGGCGGCTATGCGCTGGGTTCGCCGCTGAGTCATCGCGACATGGTCGGGGGTATCGCCGACGCCGCCCACGCGAGGGTGTTTCTCGCCGATTATCGTCTGGCGCCCGAGCACCCCTTTCCTGCGGCGGTGGATGACGCGGTGGCCGCCTATGAGGGCCTGCTGGAGGCGGGCGTCGACCCGGCCAAGCTCTGTATCGCGGGAGATTCCGCGGGCGGGGGACTGACGGTGGCGACACTGGTGGCGCTGCGCGATCGCAAGCTCCCCCTGCCGGCTGCCGGGATCTGCATCTCCCCCTGGGCGGACCTGACCTGTTCCAGCGGTTCCATGACCTCCATGGCAGAGGCTGATCCCATGCTGCGGCCGGACGCCTTGCGCTGGATGGCGGGGCTGTACCTGAACGGCCAGGATCCCAAATCCCCGCTGGCGTCGCCGGTATATGCCGATCTCAAGGGCCTGCCGCCGCTGTTGATCCAGGTGGGTACCGAAGAGGCTCTGTACGACGACGCCATCACCCTGAGTCGGGTGGCGCGCGATGCCGGGGTCGACGCCACCCTGGAAGTCTGGGAGGGGATGATGCACGTCTGGCACCTGATGGCGAAGCTGGTCCCCGAGGGCAGGCAGGCTATTCAGGTTATCGGGGCCTTCGTCGTTGCGAAGACCTGAGCAGAGGGTCGGCGGCGCGCCGAAGGGGGCCGCCGGGACGGTGTCAGGCGCTTTCCAGCCCGCGCTGCAGGTAGCGTTCCCGAGAGGATAGAATCTCGGTGCGCGCGGCGGCGGTATCCCGCCAGCCGTTGATTTTCACCCACTTGCCCTCTTCGAGATCCTTGTAGTTCTCGAAGTAGTGTTCAGTCTGCTTGCGCAGCAGTTCCGGCAGATCCTCGATCTCCCGAACCGCGGCATACAAGGTGGTCAGTTTGTTGTGGGGGACCGCGATCAGCTTGGCGTCCGGGCCGGCCTCGTCGGTCATCACCAGTATGCCGATCGGCCGGCTGCGAATCACCGAGCCCGGCATCACCGGATACGGGGACACCACCAGCACATCGAGTGGATCCCCGTCTTCGGAGAGGGTGCCCGGGATATAGCCGTAATTGGCCGGATAGAACATCGGGGTGGCGACGAAGCGGTCGACAAAGAGCACGTCGCAGTCCTTGTCGACCTCGTATTTGATGGGGTCGTGGTTGGCGGGGATCTCGATCACCACATTGATGTCGTCGGGCAGGTGCTCGCCCGCGGGGATATTGCGGTAGCTCATGATGCTGGCAGGGTCGGCGGTGAAGGCGCGCATTATAGGGGGGGCGCTCGGGAGAGGAAAGCGCATGGCCGCCGGCCCGGCGATGATGCTGATAAGATGATGGCACTTTCAGTGCTTCGTGTTCCCCATGAACAGGCCATTTGCGGTCGTCAGCGACTACCAGCCCGCCGGTGATCAGCCGGCCGCCATTGCGGCGCTGATCGAGGGCCTGGAGGCCGGGCTCGCCGGCCAGACACTGCTCGGGGTCACGGGGTCCGGCAAGACCTTCTCCGTCGCCAAGGTCATCGAGCGGGTGCAGCGACCGACCCTGGTGCTCGCCCACAACAAGACGCTGGCCGCGCAGTTGTACGGCGAGTTACGGGAGTTCTTTCCCCGCAATGCGGTCGAGTACTTCGTTTCCTACTACGATTACTATCAGCCGGAAGCCTATGTGCCGGCGTCCGACACCTATATCGAGAAGGACGCCTCGATCAACGAGCATATCGAGCAGATGCGGCTGTCGGCCACCAAGGCACTGCTGGAACGCCGCGATGTGGTGGTGGTGGCCACGGTGTCGGCCATCTACGGCCTGGGCGATCCGGAAGCCTATCTGAAGATGCTGCTGCATGTGGTGCGCGGTGACCGGGTCGATCAACGCGCCATTCTGCGCCGCCTGGCGGAGCTTCAGTACACCCGCAACGATATCGCTTTCGAGCGCGGCAACTATCGGGTGCGCGGCGATCTGATCGACATCTTCCCGGCCGATTCGGAGCAGCTCGCGGTGCGCATCGAGCTGTTCGACGACGAAGTCGAGAACGTCGTGCAGTTTGATCCGCTCACCGGCGAGCTGGTACAGCGGATTCCCCGTTGTACCATCTATCCCAAGACCCATTATGTGACCCCGCGCGAGACCATCCTCGCCGCGGTCGAGCAGATCAGGGAGGAGCTCTCCGAACGTCTGGCCGAACTGCGCGCCGCCGATAAATTGGTCGAGGCCCAGCGACTCGGTGAACGCACCAGGCGTGATTTGGAGATGATGACCGAGCTGGGCTATTGCCCGGGTATCGAAAACTATTCGCGCTATCTATCCGGTCGCCAGCCCGGGGAACCGCCGCCGACACTGTTCGATTATCTTCCTGCGGATGCCCTGTTGGTCATCGACGAGTCCCATGTGACCATTCCGCAGCTGGGCGGCATGTATCGCGGCGATCGCTCGCGCAAGGAAACCCTGGTGGAATACGGTTTCCGGCTCCCTTGTGCGCTCGACAACCGCCCGCTGCGCTTCGACGAATGGGAGCAGCTGCGCCCGCAGACGATCTTTGTCTCGGCCACCCCGGGGGGCTACGAGGCCGAGCACTCGGACGCCCTGGTGGAGCAGGTGGTTCGGCCCACCGGGCTGGTCGATCCGCCACTGGAAGTGCGCCCGGCGCTCTCCCAGGTCGATGATCTGCTCACCGAGATTCGCGCTGCTGCAGCCTGCGATCAACGCGTGCTGGTGACCGTGCTCACCAAACGGATGGCCGAAGATCTCACCGAATACCTGGGCGAGCACGGTGCCCGGGTGCGTTACCTGCACTCCGACATCAGCACCGTCGAGCGCGTCGAAATCATCCGCGATCTGCGTCTCGGTGAATTCGATGTGCTGGTCGGTATCAATCTGCTGCGCGAGGGCCTGGATATGCCGGAGGTCGCGCTGGTCGCCATTCTGGATGCGGACAAGGAAGGCTTTCTGCGCTCCGAGCAGTCGCTGATCCAGACCATTGGCAGAGCAGCCCGCAATCTCCACGGCCGGGCCATCCTCTACGCCGATCGAATCACCGGTTCGATGCGCCGCGCGATGGAGGAGACCGAACGACGGCGGCACCGGCAGCTCGAGTTCAACGAGCGCCACGGTCTGGTGCCCAAAGGCATCCACAAGCCGGTGCCGGATATCCTCGAAGGTGCGGTGACCGCGCGCCGCGGTGGTCGGCGGCAGGTGCGGGTGGCGGAATCCGGGGGCGGTTATCTCGCGGCAGCGGCAGACCTGTCACCTGCGGCGCTGGCGCGACGTATCAGCCAGCTTGAAGCACAGATGCTGGAACATGCGCGCAATCTGGAATTCGAGCAGGCCGCCGCGGTGCGCGATGCGATCGCCGACCTCAAGCGCGGCGCCTTCGCGGTGCCGGCCTGAGTCCCGGTCCGGGGCATGCCCGCCCAGTTCAGTCGATAGCGGCGGCCTGTTCCGACGCGTTGCCGAGGTAGCGCTCGGGTACCAGGTCGAGCAGCCGTTCGCGCGCTTCCGCCGGCAGCGGCAGCTCGTCGATGAAGGCGCGCAGGGCAGCCGCGTCGATTTTCTGACCGCGGGTCAGCGCCTTGAGTTTTTCGTACGGCTCGGGTACCTGATGGCGGCGCATCACGGTTTGCACCGCCTCCGCGAGCACCTCCCAGGCCCTGTCTCTTATA
>CAJXRS010000157.1 GCA_913060555.1 uncultured Gammaproteobacteria bacterium | reverse complement strand
CGGCAGCGTCAGATGTGTATAAGAGACAGCTACAACATAGTGTGCCCGCGGCGTAATTGCAACGCAACATGTGGGGAATTTTGTGTTGGATCCCTGTGGGTAACCTGGGGATAAATTAGGCGGCGGCGCGCGGCGGCCCGGATCCGGGACCCGGGCGGCAAGGGGAGGGTGCGGTTTTCTGAAGGGGGCGGTGGCCTCAGCCGGCGCTGAGCAGAAAGCGCATCAGCGCCTTCTGACTGTGGAGCCGGTTTTCGGCTTCCTCCCAGACCACCGAGTAGCGTGGATCCTCGAGCAGTTCGGCGCTGACCTCTTCGCCGCGGTGGGCGGGCAGGCAATGCATGAAGAGTGCATCCGGGGCTGCATCCTGGAGCAGCCGATGATTGACCTGAAAGTCGGCGAATCGTGCGGCGCGTTCCTGCTGCTCTTCTTCCTGGCCCATGGAGGCGAAGACATCGGTGAGCACCAGGTCGGCGCCGGCCACCGCCGCCACAGGGTCCCGGCCGACCTGGATCCGGGAGCCGGCGGATGCCGTCAGAGCCGGGTCCGGCTCGTATCCCCTGGGGCAGGCGATCCGCAGCTCGAAGTCGAACAGCGGGGCGGCTTCGATGTAGCTCTGGCACATGTTGTTGCCGTCGCCGATCCAGGCCAGGGTGCGCCCGGCGATGGCTCCGCGCAGCTCGACGAAGGTCTGGATGTCCGCCAGTATCTGGCAGGGGTGAAAGTCATCGGTCAATGCGTTGATCACCGGCACCCGGGAGTGGGCGGCAAAGGCTTCCAGCTTGGCGTGGGCGTAGGTGCGCACCATGATGATATCGACCATGCGCGACAGCACCCGGGCGGTGTCCTCGACCGGCTCGCCACGGCCGAGCTGGGTGTCGCTCGGAGAGAGGAAGATGGCGCTGCCGCCCATCTGTGCCATGCCGCTTTCGAAGGATACCCGGGTCCGGGTCGAGGACTTTTCGAAGAGCATTCCCAGCACCTTGCCGGCCATGACCGGTTGCTCCCGGCCCTCCCGATGGACGCGCTTGAGCGCGATGGCGCTATCGATCAGGGCGCTGAGCTCGGCAGCCGACAGGTCGGTGAGTCTGAGAAAGTGTCTGGGTTTCATAGGACCATTTCCCCGCGGGGCAAAGAGAATCTCTCCGAAAGCGTCAGCGTTCAGAACTCGCGGATCAGTGCCGCCAGGGTCTCGACCAGCCGGCTCGCCTCACCATCGCTGAGGATGAGCGGCGGCAGCAGGCGCACCACCGAGTCTGTGGTGACATTGATCAGCAGGCCGCGGTCGGTGGCCCGCTGGACCAGTTCGCCGCAGGGTCTGTCCAGCTCGATCCCCAGCATCAGTCCGCTGCCGCGGATCTCCCGCACCGACGCACAGCCGTTCAGCGCCGCGCGGAATTCGGCCAGCAGGTGGTCGCCGAGGTTCCGGGCGCGGCGGTAGAGGTCGTCTCGCTCGAGAACGCGCAGGGTGGCCAGGCCAGCGGCGCAGGCCACCGGGTTGCCGCCGAAAGTGGAGCCGTGTTTGCCGGGTCCGAGCAGTTCGGCGACCTTGTCCTGGGCCAGGCAGGCGCCGATGGGCATGCCGTTGCCCAGGCCCTTGGCCAGGGTCACCACATCGGGTTGGAGGCCCCGCTGCTGGTAATGGAAGAAGGTGCCGGTGCGGCCGCTGCCGGTCTGGATCTCGTCGAGCATCAGCAGCCAGTGGTGGTGGTCGCACAGCGCGCGCAGCCGGGCCAGGTAGTCGGACTCCGGTAGGCGGATACCGCCTTCGCCCTGAATCGGCTCGACCAGGACCGCAGCGATGCTGGGATTGTTGCCGGCGATGGTTTCCAGGGCCTCGAGGTCGCCGAAGGGCGCGCGCACGAAGCCGCGCACCAGGGGCTCGAAGCCCGCCTGTACCTTGCGGTTGCCGGTCGCGGTCAGGGTCGCCAGGGTGCGGCCGTGGAAGGCGCGCTCCATGACGATGATGGTGGGCACATCGATGCCGCGGGCATGCCCGTGCAGGCGCGCGATCTTGATCGCGGCCTCGTTGGCCTCTGCCCCCGAGTTGCCGAAAAAGACCTTGTCCATGCCGCTCTCCGCGCACAGGGCTTCGGCCAGCTGCTGTTGTGCGGGAATGTTGTAGAGGTTCGAGCAGTGGACCAGGGCGGCAGCCTGGTCGGCGACCGCGCGGCTGATTTCCGGGTGGGCGTGGCCGAGACCGCAAACCGCGATTCCCGACAGCGCATCCAGGTATTTCTTCCCGGTATCGTCCCACACCCAGGCGCCTTCCCCGCGGGTCATGGTCAGTCGCCGCTCTCCATAGGTATTCATCAATGCACTGCCGTTGGCCATGGAATTTGCCTGCTACCAAGATACGGGAATTGCTGGGATGATCGCGGTGGAGAGCAGAAAACGGAAACGGGAAAACGCAAACAGGCAGCCCGCGCTGCCCGTCCGAGGCACGGATCTTACTGCGGTCGCCGATAAAGGGCAATCCGGGTAAGTCCACGCCGGCGTCTGTCGCGAGGGCGCCGGGCGGGTATCGGGGCGCGCCGGGCTACAGTACACTGTGCTGTCGATCACCCCTTGTGAGAGGTCATTCTGTTCATGGAGATTTTCGATACCATTCGCGAGCAGACAGAAAACAATCCGATCATTCTGTATATGAAGGGCTCTCCGGAGCAGCCGCAATGCGGTTTCTCGGCGCGCGTCGTGCAGGCGCTGATGGCCTGCGGTCAGCGTTTCGCCTATGTCGATGTGCTGGGCAACCCGGACATCCGGGCCAATCTGCCGAAGTTTGCCGACTGGCCGACCTTCCCGCAGCTGTGGGTGAAGGGCGAGCTGGTCGGCGGCTGTGACATCGTCTCCGAAATGTTTGAAAGCGGCGAGTTGAAGCAGCTGATCGAAGAGGCGGCCGCGGAAACCTGAGTTCTTGCCGTTCGGCTGTGGTTCCAGACCCAAGGCGGACACCAGTCCGCCTTTTTTACGTCCGTCTTTTTCATAGCACCGGGCTCAGGGCCGGGTGGCGTCCGGGGTCAGTCGCCATCCGCAGATGGGAGCGGCCAGCCGCCCAGCTCCCGCCAGCGATTGACGATGGCGCAGAATAGCGCTGCGGTGCACTGGGCATCGTAGCTTGCGTTGTGTGCGGCGCGGTTGTCATAGGGGATCTTGGCGGCGCCGCAGGCCCGGGCGAGCACCGTCTGGCCGAACGCCAGGCCGGCGAGGGTGGCGGTGTCGAAACAGGAAAAAGGGTGGAAGGGGTTGCGCTTGATATTGCAGCGATCCGCCGCGCGGTTGACAAAACCCAGATCGAAGTGGGCGTTGTGGGCGACCATGACCGCCCGGGTGCACTCCTGCTCACGGACCGCCTTGCGCACCAGCTCGAAGATTTGCGTCAGGGCCTCGCGCTCCGGCTCCGCCTGGCGCCAGGGGTCCTGGGGATCGATGCCGGTGAAGTCCAGTGCAGCCTGCTCGATGACCAGCTCCGGATCCGGCACGACGCCGACCGCCAAGCGCTCGCCGGGAATCAGCAGGCCGCTGTCGTCCATGGTCAGGGTAACCGCGGCGATCTCCAGCAGCGCGTGCTGGCGATGGTCGAAACCGCCGGTCTCGACGTCCACCGCCACCGGCAGAAAACCGCGGAAGCGATCGGCCAGCCGAGGGGGGGTCAAGCTGTAGCCCCGGCGCTGCGCTCGGTCATCTGCCAGGGCAGGGTATCGCCGGCAGCCAGGGGGATCAGTGGTTCACCGCCCAGCTCCAGCTCCTCGGGTAGCCGCCAGGCGTTGCGGTGAAGGGTAATGGTGCCGGTATTGCGCGGCAGCCCGTAGAAGTCGGCGCCATGGTGGCTGGCGAAGGCCTCCAGCTGAGCCAGGGCACCGGCACGCTCGAACGCCAGCGCATAGAGCTCCAGGGCGGCGTGGTGGCTGAAGCAGCCGGCGCAACCGCAGGCGGTTTCCTTCAGCGCCCTGGGGTGGGGCGCTGAATCCGTGCCCAGAAAAAACTTTCCGCTGCCAGCTGTGGCCGCCGCGATCAGGGCGCGTCGGTGTGAATCTCGTTTCAGCACCGGCAGACAGTAGTAGTGCGGCCGGATGCCGCCGGCCAGCAGCTGGTTGCGATCGAACAGCAGGTGCTGCGGTGTAATGGTGGCGGCCACATGGGGCGGTGCCGCGGCGACGAAGGCCGCTCCCTCGCTGGTGGTGACGTGTTCGAGAACCATGCGCAGCCCCGGAAATCGCTTCGTCAGCGGCGTCAGCTCGCGCTCGATGAAGACCGCCTCACGATCGAAGATATCCACGTCGGGATCCGTGACCTCGCCGTGCAGCAATAGCGGCAATCCCAGCTCTTCCATCACCGCCAGCTGTGGGTGTACACGCGTCAAGCTGGTTACGCCGGAGTCCGAGTTGGTGGTGGCACCGGCGGGATAGTACTTGACACCCAGTATCTGGCCGCTGGCCTTGGCCTCGCGCAGCTCCGCCGTCGGTGTGTTGTCGGTGAGATAGAGCGTCATCAGCGGTTCCCAGGTCTGATTTCGGGGCAGGGTGGCCAGAATCCGCTGCCGGTAGGCGAGCGCCTGAGAGACGCTGACCACCGGCGGGCGCAGGTTGGGCATCACCACGCCGCGACCGAACTGGCGGGCGGCGGCCGGTACTGTATCGCGCAGTGCCTGCGCATCACGCAGGTGAAGGTGCCAGTCGTCGGGCAGGGAAATCGTCAGGGATTGCATGGACATCGGGATCGCACAGCAGCGCCAATGCTAGCGCAAACCAGCTCGCGGAGACAGGCTTGGCGCAGGCCGGTAGGCGGCAACAAGAATCTGCGGCTGCGTGGCGATAAATGCGACTGCCCGGACAAGAATTCTGCGTCAACAATTTTGTGTAAACTGCTTGACGGCCGGGGTAAATAGGCTTTAAGTTGCCCCGGCTTTTGCTGGCGCTTCGCGCTGGTGCGGCAATTGCGTGCTCTCATGCGCTAGTAGTACTCAACGCAGTAATAACAGTTGTAACAACACAAAGGGGGTAGTTTTGAGCCAGTCAATAGATGGTCTGGTGCCCGCGCTCGCCCGAAGCCCGGGCAGGGGGGCCGCAGACCGAGGATTTTTCGCCAAACGTAAAAATAACCTCTTGCGCGATTGCGTCAGCTTCGGCGTCCTGGCGCTGATTGCCGCACCGGCCAGTGCCTTTCGGATCGACTTCGAGGATCCGGAAATCGATGCCTTCCTGGATAGCACCGTCTCCG
>CAJXRS010000156.1 GCA_913060555.1 uncultured Gammaproteobacteria bacterium | reverse complement strand
TTCAGACAACCCGGGAGACGTCGAAGACCTGCATCAGCTGCGGCGGTTCGGATACATCGGAGACCTGATCGAGATAGGCCTCGCGAAGTCGGAATCCGATGGGTAGCTGCAGTGCATCGTCGCGCCGCAGGGTGGCGATAGGGTCGCCGCCCAGCAGCCGGAACACCCTGGTCAGGTACAGGCGGTTCAGGCGCTCTGCGGCGACCAGGGTGCGCAGCACCTCGGGTCCAGAGATCGCGTAGGCGTAGCCCAGCTCCCGCTCGGCCCGCGCGGCCAATGCGCGCGGCGCCAGTACCTAGGATTCACCGGCGTCGAGCACCTCGCAGCCGACGGCCGCGAGTTCCCGCCGCCGCGCCGGCGATGCTCCCAGGATAGTGAGCACCAGCACGCAGCGCCGCTCGGCGGCGCGCACGTTGATGTAGACGCCGTCCGCCCACAAATACACCATCTCGTGGCCGCGCCAATCCTTGGTCTGAAAGTCGGCGTACTCGGCCTGCCAGGCGGCCTTGAGCCGGCCGATCGTCGACGCCTGCCTGCCCTGCCTGCCGGCAGGCACGGCGGCAGGCACGGCGGCAGGCAGCGGGGACCATGGAAGATCGCCAAATGGCCATCCGGGTATTCGTGAACCCGTACCATTTTCTGGACGTAGTGCCTGAACCGCGCCCCATTGGGCAGCCCCAACACGATCCCCTGGTAGGTGACACAGCTATCCTTGCTGACCCGGCGCTCTACCTGTCGGCACAGGATGTTGTCGATATCGACCCCCATCAAGGGGACAAAGGCGCTGCCTGACTCTGCAGGCGTCACCATGAACCGGCGGTTGAACCGTTTGAGGTAGCCGCGTTGCAGGAATTCATTGGCCGCTTTTATGGTGGTGATTTTCGCCAGCGCGAGTTCCTTCGGTAGCCGGCCCTGCAAGGTGCTGAAAAAGCGCTCCGAGCGGCCTCGTGCCTCGGGGGAATAGGCGGCAATCATGTGGATGCCCAGTTGACTCATGGCGCGGCCGAACTGGGTCAGGCGACGTTTGTCCACCCGGCCCCCAGCCTCCGTGGTCACCCAGTAATGGCTGCCTCGATCACTCGATCACTGTAGAAGCTACTGAACAAGCCCTGCTTGAGCAGGGTCTCCCTGACCCCCCTGAAAGGCGCCCGCACATTGGGCTCAATAAAGCAGTGGTTGCAGGGAGCCCGCCACCAGCGGCGCCGAATCGGCGCCCAGCAGGCGCCCGGCCGGGTGGCTCCGGCGCAGGGTCTGGAGGTCGTCGTGGTTCATTGCGATACGCTGCATCAATAGCTCTGAGGATGGCAACTGCCATTGGAGCATAGTCGGGCAACGGACCTCCGCCTCACAGCTACCCGACCGGGTGGCTCAACGTCTCCATGTATGCGGTGAACAGAAGCGCGTCCTGCTGCTTGAGCCGGGCCCTGAGCTCGAGGACGCCTTCATCGGGACCGTTGGTAGGGCGGCGCCTCTGCAACTGATACACCGTGGCGTAGCTTTCGGGACAGTCCGCGCCGGGCTCGGGCAGCACCCCCGTCAGGGCCGGCCGCTGCACGAGCAGCCAGGCCGGGAAGGCGGAAACCGGCAACGCAGGCTCGTGGTCCTGAAAAGCCTCCCATTCCTCGACGAGCACATGGTTCGCACTCGACTCAACCAGCTCAGCCTGCTCGGGAAAGTGCCAGCAAAGCGTGAACCAGGACGGCAGTGCCTGCGTGAGCTCGTGCTGGCGCTCGCAGGCCACGGCATATCGCTCGAGCAGCAACGACTCACGCTCCCACCCGGCCTCCCGCTCGACAGTTTCACGCACGAGGCGCCAATCCAGCGCCATGCGGGCGGTATAGCTGGCGTGCAGGCGGGGGTGCGCAGGGTCGTAGTCGCAATGGTCGAGGGCCTCGGTGAGCCGGCGCCACAGGGGAATGAGCACATGCCGGCTTGCAGTGCCAAGCACCTCCTCGGCGAGGGGCGTCAATGTCTCCTCGAGCCGCGCCAGCTCGCCGCCAACGTCCTGAACCGGCCCATTCGGGTCTTCGAGCGCTTCAGTCAGACGCTCGAGTGCCCCCAGCCGGGGGTGATCGGGCGCCACGTCATAGAGACGCTCGAGCAGGCGGCGGGATTCCAGCGGGTCGCGGTTTTTCAGAGCCTGGACCACGCCGTTGTGGAGGGCGGTCCCCGGGGCATCGGTGAACAGGTCAAGCTGGGGCTGATCCGGCGGCCGGCGATAGCAGCGGTGAAAGCATGCATTCAGCGCCTCGGCCGCGCTGAAGCGCAAGGGTCGAAGGTCACAAGCCGCTTGCCGGCCCCAAGACCGATACTCCAGCGCCTCCGGCCGCCAGCTGCGGCGCCCGAGGTAGCTCTCAGCCTGGGTCAGCATTTCCAGCACTTGGTCCGGATCGCCGGACAACGCCTGATCCAGAAAGCGCATCTCGCCATCCCGCCATGCCTCATAGTCGGCGTACATCAGGCGGCCGCTGCCCAGCAGCAGCTCCAGCGGCGTATATTCCCCGTGCTCCAGCAGAAGCCGATCGACCTCTTGCTCCACGTCAGACGTCATGACGCGGGCCCCATCGACCGGAACAGCCCATCAAGGTCATTCTCGCTCCATTCGGGGTGGTGCGCCTGAAGCGTCCTGCCGAACCCCATGTCGTCGGCGAGGATGCCGACCACCACTTGCTCTGCCTCGCGAATGGTGGACACGCCCCGAGGATAACTGCGCAGCGCCTCCACCAGGACGGGGAGCAGGTCGAGGTGCTCGCCCTCCACCTCCACGCCCAGGGCCACGTTGCACCACTCCTGTTCGCCAGCGGGCTCGATATCGCAGATCCACCCGGTCGGCTGACGTACCCGCCAACGAAACCCGGTCGTGCGGCCATCAGCTCCAGATACACAGGATCGTCATCCAGCGCTTCGTGGTAGAAGTGAAAGCCCGTTTCGCAGGCGATCGTTGATCTGGTGGACATTGCACCATCGACGCAGTTCTGTTGGCGTCCAGATCATAACGCCGGGCGCATGGGACCGGGAATAGATGCGGTGCCTCGATGACGAGGAATGACTCGGCACCCGTAGGGGCCTTCGTTCTGCTGGAGAAGGTGGGGCCGCGGGGCGTTCGTGCTGGTGCATCTGGCGAAAGTGGTGCGCAGCCGGCTGCGCGGCGGCGACTGGGCCTTCCGCATCGGCGGCGAGGAGTTCTGTCTGCTGCTGCCTGCCACCACACAAGCAGGAGCCGTCTCGGCTGCGGAGGCGTTGCGGCGCCAGGTGGCCGAGCGCCCGTACGATCTGGACGGCGACCGCGTTCCGCTCTCCGCAAGTATCGGCGTTGCCGTTTTCCCGCAGGATGGGCGTGGTATCCCCGGCACTGGGCTTTGATCCGGCCCTGCACTGTTCGGGCGGCGTCGATGCGCCCCTGCTGCGGCACCAGTGCTTTCGCCAGCCGCGTCAGCGCAGCGGCATCACTAGTTGATTCCAGGGCGGTCTCCACCTGCTGGTCCAGCGCCGCCCTCCTGCCTGCGCAGGCCGGCCGCCGCCATGGCCTCTTCCAGCGGAGCTCGCGACGCTCTGACCCCACGCCTCCTCGATGTCGCCCCGGTGCCGTCCATCCCCCTTTCAGTCGCCGGCCTCGCCATCATGGAGGAACGGTCATGAAACACAGACTCACCAGCCTTGCGCTCGCGGCCTGCGCCGCGCAGGTATCAGGGCGCTCCGGCTTGCACCCTCCGTCGCCGTATCCCACCATTCCGCTTTCTTTCTTGAGCTCGAATGCCGGGTGAGCGCATCCCCCGCGCACACCCGACGGAGTAAGCCATGCGTGTCCTGCTATACAGTGACCTCAATCCGGCCTCGATTCCCGGCTTCGCCAAAGTTCGCCAGGCGCTGGAGGCCAATAACTTCGCCCAGGCCGACGTTCGCAAGATCGGCCCTAATCTTTACCGCGCGCGATTGAACAAGCACGACCGGCTGCTGTTTCGCCTGCACAAGCATCTGGATGAGCAGTGCGCGCTACTGCTCGAGCACATCCCCAATCACGCCTACGACCGCTCGCGCTTCCTCGCCGGCGGCGCCGTGGTGGACGAGGCGAAGCTCCCCACGGTCGACCAGGCCGAGGCGGACGAAGACGATGAGCTCGTCTATCTGCACCCGGAGCGGGAGCGTTTCCACCTGCTCGACAAGATCCTGTCGTTCGACGACGATCAGCAGGCCATCCTCGAGCTTCCGTCCCCACTGGTGATCGTCGGCTCCGCCGGCAGCGGCAAGACCGCGCTCACGCTGGAGAAGATGAAGCGTGCGGCGGGCGAGGTGCTCTACGTCAGCCTGTCACCGTACCTGGTTCAGAACGCGCGCAATCTCTACTTCGCTCACGGCTACGACAATGACCTGCAGCAGGTGGATTTTCTGTCGTTCCACGAGGTGCTCGAAAGCATCCACGTACCGCCCGGGCGCGAGGTCTCGCTCAAGGACTTCCAGAGCTTCTTCGAGCGCCACCGCCGCGGCAGCGGCCTGAAAGATGCGCACAAGCTCTTCGAGGAATTCCGCGGGGTGATCACCGGGCCGCTGACGGAGCGGGGCTTCCGGACCCGCCAGGAGTACCTGGAGCTGGGCGTCAAGCAGTCGATCTTTCTCGCCGACGAGCGCCCGCGGGTCTACGATCTGTTCGAGAAGTACCTGGCGCACCTCGACAGCGAAGGCCTGTTCGACGCCAATCTCGTCGCCCATGATCATCTGGCGCGAGTCACGCCGCGCTATGACTTCATCGTGGTCGACGAGGTTCAGGACGTCACGACGGTGCAGCTCTATCTGCTCCTGAAGATGCTGCGAACATCCGGCGCCTTCCTGCTCTCGGGCGACTCGAACCAGATCGTCCATCCGAACTTCTTCTCCTGGTCGGGCGTGAAGTCGCTGTTCTTCCGCGAGCAGGATCTCACCGGCGACGGCGAAGTCATTCGGGTGCTCCACGCCAACTACCGCAACGCGCCCGTGGTCACCGCCGTCGCCAACCGCATTCTCAAGCTGAAGCACGCGCGCTTCGGCTCCGTGGATCGCGAGAGCAACTACCTGGTCGAAAGCGTGGGCGCGGAACGTGGTCACCTGCGGCTGCTCGATGACGACGATCGGGTGAAGCGTGAGCTCGACGCCCGAACCGCCAACTCCACCCGCTATGCGGTCATCGTCATGCACCCGGAACAGAAAACCGAAGCGAAACGCTACTTCGCCACGCCGCTGGTGCTGTCTCTTATACACATCTGACGCTGCCGACGAATAG
>CAJXRS010000155.1 GCA_913060555.1 uncultured Gammaproteobacteria bacterium | reverse complement strand
ATCTACACCTCTCTATTCGTCGGCAGCGTCAGATGTGTATAAGAGACAGTTGCTCGGCCTGTGGTTTTGCGCGTCGCTCTACTATGTGTGGTGCTGGCGGCGTTCCGGGCAGACGCTGGGCATGAAAACCTGGCGCCTGCGCCTGCAGCAGGCCGACGGCGGCCCGCCGACCCGCGGGCGCGCCTGGCTGCGCTGCGCGCTGGCGCCGCTGTCGCTGGTATCGGTGGTCGGCTATCTGTGGTGTCTGTGGAGCCGCTCCGGCGACTGCCTGCACGACCGCTGGAGCGGCACTCGGATGGTGCTGCTACCGCGCCAGCCCTGAGCCGCGGCGGTTAGGCCGCCCGGCGCAGCAGCACCAGGCCCACCGCCAGGCAGCCCAGCACCGGGCCGGCCACCGCCCAGAAGGGAGAAAAGCCGAACACCAGGCTGGAGGGCCCGAGCAGGTTCAGGCTCACCTGAAAGATCACCCCCGCCAATACCCCCGAAAACACCCGGAACCCGGTGGTGGATTCGCGCAGCGGGCCAAACACGAAGGATATGGCGATCAGCAGCAGGCTGAAAATCACCGCGGGTTGCAGAACCTTCGTCCAGAACGCCAGCCAGTAAGTGCCGGCGCGCAGGCCCTGGCCTTCCAGATAGGCAGCGTAGCTGCGCAGTTCGCGAACCGGCAGAGACTCCGGGGGCATCAGGGTCAGGGTCACCAGATCGGGCGCCAGCCCGGTGTCCCAGCGCCGGGTCTCGAAACGCTCGGTCGCCACGGAATCCGCGTGGAACCGCGAGATCACGCCGTCCTCTTCGACCCAGTGATCCCCCTCGAAGCGGGCGCGGGCGGCGAAGCTGGCCTCCAACAACCGGCGCTGGTCGTCGAATCGGTAGCGGGCGACGCCGGCCAGCCGCCCGCCCGGGTAGACGGCATTGAAGTGCATGAATTCATTGCCTTCGCGGTTCCATACCCCGCTGCGCGCCGAGAAGCTCTCCTGTTCGCCGCGCAGCGCCATGCGCCGGCTCTCCGCCCATTGGCCCGCGACCGGCACCACGAATTCGCCGAGCAGCGCGCCGAACAGGATCACCAGCAGCACCGGTCGGGCGGCGAAGCCGGCGATGCGCAGCAGGGATACCCCGGCGGCGCGCATCACCACCAGTTCGCTGTTGCCCGCCAGCGAACCCAGGCCCAGCATGGCGCCGATCAAAACCGCGAACGGCAGGCTTTCGTAGGCCCGCTCCGGCAGGGTCGCGCCCACGTAAAGCAGCAACTCGAAAAAATCGTAGTCGTTGCGCAGATCACCCAGGCCGTCGGTCAGGGCGCCGATCACGTTGAGCACCAGGATCACCAGCAATACCAGCAAGATGGCGCCCAGCACCGCCCGCCCGGTGTATCGTGACAGCAGGCGCATCAGCCTTGCTCCCGGAACCGCCGGCGCGGCCGCCAGCCGACCCACCACAGCATGAGCGCCACCCCCAGGGTCACGAACACCCCGTGAATCGCCCACAGCCCGGGCAGCGGCGAGAGCTCACCATCCTCCATGGCCCCGCGTGCCGCGTTGAGGCTGACCAGATAGATCATGTAGAGGATCATCGCCGGCAGCACCCGTGCGAAGCGGCCCTCGCGCGGGCTGGTGCGGCTCAGGGGCAGCGCCATCAGGGTCACGATGGGCACCAGCAGCACCGTGGAATACCGCCATTGCAGGGCGGCGACGTGCTCCGGATCAGCGGAGCGCCGCAGCTCGCGGGTGGGCACGGATTCCGCCCAGCCCGGGCGCTCGCGCCGCGTACTCTCCGGAATCCGCTGGCCGTACTCGGCAAAGCTGGTGATGCCGAAGTCAGCGTGCCCGGGCACCCCCTCATAGCGATAGCCGTCCTCGAGCACCAGATAGACCGCGCGGCCGGTTTCCGAACGCCGGGGTTCGCCGCGCGCCGCGACCACGATCACCATGCGCGGCTCATCCTCACTGTCGGCACCGGCCTCGACCAGAAACACATCCTCCATGCGACCGTCGGGCAACAGCTCGCCCGCATAGCTGACGCCGCGCCCGCCGCGCAGCGGATAGAAGCGCCCCGCGTCCATGAGGTCGAACTCGCCACGGTTTTTCTGCACATCGACGAGCGCCTCGGCGCGCGCCATGCCCTGGGGGGTGAGCCAGAGGCTCAGCAGCGCCACACAGCCGCCCACCACGGCAGCCATTGCCAGGGTATAGCCGGCGATGCGCGCACGGCTGACGCCGCAGGCGTGCAGCACGGTGATCTCGCTGTCCTGATAGAGGCGGCCGTAGGCCAGCAGCACGCCGAGGAAGAACGCCAGGGGCAGAATCAACTCCAGAAAGCCGGGCATGCGATAGCCCATGATGGCAAACACCACATCCGGATCGATCTTGCCTTCGGCGGCATCGGCGAGGTACTGGACAAAACGGGCGCTCATGACCACGGACAGCAGCACAACGGCCACCGCCGCGGTGGTCGACAACAGATCCCGCGCGAGATAACGAAAGATGATCACAAGGATTCCGACTCGGTTGGTGCCTGGAAAGGCTTGGCTTACACTGGCTGCGGAATTATCGGGCATTCAACCGCCCTTGTCTCGGGAGCTCACGTGCCAGCACAAAAACTCGAATTCGCCGCCCGCGCCGGCGACCCCACCACTGTCAAGACAGACTGTCTGATCGTCCCGGTGTTCCAGAACGGCGCGCTGCCGCCGGCGGCAGCCGCGGTGGACGCCGCCAGCGGTGGCACCATCGAAGCCCTGCGCAAGGCCCGGGACTTCACCGCCAAGGCGGGCACCACCCTGCTGCTGCACAGGCCCCAGGGGCTGGCTGCCACCCGGCTGCTGTTGCTCGGTGCCGGCAATGCGGATCCCGAATCCCAGGAAGGCGTCAAGCTGCTCGCCGCCGCGGCGCGGGCGGCCTTCGCCACCCCGGCCCGCAACGCCGTGCTGGTCGCCGCCGACCTGCTCGCCAACCAGCAACCGGAGCGCTTCGCGCGCCTTGCAGCGCGCCTGTTCGCGGCCGCCGCCTATCACTATCGCGACGCAGAGAATGGCCGGGACAGCCACCAGCTCGGCCGCCTGCAGCTGTTGTCCACCGAGCGCACCCAGACGCGGGCCCTGAACCAGGGGCTGACGCTGGGCCAGGCCATCGGCGCCGGCGTCAACAGCGCCCGGCTGCTGGGCGACCTGCCCGGCAACATCTGTACCCCGAACCATCTCGCCGAGCACGCCCGCGGCCTCGGCAGGCAATATCCGAAACTGAAGGTACAGGTGCTCGACGAGCAGCGCCTGCGACGGCTGAAGATGGGCGCCCTGCTGTCGGTCACCGCGGGCAGCGAGCAGCCCGGCTGCCTGATCACCCTGGAGTACCGGGGCGCCGCGCGCCAGGCCCCGGTGGTGCTGGTCGGCAAGGGAGTTACCTTCGACTCCGGCGGCATCAGCCTCAAGCCGGGCGCCAAGATGGACGAAATGAAGTACGACATGTGCGGCGCCGCCAGCGCGCTCGGGGTGATGGAGGCCGTCGCCGCCGCCGAGTTGCCGATCTCGGTGGTGGCAGTGATTCCCGCAGTGGAGAACCTGCCCAGCGGCAAGGCCACCAAGCCCGGCGATGTGGTGACCTCGATGTCCGGCAAGACCATCGAGATCCTCAATACCGACGCCGAGGGCCGCTTGATCCTGTGCGACGCCCTGACCTATGCGGCGCGCTACAAACCCGAGGTGGTGATCGATATCGCCACCCTCACCGGCGCCTGCGTGGTGGCCCTGGGCAAGCAGGCCAGCGGCCTGTTCTGTAATGACGACCGCCTCGCCGAAGGCCTGCTGGACGCCGGTATCACCGCCGGCGACCGCGCCTGGCGGCTGCCGCTGTGGAAGGAATACGACGAACAGCTCAAGAGCAATTTCGCCGACATGGCCAACATCGGCGGCCCCGAGGCCGGCAGCATCACGGCGGCCTGCTTCCTCGCCCGCTTCGCCACCGACTATCGCTGGGCGCACCTGGACATCGCCGGCACCGCCTGGAACTCGGGCGCCCAGAAAGGCGCGAGCGGCCGCCCGGTGCCACTGCTCATGGAGTATCTGTTGGCACACTGCGAGGGCCGGCGATGACCCGGGTGCACTTCTACGAACTGGAAGGAGGCCTGGAAGCGACACTCAACCTGTGCTGCCGGCTCGCCGCCAAGGCCATGGCGCAGGGGCTGGATACCCTGATCCACTGTGCCGACGAGGACGCCCTGGGGCGCCTCGACCAGTTGCTCTGGGAGCAACCGCGCAGCGGCTTCCTGCCCCACGGCCTGGCGCCGGACCCGGCCACGCCGATCGCCTTGAGCGCCGGCGAGCCCGGCCACCACCACGGCCTGCTGATCAACCTGGCACCGGTCGCTCCCGGCTGGTTCAGCCGCTTCGAGCGGCTCGCCGAGTTCGTCCACGCCGGGGATGTTCGGCAGCGGGAGCACATGCGCGAGCGGTTTCGCTTTTACCGGGACCGGGGCTACGATACCAGGCACACCAAGCTCGATCCCCAGGTACTGGCGGCATGATCGACGGCCGAGAGCGGCAGCCCGAGCCACCGGACGACGGCGCAGCGGACGACGGGGACGCGCTCGACTTCTCCGTGGTCGACATTCCCATTCTCACCGAGGTGCTGGAGCCGGAGCCGCGCGCGGAACCCGACCAACCTGACCCGGATCCGCAACAGCCTCTATAATCGCATCCCCTCCGCGCTGGCCCAGCGGCCAAAGAAGTTCTGCAAACCATGGACAAGACCTACCAGCCCGGCGCCATCGAGCAGCATTGGTACGAGACCTGGGAACGCCACGGCTACTTCAAGCCCGGCGGCAGCGGCGACCCCTACTGCATCATGATTCCGCCGCCCAATGTCACCGGCAGCCTGCACATGGGCCACGGTTTCAACAACGCGGTGATGGACTGCCTGATCCGCTGGCGGCGCATGCAGGGCCGCAACACCCTGTGGCAGATGGGTACGGATCACGCCGGTATCGCCACCCAGATGGTGGTCGAGCGCCAGCTGGCGGCCCAGGGCGTGACCCGCCACAATCTGGGCCGGGAGAAATTCCTGGAGAAAATCTGGGCATGGAAGGCACAGTCCGGCGGCGCCATCACCGGCCAGCTGCGCCGCCTGGGCTCTTCCCTGGACTGGAGCCGCGAGCGCTTCACCATGGACCCGGGGCTGTCCAACGCCGTGCGCGAAGTCTTCGTGCGCCTCCACGAGGAGGGGCTCATCTACCGCGGCAAGCGCCTGGTGAACTGGGATCCGGTGCTGCACACCGCGATTTCCGACCTCGAAGTGGAGAACATCGACACCCGCGGCCAGCTCTGGCACTTTCGCTATCCCCTCGCCGACGGCGCGCAAACCGCCGACGGCCACGATTACCTGGTGGTCGCCACCACCAGGCCCGAGACCTGTCTCTTATACACATCTGACGCTGCCG
>CAJXRS010000154.1 GCA_913060555.1 uncultured Gammaproteobacteria bacterium | reverse complement strand
AGATCTACACCTCTCTATTCGTCGGCAGCGTCAGATGTGTATAAGAGACAGTGCATGATCTCATCCCCCCATGGTTTGCGGTGACAAAGCCAATATGGCTTAGGACGGGCTTGCGCCAGGCTGCAAGTGGCGACAGCGAGTGGCAACAGCAACTGCTGTCAGCAAGTAGCGCGCAGCAAGTAGCGCGCCAGAAAGGTCAGGCTAACGTAACCGGCGGGCAAAAAAAACCGGCGCCGGGCGCCGGTTTTTTCTCTTCTGCGCGGCTCAGCCTTGCTCGCGCATCTTTCTGGGCAGCAGCCAACGCGCCAACGCCGGGAGCATGAGTATGGCGCCGAGCATGTTGAGCACGAACATGAAGGTCAACAGGATCCCCATGTCTGCCTGGAACTGCAGGGAAGCGAAGATCCAGGTGGCCACGCCCACGCCCAATGTCAAGCCGGTGAACATCACCGGCTTGCCGGTGGTGCGCATTGCCTTGTAGAACGCCTCGGCCAGGTCATCGCCACCGTGCATGAAGTGCGCCATGCGACTGTAAATGTAGATGCCGTAGTCGACCCCGATACCCACCCCCAGGGCGACCACTGGTAGCGTATTGACCTTGAGCCCGATATCCATGGCGGCCATCAGTGCATAGCAGAGCAGGGAGACCAAGGCCAGCGGGATGACAACACAGAGGGTGCCGCCGATCGATCTGAAGGTGATCAGGCACATGATGATGATGGCGCAATATACCCACAGCATGATGGGCAACTGGGCGGCAGCGACCGTCTGGTTGGTAGCCGCGATCACGCCCACATTGCCGGCTCCCAGCCGCGGATTGAAGCGCTCTTTCGGCAATTGCGATTCAAAGGCCTCGATCCCCTCGACGATGCGGTCAATGGTTTCCGCCTTTGTGTCGACGGTAAAGATATTCACCGGCATGGCGGTACAGTCGGCGTTCATCAGATCCGACGCCCGTCCCATGTGGTAGAGAGTCGATGAATAGTTGTACTGGTCGCGCGGCATTTCCGCCCACTGCGGGTTGCCTTCATTGTTCGCGGTAAGCACGACCTTCATGCGATCGACCAGGGAACCGACCGATTGCACGCCGGGCAGATTGCGCAGGTACCAGCCAAACCGCTCCATTTCCTTCATCACGTCGTGACGCACACAGGCGTTCTCGACCGACTCGACGATCACCGACAGGCGGTCGACACCGATGGAGAAACTCTGGGCGATCTCACGACTGTCGACATTGTAGCGAGCGTCCTCACGCAGCTCGGGCACGCCGGCATGGAGGTCGCCGATCTTGAGGTCCTGGCTCTTGATGAAGCCGACCACCGCCAGGATGGCACCGATGGCCAGGATCGCCAGCGAGGGCCCAGTCTTGGTGAGCGCGGCCATCTTCCGCCAGAGCCCGTCCCGTTTGGCCTCCGCGGCCTGGCGGCGCGCGCGATAGCCCTCGAGGTTGCTCAGCTTCACGAACGACAGCAGCACCGGCAGCAGCAGCAGATTGGTGAAGATGATGGCGCCAACACCCAGGCTCGCCGTGATTGCCATCTCCTGGATGATGCCGATATCGATCAACAGCACGGTGACGAAACCCAGTACGTCGCTGGCCAGCGCCAAACTGCCGGGAATGACCAGTCGCTGGAAGGTGCGCCGGGCAGCCTCCAGGGAGTCGACGCCGGCGGGATGCTCGGGAGCCGGCACCACTTCCAGGCCATGTTCGTCGCGCTGGCCGCCGTAGAGGACCTCACCCATCCAGCCGGAGATCATCTGCACGCCGTGACTGACGCCGATCGCGAACACCAGGAAGGGAACCAGGATACTCATGGGATCCAGGCCGAAGCCGAGCATCGGCAGCAGGCCCAACTGCCAGATCACCGCCACCAGGGAGACCACCAGCGGCATCACCGTGAGCTTGATGGACCCGGAATAGAGGAACAGCAAAACCGCGGTAATCGCAAAGGCAATCCCGAAGAAGCCGATTACATCTCTGGCGCCTTCCGCGATATCCCCGGTGGATTTGGCGAAGCCGATGATGCGGACCTTGATGTCATCGGTCTCGAATCGGTCGCGAATCTTTTCTTCCAGGTCGGCAGCCACCTTCTGGTAGTCCAGGGGCTCGCGGGTGGTCGGATCCAGCTCGATCAGCTCAGCGCGGATCAGCGCACCGGAGAAGTCGTTAGCCACCAGGTTGCCCACGCGGCCGGACATGATGATGTTGTTGCGCACCACCGGCATCCATTCCGGCGTCGGCTCGAATTCTGCCGGCACCACGTTGCCGCCACGAAACCCGTCCTCGATGACCTCGATATAACGGACGTTCGGCGTGAAGATCGAGGTCACCGTCGAGCGCGCCACGCCGGGCAGGAAGAACACCTCGTCAGTGACCAGGCGCATGGCCTCGAAGAACTCCGGGTTGAAGATATTGCCTTCTTCCTGGAGCAAGGCCACGATCAGTTGATTGCCGCTGCCGAAATCGCTTTCGTACTGCTTCAAGGTCTGGATATACGGGTGTTCCAGCGGCAGCAGTTTTTCGAACCCGGCGTCGACGCGCAACTTGAGTGCGTTATAGCCCATCAATACCGTCAGGCCGGCGAAAATCAGCAGCACCAGCCAGCGATAATTGAACAGCAGTTTTTCCACGCCCTTGGTAATGGATCCCCTGGTCATAGCTGAAAACCTTTATCTGTGATTCCGTGGAGGTCTTGGTCGACTGTGGTTACCGGATCCGCGTTCATTGCGCGGTCAGTTCGAAACGCTGAACCCCGGCGCTGCCGAAGAGCAGAAGTTCGGTATCGCTGAGGGGCTCCACCGACACGAAGGAGTTGAAATTGCCGTAGGGAATACGCTCGGCAACCGCACTGCCCGGTCGGATACGCAACAGGGTCCCGGTACCGCCCACCGCGATCACGCTGCCATCGGACAGTTCCACGGTGTCGAAGATATTGGTCGTCACTTCAGGCGTCTCGATACGCTGCCAGGTCATGCCTTGATCGGAGGAGCGGTAGATCCGCCCGCGCAGCCCGTAAATCAGGATGTCCCCTGAGGACAGCGTCGCATTGGCACCAAAGAAAGAGCCTGCATAGGGGGATGGCAAGACATGCCACGGCCCGGCCCGGGTGGGTGGTTCATCGGACGCATCAGCATCCGACAATACCTCGTCGTGGCCATCGCCGGCATCGTCGTCCGCGGTCGGTGCAGTCGCGACCCCGTCCGGATCCCAGAACAGCACAGTGCCCAGCTCGCCGACGATCAGATAGCCGTCGCCCATGGGAGAAATGGCGTGGAAACCTGGTTCGGGCTCCATATCGTTTTCGAGCAGCAGCTCAGAGAGCTCACTGGTGTCTTCGTACTCCCAGGTCGCACCCCCGTCAGTCGTCGTCATCAACAGACTGTAGGCGCCGATCGCAATGCCGTGCTCGGAATCGCGAAAATGAATATCGAGCACCGGCTTGGCGATATCGTCATCAACCACCAGCTCTTCATGCTGGATCTCCCAGTTCTCGCCACCATCGCTGGTATGCAGGATCAGGGTGTCATGGCTTCCCGCCCAGCCCTCGCGGTCGTCGATGAAGTCTATGGTCGTGATCAGGTTCTGCGTGGGAACATTGGCCTGCTGCCAGGTCGCTCCGCGATCGTCGGAATACACCATAGAGCCGAAACTGCCGCCGCTGATCACACGCTCGCCGGCAAGCTCCGAAGACACCAGCAGTACCTTGTGAGCCAGGGGCGACTTGATCGCCGGAATCTGGTGGTAATCATCACCACCACCGGTCTCGGCGGCGGCACTGGCCGCGGCCAGCAACCCGATTGCCGCGAGGGCAATCGGTTTCAGAAGGTCATTCAATATCGCATTCATCGCTCGACAAGCTCCTCGCGCCACTTCCCGCTCAGAATCAGCCGGGCGATCGCGCGCCCGAGCCCAAATTGGCCATTTGGCCGATAATCCGAAGAAATCGATAACCTGATACTTGAAACGCAAAGAGGGAAAATACCTGAAGGCCTCTTGCAATTGTTATCGTTATCCATCCTATGCGCTCCGGTGGTCAAATCGAGCCCCCGGCGGCGCGGGTCAAGCCTATACCACCCAGATCCAGAGAGCCAGCCCCTGCGATCTCTCCTTGTCCACATCGAACAAGGGCCGGATCCCGCGGGATCCGGCCCTTCGACTCAGCGAATACCGCGTCGCCTGATCTCTGCAGGGGTGAAGTAGTCGTCGCCGGCTCGGAAGTCGAACTTCGGCGCACCATCTTCGTTATCCAGACCGAGAACGACCATCCTGCCGGCCTGCAGGTCGTACTGATTCTCGATAGTGGAATCCATATAGTTGACATCCTGGTACATCACCGGGTGCAGTTCGTACAGTCGCCACAGTTCGTTGCGGCGGTCGTAGTGGTCGCCCAGGACATACCACCAGCTGTCCTCGTCGAGATACATCACCCGCGAGCCGTAATCGTGCCTGGTGCCCTCCTTGAGAGTGCCTTTCAGCTTCCACACGCGGTGCAGTTCATACCGGGCCAGGTCCTGGTTCAGGCGGCCTTTGTCGGTAATGATGTCGGTGACCTTGAGTTCCCCGCTGTGCAGCTTGTAGGCGTTGTAGGGCACATAGATCTCGGCCTTGCCCTCCAGGGTCCACTCGAAGCGGTCATTGGGACCGTTGAAGCCGAACTTCTGGTCGGTGGTCGCCAAGCCGTCACTGGAGGTCAGCGGATTGTCATAGACGATCTGCGGCGCTCTTTTCACCCGCCGCTGGCCGGGGCTGTAGCTCCACGCCTGACGGAACTGATCGATAAAGCTGACCGGATCCCGGGCCAACACCACCTGACCGGCCTGCTTGGCCGGCGCCGTAGTGGTCTGGTAATACTTCAGCCCACCACCAGCGGCGGTCTGGTCGTAGTCGGTGTTACCCCAGCCGTTCTCGGGATCGCTGTAAGGCCATTGCTGCTGCACCGACAGCTTGTTGACTTCATAGGCGCCGCTGCTGGTCACTGGGGCGATATTGTCCCAGCTGTCCTTCCAGGGCTGCACAGGGCGGGTAAAAAAAGACATCAACGCCTGGGGCCCATTTTGGGGAATGGGGAATGCCCAGGCATTGCGGGCATCTTCGAAACCGATCAGCCCGGGGTACTTGGTCGAAATCACGACCTTGGCCTTGCCGGCGTTTTCGAGCGCAGCTTTGTAGATATGCGGCTTGAATACCGCGCTGCGCCGAGTCGGATAGATGTTCATGAAGTAATCGGGATAGGTCTCGAACATCTTTTGCTGCCCAGGCGTCAGCTTGTCCGCATAGTCCTTGTAGTTCGCCGAAGTGATGGTGAACAGCACTTGGTCATCGGCAAAGGGGTTCGGATGGAAGGTGCCGGGCTGGAACCCGGGAGGAACGGGCAGCGGCTCGTTTTTCCAGGCCGGGATGGTGCCCTCGGCATTGCCGGCGCGGATCGCCCC
>CAJXRS010000153.1 GCA_913060555.1 uncultured Gammaproteobacteria bacterium | reverse complement strand
GAACAGCCAGTACACCGCCCAGAGCACCAGGTAGCCGCACACCGCGCCGATCACGGCGTCCGCCAGGGGCACGAAAGTGCCCGAGACATTGATCAGCAGCCCCAGCCACAGCAGGGGCAGGGTGATGACATCCGGCAGCAGTTGATGGTCGAGGTCGATCGCGGTAAGGGCGAGCAGCGCCCACGCCAACACCAGCGCCGCCAGCCCCTGCGCGCCGATGCCGAACTGCATCACCACCAGCACCGCCAACGCCCCGCTGGCCAGCTCCACCAGCGGATAGCGCCAGGAGATCGCCGCCCCGCAGTGGCGGCAGCGGCCGCGCAGCCAGAGCCAGCTCAGCACCGGGATATTGTCGCGGGCAGCAATGGTCGCGCCGCAGCGCGGACAGCGCGACCTCGGCACTACCAGATTGAAGGTTTCGGGTTCGGGTTCCGCTTCAGGCTCGGCAGGCGGGCTCTGCGCCGTTGCGGACGCGTCCTCCGCCGGGCGCGTCGAATCCAGCCAGGCCCGGGCCTCGCGGTACCAGGCCCGCTGCAACTGCACGGGCAGCCGATAGGCCACCACGTTGAGAAAGCTGCCCACCAGCAGCCCCAGAATCAGCGCTGCGGCGTACAGCGCCGGCTGGGGCAGGTCGGCAAACAAGGTTACGGGCAGCGTCTCAGAGCACGTTGCCGAGGTTGAAGATGGGCAGATACATGCCGATCAGCAAGCCTCCCACCAATACCCCCAACACCGCCATGATCATGGGTTCGAGCAGGGTGGTGAGATTGTCCACCGCGTTGTCGACCGCCTCCTCGTAGTGATCCGCGGCGCGCCCCAGCATCTCGTCCAAAGAACCGGATTCCTCGCCGATGGCGGTGAGCTGCAGCAGCATCACCGGAAACACCCCGGTACTGCGCATCGAGGTGTTCAGGGTGATCCCGGTGGCCACGTCGTCGCGCACCTGCAAGACGGCCTTGCGGTACACCGCATTGCCGGCAGCCCCGGCCACCGACTCCAGGGCATCGATCAGCGGCACCCCGGCGGCGAAGGTGGTGCTCAGGGTACGCGAAAAGCGCGCGATCACGGCATCGTGAAGGATGCTGCCGATGATGGGCAGCTTGAGGGAAATTCTGTCGACCAGCGCGGAGAACTTCGGCGAGCGGCGCCGCCCCTGGGTGAAGGCGAAGCCCAACGCCACCGCGGAGCCGATGATTGCCAGCCACCATTTCTGCGCGAACTCGGAAATACGCAGAATCAGCTGGGTGAAGGCGGGCAGGGAGCCGCCGAAGGATTCGTAGGTCTCGGCGAACACCGGCACCACCTTGATCAACAGCACCCCGGTGACCACGATCGCCACCGCGACCACCGCGCTGGGGTAGGTCAAAGCCTTCTTGATCTTGCGCTTCAGCGCCTCGGTCTTTTCCTTGTAATTGGCCACCCGGGCAAGCATGGTCTCCAGGGTGCCCGACTGCTCCCCGGCATCGATCAGACTGCAGAAAAGGTCATCGAAATACCTGGGGTGGGCGCGCAGCGACGCAGCGAAACCGGTGCCCGAGGAGACATCGCCGTGAATCTTCTCGATCAGCTCCTTCATGGTGGGGTTCCCTTCCCCCTCGGCGACGATCTCGAAGGCCTGCACCAGCGGCACCCCGGCGCGGGTCATGGTGGCCAGCTGGCGGGTGAAGGTGGCGATGTGCGCGGGCTTGATCTTCTTCTTGCCGAACAGCGGCTTGGGCTTCTTGCGCACGGTGCGCGGCAGGATGCCCTGCTTGCGCAGTTGGGCCTTGGCCAGGGCCGCGGTCGCGGCGGCCATTTCGCCTTCCACCACCTTGCCGTCGCGGCTGCGACCCTTGTAGAGATAGAGCTGGTGTGTCGCGGTTGCCGTTGCCATGTGCCTAGTCCATTGTCACTCGGTTGGCTTCTTCAAGCCCGATTATACCTTCCGCCACCTTTTTCAATGCCGACTGGCGCAAGGTTCTGTAACCCTCTCGGCGCGCGGCCTCGGCGATCTGCAGGGAGTTGGCACCCTCCATGATCAGCCGCGACACCGCAGGCGTATTCTTCAGCACCTCGTAGATACCCACGCGCCCCTTGTAGCCCAGGTTGCAGCGCGGGCAGCCCACCGGGCGGTACACCCTGATCTCGTCCAGGGGCATGTCGATGCTGTCGAACCCCGCCTCCTTGAGCACCGCCTTGGGCAGATCGGCGAGCTGCCTGCATTCGCCGCACAGCCGCCGCGCCAGGCGCTGCGCCATGATCAGCACCACCGAAGTGGCGATGTTGAAACCGGGCACGCCCATGTTCGCCAGCCGGGTGAGGGTTTCCGGCGCACTGTTGGTGTGCAGGGTGGAGAGCACCAGGTGGCCGGTCTGGGCGGCCTTGACCGCGATCTCCGCGGTCTCCAGGTCGCGGATCTCACCGACCATCACCACGTCCGGATCCTGACGCAGGAAGGCGCGCAGCGCCTCGGCGAAGGTCAGCCCCACACGCGGGTTCACCTGCACCTGGTTGACCCCTTCCATGTAGATCTCCACCGGATCTTCGGCGGTGGAAATGTTGCGCTCGGCGGTATTGAGAATCGATAGCCCGGTGTAGAGCGAGACGGTTTTCCCCGAACCCGTGGGCCCGGTCATCAGGATCATGCCCTGGGGCCGGGCCAGCGCCTCTTCATAGGCGCGCTTCTGATCGGGCTCATAGCCCAGCGCCTCGATGCCCATGCGCGCGGCGCTGCTGTCGAGAATCCGCAGCACCACCTTCTCGCCGTACTGGGTGGGCAGGGTGTTGACCCGGAAATCGATGGCGCGAGCCTTGCTGATGCGGATCTTGATGCGCCCGTCCTGGGGCACCCGACGCTCGGAAATATCCAGTCGCGCCATCACCTTGAGGCGGGCCGCGAGCCGTGGCGCCAGCGCCTGCGGCGGCTTGGCCACCTCCTGGAGGATGCCGTCGGTGCGGAACCGCACCCGGTAGCGGGCCTCATAGGGCTCGAAGTGGATGTCCGAGGCGCCGCGCTTGATGGCATCGAGCAGCACCTTGTTGATGAACCGCACCAGGGGGGCGTCGTCGGCATCCTCGCCCAGCACCTTGCCGGTGGCCTCGTCCTCGGTGGTAGTGACCAGGTTTTCCAGCTGGACGTCGTCCAGCCCGCCCAGTGCGGCGGCGATATCGTCTTCCTGCTGATCCAGAAACTGCGCCACCCGGATGCGCAGCTTGTCGTACTCGGCGACCACCAGGTCCACCGCCGTGCCAACCTGGAAGCGGATCTCGGTGAGCGCGCGCTGGTCGGTGGGGTCGCCGACCGCCACGCTCAGCCGCCCGCGGTGCAGGCGCAGCGGCAGCGCCAAATGACGGGCCACCAGCTTGCCGTCGATGGCGTCACGCGGGCAGTGCTTGAGATTGACGGCATCGACATCGATCGCCGGCAGGCCGAACTCGTGGGCGGTGGCCTGGGCGACCTCGGCGGAGTCGAGGAGGTGGGCATCGACCAGGTGCTGGACCAGCGATATCTTGGCTCGCCCAGCCTCCTCCACTGCGGCGCCCGCGGCGCTCTCGTCCAGCAGGCCCTCGGCCACCAATCGTCGGGGCAGGCCGCGCAGGATCGGATTGCGCACATTCATATCAGAATTCGACGCCGGGTGAAAAATACATGATCAACGCCTCCGCACAGCGGCAAGGCCAGGTTATGCGGCGATGGTAAGAGCCTCTTCCCCCGCTGTCCACATACCATACGCGGGGCGAGAGCCAACAGACTTTCTGTCCTACTCTTTCAGCGCCCTATTCAGTGGCATTATTGTCGAAATTGTCGAATTCAGTGGAACCCCCCGAATGCAGGCGCTGACCAGCTTCATCACCGCGCTCAACGGCTACCTCTGGGGCCCCTGGATGCTGGGCGCGCTCGCCCTCACCGGCCTGTTCCTCACCATAGGCCTGCGCTTCATCCCCTGGCGCAAGCTGCCGCAGGCCTTCCCGCTGCTGCTCCGCCGCGCGCACGGCAGCGGCGACATCACCCCCTTCCAGGCGCTGATGACCGCGCTCGCCGCCACCGTCGGCACCGGCAACATCGCCGGCGTCGCCACCGCCATCCACTTCGGCGGGCCCGGCGCGCTGTTCTACATGTGGGTGATCGCCCTGGTGGGCATGGCCACCAAGTACAGCGAGGCCCTGTGCGCCGTCCACTACCGCGAGGTCGACGAACTGGGCAACCATGTCGGCGGCCCCATGTACTACATCAAGAACGGCCTCGGCGCCCGCCTGCCCAAGCTGGCCGCCATCCTGGCGCCCGCCTTCGCGCTGTTCACCGCCCTCGCCGGCTTCGGTATCGGCAACACCGTACAGGCCAACTCCGTGGCCCACGCACTGTCGGCAAACTTCGCGGTCCCCGAGGCGGCCACCGGGGCCGCGCTGATGATCGTCGTCGGCCTGGTGCTGATCGGCGGCATCCGCCGCATCGCCCACTTCGCCAGCGCCCTGGTGCCCACCATGGTGGCCCTCTACCTGGGCGCGGGCCTCGCCATTCTCGCCATCAACCACACCGCCCTGCCCGGCGCCTTCGTGCTCATCGTGCAGTCCGCCTTCACTCCGGCCGCCGCCGAGGGCGGCTTCGCCGGCGCCACCGTGCTGCTCGCCATCCGCTGGGGTTTCGCCCGCGGCATCTTCTCCAACGAAGCCGGGCTGGGCAGCGCCGCCATCGCCCATGCCGCCGCCAGAACCGACGATCCCGTCCAGCAGGGCATGGTGGGTATGCTCGGCACCTTCATCGACACCCTTGTGGTATGCACCGTCACCGGCCTGGTGATCATCACCTCCGGCACCTGGAGCAGCGGCCTCAACGGCGCCGCCCTCACCAGCGCCGCCTTTGCCGGCGCCCTGCCCGCCGGCGGCGCCCTGGTCGCCCTGTCACTCGCCCTGTTCGCCTTCACCACCCTGCTGGGCTGGAGCTACTACGGCGAGCGCGCCGTCGAATTCCTGTTCGGCATCCGCGCCATCCTGCCCTACCGCATCCTCTGGGTACTGGCCGTGCCCCTGGGCGCCATGACCTCCCTCGACTTCGTCTGGCTGCTCGCCGACGCCCTCAACGCCCTCATGGCCATCCCCAACCTCATCGCCCTGCTGCTGCTCTCGCCGGTCGTCTTCGCCCTCACCCGCGACTACTGGGCCCGCACCCCGTGAAACCCCAGGCCCCGGGGCAATGGTGGATGCGCCTTCGGCTTATCCACCCTACAAAAGCGATGCCCGCGCCCGTAGGCCGGATAAGCCGCGCAGCGGCGCATCCGGCGTTTTCCTCCAAAACCAACCCGTGGGAAATCCTTCGGTGGATGCGCCTTCGGCTTATCCACCCTACAAAAGCGATGCCCGCGCCCCGCAGCCGGACAAGCCCCGTAGGTCGGATAAGCCGCGCAGCGGCGCATCCGGCGTTTTCCCCCAAGGGCAACCCGTGGGAAATCCTTCGGTGGATGCGCCTTCGGCTTATCCACCCTACAAAA
>CAJXRS010000152.1 GCA_913060555.1 uncultured Gammaproteobacteria bacterium | reverse complement strand
CACCTCTCAATAGCTTGCCGAATACTATTGAGAAAACAGCTTAACATCCGAAAGGATCAAGCGCGTGGCCCACTAGCGTCGGGGCCGTCGCCGGGGGCGTGCACGTGGCCGTGCTGCAGCTCCTCAGCGGTGGCCTCGCGCACCGTATCCACGGTGACCTCGAAGTGCAGGGTCTTGCCTGCCAGGGGATGGTTGCCGTCCAGGGTGACCTGATCGCCTTCGACTTCGGTGACCACCACCGTGAGCTCCCCCTCCGGGGTGGTGCCGGAAAACCGCATTCCCACCTCGACATCCTGGTCCTCCCGGAACATGTCCCTGGGCACTTGCTGAACCATTTCCTCGACGCGTTCACCGTACGCCTCCTCCGGGGGGACCACGGCGGTGAACTGCTCTCCGGGAGTGCGTCCGGTGAGCGCCCTTTCCAGGCCGGCGATGATGTTGCCGGCGCCGTGCAGGTAGTGCAGCGGCTGATCGGGTGGGCTGGCGTCGAGGATCACGCCGCGCTCGTCGGAGAGTTTGTAATGAATGGCTACCACGGAGTCTGCTGCGATCGTCATGGCCGGATACCGGATGCGGATTCACCGCCATTGTCGGTGAATCCGGTGCGTGTTTGAACCCGGGTCCGGATGCTGACTGCCGCGACCTGCGTCAGAACCGCGTCCGCTAAGACGCAAAATCGCCGGCAAATGCGAACCTGGTGATTCTCCGGGCTTCCTCCAGCAGGACATGCAGTCAGCAGGACATGCAGTTCGCAGGTGCTGGCAGCCCGGCAGGAGAACCCATGCCGGCCATTGGCGAGCAGCAGCGCACATACCGGAACCGCCGGGCGCACGTTGCCGCTCTGCTGCATTGGGGCGGTGGCCGCCCGTGCCGGTGCCCCGGCTCGAGGTAGTCGAACGGGGCCGACGCGGGCGCGGCCGATGGCGGTGGATGTGGCGCAGCCGGTAGCTGGGGGCGAAAGCCCGGTCAAACGATACGCGAGCCAGTCCTGCCCCAGTACTGATCCTTGAGCAGGCGCTTGTAGAGCTTGCCGGTGGGCAGTCGCGGCAGTTCCTCGACGAAGTCGACGCTGCGCGGGCACTTGTAGTGAGCGATGTGCTGGCGCGCGTAGGCGATCAGCTCGGCCTCCAGCGCAGGTCCGGGCTCGGCCCCGGCTACCAGTTGGACGACCGCTTTGACCGCCTCGCCCATTTCCGCGTCGGGCACGCCGATCACGGCGACATCGGCGACCTGGGGGTGGAGCACCAGCGCATCCTCGATCTCCTGGGGATAGATGTTGACGCCCCCGGAGATGATCATGAAGGTGGCTCTGTCGGTGAGGTACAGAAAGCCCTCGTCGTCCAGATGGCCGACATCGCCCAGGGCGCTCCAGTTGGGGTGCTCGGGGTGCTGGGCCGAGCGGGTCTTGTCGGCGTCCTGATAGTACTCGAAGGGCATTCTCGGCAGCTCGAAATAGACGGCGCCGTCCTCGCCGGGCGGCAATTCGCGGCCGTCCTCGGCGCAGATGTGCAGCTTGCCGAGAATGGGTTTGCCCACGGTCCCCGGATGGGCGAGCCATTCTTCGGGTGTGCAATGAGTGAGGCCGTTCAGCTCGGTGCCGCCATAGTATTCGTGGAGGATCGGCCCCCACCAGTCGAACATCTGCCGCTTGACCCCCTCCGGGCAGGGGGCGGCGGCATGGATGGCGACCCGGTGCGAGGACAGGTCGAAGGCGTTGCGCTCGGCTTCCGGCATTTTCAGCATCCGGGTGAACATGGTCGGCACCCACTGGCTGTGGGTGACCCTGTAGCGCTCGATCGCCGCCAATGCCTCGGTCTCGTCGAAGCGCGGCATCATCACCACGGTACCGCCGTGGGACTGGATGCCGGTGCAGAACGACAGCGGCGCCGAGTGGTAGAGCGGCGCCGGGGACAGGTAGACCGCCTCGGCGTCGACTCGCCACAGCGCCTGCTGGAGTTTGGCCACCGGCGACAGCTCGCCGGCGATGCCCGCGCCCGAAAGCGGCCGCAGGATGCCCTTGGGCCGCCCGGTGGTGCCGGAGCTGTAGAGCATGAATTGGCCGGCCGGTTCCTGCGCCAGCGGCTGCGCTGGATGCTGGGCGATGGCGTCCTCGTAGGACTGATATCCGGCGCTGGTGCCATCGGTCATCAGCCAGGTATGGCAGCGGGGTGCGTGCTCTTGCAGTTCGGCCGCCGGTTCGGCGAGGCGGTACGAGGCGACCACCGCCTGGGCGTCACAGTTGTCGAGGATGTAACCCGCCTCTTCGCCGGTCAGATAGCGGTTGATGGTGGTGAGGTAGAGGCCCGAGCGCAGCGCCGCCCAGATCACCTCGAAATAGCGCAGGTTGTTTTCCATGAAGATGGCGAGGTGGTCGCCGGGCCGCAGCCCGCGCGCCCAGAGCAGTTGTGCGAGCTGGTTGGAGCGGTCGTCGAGCTCGCGGTAGCTCAGGGTGGCTCCGCTGCCGCTGTCGATCGCCGCCGGCTTGTCGGGGGTGCGTTGCGCCCAGGTGCCTGGATACATGACTCGGTTCTCCTCGCGATGAAGATGGGTAGGATCGGTAGCTGCGCTGTCAGGCCGGCGACGCTTGCCCAGCGGTCGCATGCAGCACGCCGGCGGCTTCCAGGGCGTCGATGCGGTCGTCGCCCAGGTTCAGGATGTCCCCGAGCACGGCGCGGTTGTGTTCGCCCAGGTGGGGCGCCTCCAGTTCCAGTTCGCCGGGAAACGCGGAGAAGCGCAGCGGCATGCCCGGCAGTTCGATCTCGCCGAAACAGCGGTCGGTCACCTTGCGCACGATCCGGCGCTCGATGAAATGGGGATGGCGCATGGCCTCGGGCACCGACAGCACCGGGGCGAAGGCGAAGTGCGCCTCTTCCATTTTGGCCAGAATGACTTCGCGGCTGGGCTGGGCGCGCAGCCATGCCTCGATGATCTCCACCAGCTCGGCATGGTGGGCCATGCGCGCGTCGTTGGTAGCGAAGCGCGGGTCGGCGGCGAGCTCGGGCCGCTCGATCAGCTCGCAAAACGCCGGCCAGCGCAGTGGCGGCACCACCAGCATGTAGAACTCGTCTGCGCCGCGGCCCCGGTAGATGCCCAGCGGGTGCAGCACCAGGTGATGATGCCCCGAGCGCTTGGGCACGAAGGCCCCCGCGGAGCCGCTGTAACTGTTCACCGCGACATCGTGCTGGTGGAAGTAGGAGTCGAGCAGTGAGATGTCGAGGAACTGACCCTCGCCGCTGCGTTCGCGGTAGAGCAGGGCGGTGCTGATCGCCGCCAGGGCGTGTACGCCGGTGGTGCCATCGCCGATCGCGAGCTGGGGAAACAGCGGGTAGCCGTCGGCATAGCCGATCAGGTCGAGGACCCCGGCGTAGGCGGCGGCAACCGCGTCGTAACCCGGCTTGGTGGACAGCGGACCGCCCTGTCCGAAACCCGAGATCGAGCACATCACCAGGCGTGGGTTGAGCTCGTGAACCTGCTCCCAGGACAGCCCCAGGCGGCCGATGGCGCCGGCCGAGAAGTTCTCCACCAGCACGTCGCAGCAGCGCACCAGGTCTTCGAGCAGCTGTCGGGCCTCGGCCTTGCGGACGTCCAGGCAGAGGCTCTTCTTGCCGCGATTCTGTTGCAGGAAATAGGAGCTGCGGCCATTCTTGAGCACCGGCAGCTGGCGGGTCATGTCGCCCAGCGGTGCCAGTTCCACCTTGATCACCTCGGCGCCCATCTCGGCGAGCAGGCGGGTGGTGGTGGGGCCGGCCACCACCTGGGTGAAATCGAGTACCCGGTATCCGGTCATTACATGCTGTTGCGCGGTCATGGTTATTATCCTGGCGCGGTGTCAGGTGACGGCTTTACCAAGCCTGGCCGGCAATTGCAAGCCGAGGCGGGCGCCGGCCCTGCCCGGCAGGGAATTTCGGCCGCGCGCCGGGGTCCTACTGGCGTCGCCCCGGGGAACAACGACTATGCTGATCCGCGTCCCACCGCTGCACCCACTGCGCGAATCCGACGTCACGCCCGAAGCCGTCTATCGCGATCGCCGCCGCTTCCTCGCCGGCCTGGGCCTGGCCGGCGCTGCGCTGGCAGTGCCGGGGCTGGCCCGCGCCGCGGTCCGGCAGCCGGCGGAACTGGCGGTCGGTAACCGCAGCGAGCTGGCCGGTGGCGAGGCGGTGACGGACTACGAGACCGTCAGTACCTACAACAACTATTATGAATTCGGCACCGGTAAGGGTGAGCCCGCGCGAACCGCCCATACCCTGCGCACCCGGCCCTGGACGGTGCGCGTCGAGGGCGAGTGTGCGGCGCCGGGTACGGTCGATATCGAGGAGTTGCTTACCGGGCTGGAAGAGCGCATCTACCGTCACCGCTGCGTCGAGGCCTGGAGCATCGTGGTGCCCTGGGTGGGGTTTCCCCTGAGCCGTTTCCTGCAGCGTTTTCGGCCCACCGGCAACGCCAGGTATGTGGCCTTCGAGACCCTGTACGACCCTGAACAGATGCCGCTGACGCGCTCCGGCGTGCTCGACTGGCCCTACCGCGAGGGGCTGCGCATCGACGAGGCCATGCACCCGCTGGCGTTTCTCTCGGTGGGCATGTACGGCCGGGTGTTGCCCAATCAGAACGGCGCGCCGCTGCGCCTCACCATCCCCTGGAAATACGGCTTCAAGAGCATCAAGTCGATCGTCGCGATCCGCTTTACCGAGCGCCAGCCGGCCACCACCTGGCAGACCATGGCGCCGCGCGAGTACGGCTTCTACGCGAACGTCAATCCCGAGGTCGACCACCCGCGCTGGTCGCAGCGCCGCGAGCGGCGCCTGGGCGAGCTCTGGAAGCGGGATACGCTGATGTTCAACGGCTATCCGGAGGTCGCTGCCCTGTATACCGGGATGGATCTGAAGCGGTACTACTGAGGTGCGCGGCGGGGCGCTGGTCGCCTTGCGGCTGGCCGTCTGGCTGCTCGCCGGCGGGCCGTTGCTGTGGCTGGCGTGGCTGGTGGCCGGCGGCCGACTGGGACCCAATCCGGTCGAGTTTCTCGAACACTACAGTGGCGACTGGGCGCTGCGCCTGTTGCTCGCCACCCTGGCGCTCACGCCGCTGCGGCGCTGGAGTGGGCGCGCCGAGGTACTGCGAGTGCGCCGGTTGCTCGGCCTCTGGGCGTTCGTCTGGATCTGCCTGCATTTCGCGACCTATCTGACCTTTGATCTCGAGTGGTCGGCGGCGCTGCTCGCAGAGGATCTCGTCGAACGCACCTACATCGCCCTGGGGTTTGCGGCCTGGCTGCTGCTCTTGCCCCTGGCTCTCACCTCCACGCGCGGCTGGCAGCGCCGTCTCGGCAGACGCTGGCGGTCGCTGCACCGGCTGGTCTATCCCGCGGCGCTGCTCGGTGCCCTGCACTTTCTGTGGCTGGTCAAGGCCGATGTGCGTGAGCCCCTGGTCTACCTCGGCCTGCTGGCCGTGCTGTTGGCAGCCCGCTTGCCCCGGCGGGCGCGGCGGCGGGTATGATCGGGGAGCCGATAACACCAACAACAAGGAGTACCTCCCATGACACCACAGCAGCCCCTGCTGGCCGGCCTCAGGGTCATCGAGCTGGCGACTTTCGTATTCGGACCCGGCAGCACGGCGGTGCTGGCCGACTTCGGCGCCGATGTCATCAAGGTCGAGGCGCCGGGGCTGGGTGACCCCTTCCGCCACGC
>CAJXRS010000151.1 GCA_913060555.1 uncultured Gammaproteobacteria bacterium | reverse complement strand
CTTGCCCCCTGCAGCGTACCTATTGAGGGGACAACTATCTTGACGCAGAGGGGTTATTCCAGAGGTTCAGTTTTTCGAAGCCTGACGCAAAGCGCCACGAATGCCGAATGGCTGGTGAGGCTTTACTATGCGGCCAGCGTCTATTTGTCCGCCAGAATGATTCCTGGTACTCGCACCACGGTGCTCTCCGCTGGCGATTGGGACTTCCTGTGGCCGCTATCTTGGGTAGAGCGATTCGACGCAGGATTTACCCTGGGCTTGATCAGCATAGCCAGCTTTCTGAGCAGTCTGCTGGCGTTCCAGTTCCATCGGAGCATGCTGGCCAGGGCCCTGTTCAGCATGCTGTTTCTGCTTGCCGCCACAGTTACCAACTCCCTTGGCGGCATAAACCACCCATATCACTCCTGGTTTTGGGTGAGCTTTGTGTTCATCTTTCTGCCGTCGGGCAATGTTGCGAATTTTGGAAGATCGGAAAGGATGTCCTATCTAACCGTGATTCGTCTGGCTCAAGCGCTGTTTCTACTTTTCTACACCATGACTGGAACCTGGAAGGTTGTTTACGGCGTAATTCCGGCGCTCGCTGGGCAGGTCGGTAATTTTTCTCCGGATGCGCTCTCTCTTACGCTGGCCAACCGCAGCCTACAGACTGGAACCGAGCCGCTGCTGGCGCCGCTTTTCATCGGCAACCCGCTATTGGCATGGCCAATCTTTCTCGCCTTGATCTACATTCAGGTCGTCTCCGTAATCGTTGCATTTCGGCCTCGCTTGCATCTCGTCTGGGGCTATCTGCAAATTGGTTTCCACCTTGGGACCTGGCTACTGATGGAAATCATTTTCAATGAACATATTCTGTTACTGCTGATCCTGCTGGTGCTTTCGCCGCAGAGCTCCGCTTTTCGGCGACTTTCCGAATCGTTGGAAGATCTGCCAATCTTGGGCCGGGTATGGCGTAGAGCCCGAACACCGCGGGAATTGGCTCCGCAGCCATGAACGGGAACAAGCACCGGCTGGCGGTAATTTACGACGGCGATTGCCCCTTCTGCAGCCGCTATGTGCGCTTTGCCCGGCTTCGCGATTCATTCGATATCGAGCTCGTGGATGCACGCGCACGTCCCGATGTGGTAGCGGAACTGCGGTCTTTGGGCCACGATCTGGACACCGGTATGGTCGTCCGGCTCGAAGGGAAAACCTACCATGGCGCCGACGCAATGTGGCTGTTGAGCACGCTGTCGTCGAAAGTCGGGCTGTGGAACCGTGTGCTGGCGGCGATGTTTCGCAACCGGCGCCTCGCCGGAATCCTGTACCCGGTGCTTCGCGCTGGCCGGAACCTGACGCTCCGCTTGCTCGGCAGGAAGCCGCTGCATTGAGGGACGGTTGTCGGACAGGTCCTCGTAGGCCGGATAAGCGCAGCGCATCCGGCGAAGCCGCCATGGGTCTCGCCGAATATGCCCGGCCATGGCACCATGAACGCACGGATAGAGCATCGGCCCGCAACCATGGTCTGGGATCGAGTAGAACAAGCCCGCGACAATCTCGCCGAGCTGTGCCGACGGCATGCCGTCCATCGGCTGTCGCTGTTCGGTTCGGCCACCGGGCCCGAGTTCGACCCGACGCACAGCGACCTCGATTTTTTCGTCGAATTCCGCGAGCTGGCGCCGTCCGCCTATGCCGAGGCCTACTTCGCACTCTGGCAGGATCTGCAGCGGTTGTTCGGCAGGCCGGTCGATCTACTCACTGAGTCGGGATTGGGGAATCCCTATCTGCGCAACGCCGTCGAACAAAGCAGGATCGAGCTGTATGCCGCGTGATCCACGCAAATATGTGTACGACATCCGGCAGGCGGCCATCACATACTGGATTTCACCGCAGGCAAGTTGTAGGCCGGATAAGCGACAGCGCATCCGGCGTTTCGCCAAGGCAAACCACCGCGCAATCTTTTGGTGGATGCGCCTGCGGTTTATCCACCCAACGCTTGGATTTCAGCGCAGTTGTAGGCCGGATAAGCGCAGCGCATCCGGCGTTTTCCCAGAGCGAACCACCGCGCAATCTTCTGGTGGATGCACCTGCGGCTTATCCACCCCACGCCTGGATTTCAGTGCAGTTGTAGGCCGGATAAGCGATAGCGCATCCGGCGTTTCCTTGGGGCGAACCACCGCGCAGCCGCTCGGCACCACCACCGTTTTCGGTGCCATGCCGCCTCAAAACCCGGTGAACAGGGCCTTGCGCGGCGGTAGCTGATCCGGCAGCGGCAGGTTGTCGCCCCAGCGCAGCACATAGCCGCCCGGCGCATCCGCCGCGAGCTGGTGCATTCCCTGGGTGAGCGTCACTGCCTCTCCGGGCGCGATCGGCTCGCCATCGATGCGTGCCACGCCCGTTGCCTCCAGGGTGGCTGCCTCCAGGGTGTAGGTGCCGGCGATCGACACCTCGAACTCCGCCGGCTCCGCGGCCGATTCGATCTCCACCCGCTTGCCGGCCACATAGAGCGGCCCCCAGTGATGCACATAGTTGTCGCGCAGCAGTGCCAGATCCTCCGCCAGCAGGTCGTAGGCCGGAGGGATGTACCGGCGGCGCAGGTCATCCGGCAGGGCGATGTTCAACTGCGTGTTATTGGCGATGATGAACACCGGCTGCTCGCGGCGCAGGATCTCGGCGAACACCGGCCGACCGCGCGCGTGGTAGCCCTCCATTCCCCAGGTGCTCATGAAAAGACCGGCGTGTGGGAAGGTCGAGACCATGGCGCAGCGGTCGATATAGGCCACCGGTTCCGGAAAGAGCCGATGCACCACTTCGAGCACCTGCCGCTGGGTGTGCAGATTCGCCTGGAAGGGAATGGCAAACCCGGCATAGAGAATCAGCGCAACGGCCGCCGCCGCTGCGCCGCGGTTGACCAGGCGCCCGACCCGACCCAGCCGCTGCTCCAGATACTCCCAGCCGAGCCCGGCGAGCAACGCCGGCCCCGCCAGCGCGAAACCCCAGTAGTAGGGGAAGGCGTTGCGGTAGAACAAGAAGGTGAGCGCCGGCAGCAATAGCGCCAGCAGCCGCAGCGCGTTGGCGCGGCTCAACAGCCCGGGCCAGAGCGCATACCGCAGCGCCAGCACCAGCCCCCCAGCCACAAAGGCCCAGAACAGCGCATCGGTGCGCAGGCTGTCGGCGAAATAGCCCCAGCGGGGGAAAAACCCCTGCGACCCGATCGTCTTGCCGTAGGCGCGGGTCGCCATATCGGCGGCATCCGTGGCGCTGCCGAGGCTGTATTTGTGAACCAGATACAGGGCGCCGAAAGTGACCGCCGTGGCCGCCAGCGCCACAACCCCCTGGCCGATACGCAAGGCCCGCTCGCGGGTTTCCGCCAGGCCGACCAGATACAGCAGGCCGACCACGGGCGCGTAGAGCGCCGACTTGATGGTGATCAGCAGGGCAAGCCCGGCGGTCACCCCGGCCGCCAGCGGTGCCCCATGGCCCCGGCCAAAGGCCAGCACCCGCTCGATGCACAGCACCAACAGCAAGGTGGCGATGGGGTCGGCCCGGAAATCCGCCCCCAGCAGCAGCACATTGCGCACCGAAAAATACAGCAGCACCGCAAACAGGGCCGCCGGCGCGGCGAAGAACCGCCGCCCGATGCGGTACAGCAAAAAGCCGGTGCCGATTTGCAGTGCAACCATCGCCCAGCGCGCGGCGACAATCTGATCCGTCTCGTCGCCCATTCCGGCCAGCCAGCCGAAGAAATGAACGTGGAAGGTTTGCAGCGCGCCCCGCAAGTCGCCACGCAGATAGTCGTGCACATGGGCGAGAAAGAAGAACTCGTCCCAGTTGATTTCGTACAGATAAGCGATGTTGAGCTTGGCCAGTACAGCGGCTGCCGCCGCCGCGAACAGCCCCACCATCAATCCCTTGCCCGAACTGTGCTGATTTGGCATCAGGTATTCCCTTGTGCGTTTGGCAGGACCTGCCCGTAGACCTCGGCGAATGCCTGTGCGCAGGCGCTCCAGGAAAGATGATCCGCAGCGTAGCGGCGCCCGGCCTCCGCCATGGCCGTGGCCCGGGTGGGATTCCGGCGCACCCGATCGATGGCCGCCGCCAGCGCCTGCGGGTCTGCCGGTGGCACCAGCAGACCATTGACGCCGTCGCGGATGTGGTCTTCTGCGCCGCCGCCGGTGGTGGCGATCACCGGCGTTCCGGCGAGCATGGCCTCGGCCACCACCAGGCCCTGGGCTTCGACCCATTCGGTATTGCGCGTCGGCACCACCACCGCGTCCACCGCGCCCATCAGCGCCAGCAACCGGCGATGTTCCAGACCGCCGAGGAACCGCACCTGGTCGCCAATACCCAGTTCGCGCGCGCCCGCCTGGAAGCGCGCCTCCTCCGGGCCGGTCCCGGCCACCAACAGCAGCGGCCGGTCGGTTTCGTCCAGCAGCGCCAGCGCGGCGAGCAGATCATCCAGGCCCTTGCCGCTGAACAGCCGGCCGGCAAAGAGCAGTTTGCAGCGCTCCGCCGGAAGCTCCAGGCCGTGGGCGGCATCCGCTGCCGGCGCGGCCGCGCCCATGGGAATCTGGCGGATCTTTGCCTCCGGAACACCGAGTCGGGCCAACGCCGCCCTGGTGATCGAACCATTGCAGGTCACCAGGCTGGCGCGGGACAACACGAACGTCTTCAGGCGTTCCAGCGCCCCGCCCTGCAGGTCCAGCACATCGCTGCCATGTACCGTCACCACTACCGGAACCTGGCGCGGCGCGGCCAGCACCGCGATCAGCCCCATCGGCAGCACCCAGTGGGCGTGGACCATATCCGGCTGCCAGCGGCGGATGGCGCGCCTGACGGCCAGCAGCGCCGCCGCCATGAATCCGGGCACCAGACCCCAGCGCAGGGGGTGGGCGCGCAGATTGGGCAGCATGCCGCCGTCGTAGCACAGGGTTTGCAACCCCGCCGGGAGCGCGTAAGAAAAGCGCTCGATATCCACCTCGTCGAGTTGTTCCGCACTGGCGGCACCGGGGAATGCCGGGGCCAGCACCCGCACATCCACTCCGGTGGCCCTCACCTGGGCGGCGAGATCGAGCACGAAGCGCGGCGTTGAATCGCCGGACCAGCGAGGCAGGGTAGAGGTGGGCATGAGGATGCGCGGCTGAATGCTCAGCTTCGATGATGGAAACCGCTGATCTTTCTTACCCAACAGCTCGTCCAAGATCCGCGCTCCAAGCTCGGCGATTGCCGTTCATTTTAGTCAACCAGGCCTCAGTCAGCCCGCCCGCCAATCCGCCGCATGGCTGCCTCCAGCTCCGCGCCCGACGCGCCCCAGTCCGGCTGCGCGCCATAGTCCATCGCGCCCAGGTCCAGGGCCGCCGCCAGCGCACCGGCCAGCGCTGCCGCGTCGCCCGGCGCCACCAGCCGGTCGGGAAAATCCCGCAGCACCCAGGCTGTGCTGGCGGTACGCGAAGCCACCACCGGCCGGCCGCAGGCCATCGCCTCGTACAGCTTGATGGGATAGCTGTAATCGCCGAACGCGCTCGGCGTGTTCATCACCGCCACCGCGTCCAGCGCCTGATACAGCGCCGGCATGTCCGCGTCCGGCAGATATCCCAGCCAGAGCGCATCCGCCGGCACCTTAACACCTGCAGAGCGACGGCCCGTCAGCACCAGCCGTGAGTCCGGCCGCTGCGGGCGCAGGCGGGTCATCGCGTCGAACAGCGTGCGCATGTCCCGGCTGCGGTGAATGCCGCCCGCATAACCTGTCTCTTATACACATCTGACGCTGCCGACGAATAGAGAGG
>CAJXRS010000150.1 GCA_913060555.1 uncultured Gammaproteobacteria bacterium | reverse complement strand
ATTTGTCTTGCTTGTCCTGTCTGTCGGAAGTCGTGGATTTTTCTCCGCGCCGCCGGGTCGGCTTGCGGGGGCTGGAGGCGGGCTTGGCCTCGGGCACGGATTCAGTCGCTTTGGCTGTCTCGGTCTCGGAGTCCGCAGGTCCGACCAGAGATTCGACCAGCCGTTTCAGCCAGCCTTTCCTGGTGCCCGTTGCCAGGGCCGAGCGTTGCACCGCCGACTCCTCGGCTTGCGGGGCCTGCACCTCGGGTGCCGCGGGTCGAATGGGCGCCCGCGCCGGCGGGGGCACCGATTGCACCGCCGGGGTCGACGGCGGCAGATTGTCTTCCACTTCGAGAGCGTCGAGTTGGGTTTCGGCAGCGATCTGGGTGATCGCCTGATAGCTATAGAGGTCGGCGACACCGTCCTGGTCGCGGATTCGCTGCACTTCGAACTGTGGCGTTTCCATGGCCTCGTTGGGCAGGATGATCACCCGTGCCTGGTGGCGGCTTTCGATTTCGGTGATGGCGCGGCGTTTTTCGTTGAGCAGGAAGGTCGCTACGGTCACCGGAGTGATGGCGCGGATCTGGGAGCTGTTTTCCTTCTGGGCCTCTTCTTCCACCAGACGCAGGATCGACAGCGCGATCGAGCGGGTGCCGCGGATAGTGCCCTGGCCCTGGCAGCGCGGGCAGACCTTGAAGGTCATTTCCTCGAGCGAAGGCCGCAGCCGTTGCCGGGACATTTCCAACAGACCGAAGCGGGAAATCCGCCCCAGCTGAACGCGAGCACGATCCACCTCCAGCGCCTGGCGCATGCAGTCCTCGACGGCACGCTGATTCTTGTTCGCCAGCATGTCGATGAAATCGATGACGATCAGCCCACCGACATCGCGCAGGCGAAGCTGCCGGGCAATTTCATCGGCGGCCTCGAGATTGGTCTGCAGGGCGGTTTCCTCGATGTCGCCACCCTTGGTGGCCCGCGCCGAGTTGATGTCGATCGACACCAGGGCTTCGGTCACGTCGATGACGATGGCGCCACCGGAAGGTAGTTTCACTTCGCGTTGAAAGGCGCTTTCGATCTGCTGTTCGATCTGATAGCGGTTGAACAGGGGTATGTTGTCGTCGTAGTACTTGACGCGGCCGCTCTCGCCCGGCATCACCTGCTGGATGAATGCGGAGGCCAGCTGATAGGCCTCGCGATTGTCGACAATCACCTCGCCCACATCGGGCCGCAGATAGTCGCGGATCGCCCGAATGATGACGTTGCTCTCCTGGAACAGGAACTTCGGCGCCTTGGCTTGCTTGGCCTCGTCTTCTATCGTTTGCCACAGTTGCAGCAGGTAGTCCAGATCCCACTGCAATTCCTCTGCGGTGCGGCCGATTCCCGCGGTGCGCACGATCACCCCGCAACCCTTGGGTATTTCCAGACCCCTGATCGCATCGCGCAGCTGGTCGCGCTCTTCACCCTCGATGCGTCGGGAAATGCCGCCGGCACGGGGGTTGTTGGGCATGAGCACCATGTAGCGCCCGGCCAGACTGATGAAGGTGGTCAGGGCCGCTCCCTTGGAGCCGCGCTCCTCCTTTTCGACCTGGACGATGACTTCCTTGCCCTCTTCGAGGATATCCTTGATCTTCAGCTTGCCCTGGGGGTCGTCGGGCTGTCGCTTGAAGTATTCTCGGGCGATTTCCTTGAGCGGAAGAAAACCGTGCTTTTCCGCGCCATAGTTGACGAAAGCGGCTTCCAGGCTGGGTTCGACGCGGGTGATGACCCCTTTGTAGACATTGGACTTGCGCTGCTCGCGCGTGCGGTTCTCGATGTCCAGATCGTAGAGTCGCTGGCCGTCGACCAGCGCGACCCGCAGCTCTTCCGGCTGCGTGGCATTGATAAGCATTCTTTTCATGTGAATCCTGCGTAATGGATACGCCGGAGGGGTGTCGGTAGGAACGGAGACGAAACCGTATTGGTGGCCAGGCGCTTGCAGTACGCGCCAAGGCCTCGGGGCGCGTCAGTCGCGCCGGAACTGGGTGGAGAGGGTCAGTGGGTTTCCCGTCATAGGTGATCGTGAACGGACCTTCCAAGTGGCGGAGCTTCCCGCAAGGCGCGCTTCTATGCGCTTGGCTGGGAGCAACGACCGACAATCCCAATCAAATTCGTCTCGGTATTACCGCCACGCCGACGGCGTGGGCTTAATAAAGAAGCAGGCGTCGATCGTGAATCTATCTGGATGCACCGACGCTTGCTGAAGCAACTGTGCCGGTCCGGCCTCGGGAGCCGTGGTCAGGCTCAAGGCGACGCCCGTCCGGCACTTGCAGCATAACAACAATTGCTCCGTGATTCAATCAATTACCTCGGTTGAACTGGAAGGCACTGTGCGCGGCCACAGGCTTCGCAAAGAGCGGTGGGCTACCGGCAACCGCTGATATCTGTTCCTGCACGGCGGAGTGGCTCCGCGTGCGGTGGCGGACAGGCATCTTGCGCCGGCAGGCGGGGGTCCGGGGGCGCATAATGGCGCTGCTCGGGGATCCCCGAGCATGATTTCGGAGGTGTGATGACAGCGGAATTTCTGTGGTTGGGTCTGGGTTTGGCGCTCGGAGCCTTGGGGCTCTGGCTGGCGGTATTCTCCAGGAGCTCGGCGCTTCGGGAGCAAGTGAACGCTCAACGGGAACGTGCTGACTCCCTGGCCACGGCGCTGGAAGACGCGCGGTCTCGGCTCAACGAACTGAGTGCCGAAAATGCCCGCCTCACCGAGCGACTGGATGCCGAACGGCGGCTCGGTGTCGAAAAACTGGCCGAGCTGGAGCGCGCCCGCGAGCAGCTCGGTGATACCTTCAAGGCCATCTCCGCCGAAGCACTGAAGGCCAGCAGCGAATCCTTTCTGCGCCTGGCGCAGGAAAACCTGGGCAAGTTCCAGGAGGGTGCCAAGGCCGAATTGAAAGCTCGCGAGCAGGCCATTGATACCTTGACCAAACCGATTCGCGAGCGCCTGGAAAAATTCGACGGCAAGCTCGACGAAATGGAGAAGGCCCGCATCGGTGCCTATCGCGCGCTCGACACCCAATTGCGGGCGCTGGTTGATACCCACCTGCCGCAGCTGCATCGGGAGACCGCCAATCTGGTCAAGGCGCTGCGCCAGCCCCAAGCCCGCGGCCGCTGGGGCGAGGTGCAATTGCGCCGGGTGGTGGAGCTCGCCGGTATGCTGGAGCACTGTGATTTCGAGGAACAGGTGACCCGCACCACCGAAAAAGGCCGCCAGCGGCCGGATCTCATCGTTCGGCTCCCCGGCGGCCGCCAGGTCGTGGTCGATGCCAAGGTCTCTCTGGATGCCTATCTGCGCGCTGTGGAAGCGCCCGACGAGCGTGCGCGCCAACAGGCCCTGGTCGACCACGCGCGGCAAATCCGCACCCATATCGACCAGCTGGGCAAGAAGAGCTATTTCGAGCAGTTCGATCCCAGTCCGGAGTTCGTGGTGCTGTTCGTGCCCGGCGAAGCCTTCTTTTCCGCGGCGCTGACTCAGGATCCGACGCTGATCGAATCCGCTGCGGAAAATCGTGTCATTCCCGCCAGCCCCACTACCCTGATCGCACTGCTAAAGGCGGTATCCTACGGATGGCGCCAAGAGGCCATTGTCGAGAACGCCCGCGAGGTCGCCGAGCTTGGCCGAGATCTCTACGAACGTATCGCCAAGCTTGCCGAGCACTGGTACAAGGTCGGCAAGGGGCTTGATAACGCCGTCGGCGCCTACAACGATTCCGTCGGCACACTCGAATCCCGGGTGCTGCCTGCCGCGCGTCGCTTCCGCGACCTCAAGGCAGTGGGGAAGGGGCGCAAAATTGATGTGCTGGAGCCGCTGACCAAGGAAACCAGGGCGCTGACCGCGATTGAGCTGCAGCGCGAGAATGGCCAGACCTCCTTGCCAGCGGCTGAACGCTCGGACGACGGCTAGTGGGCCACCAGCGGTGACTGGAGGTGCGACCCGCGAACAGGTCGAGGTGCTGATCGCTGATCCGGTTCTCGGCCTTGACGATCACCCGCCGCGGCTTGTCCCAGGAGTTATTGTCAGATTCGGTGTCCAGGCCCTGAATCAAGCCCGTGAATGATTCTGTGTAACCGTCCAATCCGATTGGTTACTGGTAATCGGCAAGCCGGTCACCAAGCTTGATCACAAATCCGTTCAGGGTCGCCATCCAGTTCCTGGTCGGCATCGTCCATTGCTCGAAACTGCCTGCATTGCGGAATAGACCACCTTCATTGCCGGGTCCTCGGTGGCTAAGGTCTTGCCCTGTTTTGTGGTCTTGCGGATCACGCTGTTCAGAGACTCGATCGCACCCGGTGACCTCCGCCCGCCGAGAACCCGCAATGATTCTGTCAAGACCCCGTAACCAAGTTCCGCGAAGTTATGGGAGCGCCACTCGTGGCGCGGCCCCGGGAATCGCAGGCGATTCCTCTTTACCAACCAGCGGAGGAAGATCGCCATGGCCAGCCAATCAAGTTTCGACCGCAACCGTCGCCGTCTGCTCCAGGGCGGCGGCGCAATAGCCGGGCTCGCCGCCCTGGGCGGACTGCCCTTGCGCAGCTTCGGCATTTTGTCCAGCGGGGGCCGGGTCGAGGCGCCCTACGGGGTACAGGCCGGCGACGTACTGGCGGACCGGGCGATCCTCTGGTCGCGTGCCGACCGCCCGGCGCGCATGTGGGTGGAGCTGGCGAGCCGTCCGGACTTTCGCGACGCGCGTTTGCTCCGCGGGCCGGCGGCGTTGCCGGCTGGCGATTTCACCGCCAAGCTGGACGTCACCGACCTCGAGCCCGGTCAGGACGTTTTCTACCGCGTGTTCTTCGAGGATCTGATCGGTGAAGCCCTGCCCAGCGAGCCGGTGATGGGTCGTCTGCGCACCCCGCTGCCCCTGGGGCTGCCACCGGGCCAGGCGAAGCACAGGCTGCGCGGCCGGGAGGCAGGCCTGCGCTTTCTTTGGTCGGGTGATGTCGCCGGCCAGGGCTGGGGCATCAACCCGGCCTTCGGCGGGATGCGCATCTTCGAAACCATGCGCGCCGCCGAACCGGACTTTTTCATCCACTGCGGCGACAGCATCTACGCCGACGGGCCGCTGCAGGAAAGTGTCACCCTGCCGGACGGTTCGGTCTGGGAGAACCTGGTGACGCCCGAGAAGGCCAAGGTTGCCGAGACCCTCGACGAGTACCGCGGCAACTATCGCTACAACCTGATGGACGACAACCTGCGCCGCTTCAACGCCGAGGTGCCGATGATCGCCCAGTGGGACGACCACGAGGTGGTGAACAACTGGTTTCCCGGCGAGGTGCTGACAGACCCGCGTTATACGGAAATCAATGTCGACCTGTTGGCGGCACGGAGCCATCGGGCCTTCGTGGAATACATGCCGGTGCGCTTCGGCGAGCGCGAGCGGCTGTTCCAGCGGTTCCCCTACGGTCCCAGCGCCGAAGTCTTTCGCATCGATCTGCGCAGCTTCCGCGGGCCCAACACGGCCAATGACCAGCTCGCCAGTGGGCCGGAGACGGCCTTTCTCGGCAGCGAGCAGTTGGAATGGCTCAAGCGCGCCCTGCGGGAATCGACGGCGACCTGGAAGATCATCGCCTCGGACATGCCCCTCGGGTTGATCGTGCGCGACGGCGCCGCCTTCGAGAACGGCGCCAACGGCAACCCGGGCGCGCCGCTCGGCCGCGAACTGGAGCTCGCCGAGCTGCTCAGCTTCGTCCGCCGCCACCGGATCGAGAACCTGGTCTGGTTCACCGCCGACGTCCACTACACCGCCTGTCTCTTATACACATCTCCGAGCCCACGAGACTAGGCATGATCTCGT
>CAJXRS010000149.1 GCA_913060555.1 uncultured Gammaproteobacteria bacterium | reverse complement strand
ACTCGAAGGCGATGTCCCAGTGCCGCTCGGCGGCTTCGTGGTGGTAGCCCATGCGCTCGGGGAAGGCGAAGCCGTGGCCGGTGCCGGGGGTCTTCTCCAGCACTATGAGTAAGCCGGTCCAAGTGAGCCACGCGAGGAGCGAACGACCTCAACGCCATGTTATGCAGCGGACTCTTGTTCAACATCCCAACCAGGAAATACCAGCACCGCCGGATGGCAGTGTAAAGCCCTGGCAAGCACCTTGGCTCGCTCAACGCCCAGCCGGACTCTGTCGTTCTCAATGGCGGAAATCGTCGATTGAGGAATGCCAGTGATTTCGGCCAGCTCATTCTGGCTCATCTCCTGGAGTTCTCTGATGATTCTGACTGACTCGCCGACAGAAACGTCAACAGTGCGCTTTGCCTTTCTGTAACTGCTCATGTTACTTCCTCCGATAATCGTGGGGCGTAACGTTTTCTACCTGAACCAATACTTTATCTCGCTCAATTTTGTAAATAACTCTATATTGCAAATTCAAACGAGAGGATCGATACCCCTTCCATTTGCCGGACAATGACTCGTCGTTGAAGCCTTTGATCTGTCGAAGGCCTTGCGGGCCAGAGATATAAACGATGTCCTTCCACTTCTCATACCTCTTCTGCACCTCTATTGGTGCGGAAGCGAGGCTCTTGGCCCCGCGCCTATGTTCATAGATAGACCACATACCATATAAAGCATATATACCAAATATGATATGTCAACGCAAATCCGTTATTTTGAGTCAGATTAGAGCCGAGCTGCATGACATTGAGCACGACTCTTGCCCGGTGAGTGCATGCTGGATCGGCAACCCATAGAACAAAAAGTCCTTATTTAACAATCGCCTGCAAACTCCATCGCCACTCTTCCATGTGCCCGGATACAAACCGGGCACCGTGCAATTCCGGAATATTTCCGCATAACCCGGGGCCGTCACAACCCTGCCTTTTCCAGTCCGTGTGCGCTGGCTACGGGGCTGCCCTGTTCGCGTGACAGGCACCGCGGCGCCCTGTCGGTGGGCAGCATTTTCCTGCGCCGCGATTGAGGACGCCCATTTATACCACCGGAAGTGCTTCGGGAGGAATCTCCGCAACACTTGGAGACGGCGCGCCAGATCAAGCCAGCTGGAGTCTCCATGCCGCAGTCCGCACCGCTAGCTACCGCAGCTTCCGCCCGAACAACTCGAAGGCGATGTCCCAGTGCCGCTCGGCGGCTTCGTGGTGGTAGCCCATGCGTTCGGGGAAGGCGAAGCCGTGGCCGGTGCCGGGGATCTTCTCCAGCACATAGTCGGCGCCATGCTCGCGCAGGGCGGCATCGAGCTCGGCGATCTCGCTGTCGGGCACGAAGGGGTCGTGCTCGGCGAAGCCGAAGTAGAGGCTGCAATCGGGCAGGATGCGGGGAATGCGCAGGTGTGCCGAATCCGGCCCGCGGGTGACGTGGGACACGCCGTACAGCGAGAGCATGGCCTTGAAGCGCTCGGGAAAGCTGCCAGTGACGGCGAGCACGAACTTGCCGCTCATGCAGTAGCCGATGCAGCCCATGGGTCCGGGCTGCGCCGCGGGGTGGGCATCGAGCCATTCGATCAGGCTGCCGGTGTCGGCGACGATCATGGCGTTGGTGTGGGCCTGGAGCAGTTCCATCATCCGCGCGCCGGCCGCGCGCACGCCATAGCGGTAGTAGAGGTTGGGCATGATGGCGCAGTAGCCCTCGGCGGCGATGCGGCGCACGAAGCCGCACAGTTCCTCGCGCACGCCGGGGGCGTCCATGTAGAGCACCACCGGCGGGAAGCGGCCGCCGTCGGCCGGATGGGCGAGAAAGCACTCCATGGCGCCGTCTGCGGTGGGCACTTCCACCCAGCCTTCGCTCAGTGACATCGGCTTGGTACTCCGCTCAGCAGACGCTGTCGGCGGCTTCCTTGAAGCGCCGCGCAGCATCGATGTGTTGATCGACGGACAGATTCGCGTACATGGTCCAGCAGCCGATATGGGTGGCGCCCAGGCCCTTCCAGGCTTCGATCTCGGCGCACCAGGCATCCGCGGAACGCAGCGGGATATCCTCTGGCTTTTGGTTCCTGCCGGCCAGCACGCTGGCGTTGTTGAGGATGACCCAGGCCTCGATGCCGATCGTCGCGGGGTCACGGCCGACCTCTCGGGCGTAGCCGTGCAGCTTGTCGATCTGCCGGCGGCCGTTGTCGTCGGGTGGAAACAGGGTGAACCAGCCGTCGGCGAGCCGGGCGATGCGGCGGATCATGGGATCGGCCCAGCCGCCCATCCACAGCGGCATGGGCTGCTGCACCGGTAGCGGATTGATGCCCGCCTGGGTGACCTTGTCCCAGCGGCCATCGAAATCCACCAGGTCCTTGGACCAGAGTTCGCGCAGCAGGGCGACCTGTTCGTCCATGCGCTTGCCGCGGGTGTGAAAGTCCTGGCCCAGGGCTTCGTATTCGACATGGTTCCAGCCGGCGCCCACGCCGAGCCGCAGGCGGCCGCCGGAGAGGATATCGACCTCGGCGGCCTGCTTGGCGACCAGGGCAGTCTGGCGCTGGGGCAGGATAAGGATGCCGGTGGCAAGTTCCAGTCTCCGGGTCGCGGCGGCCAGATAACCGAGCAGCACGAAGGGCTCGTGAAACTGGAATTCGTGGGTATAGGGTCCCCACAGCTCGTGGTGGTTGGCGTTGGCACCGAGGACATGGTCGAACACCACGATGTGGTCATAGCCCATGTCTTCGATGGCCTGGGCGTAATCGCGAATGGCGACCGGATCGGTGCCGATTTCGGTGATCGGAAAGATGGCTCCCTTGCGCATGGCTACCCCCTGGTTTTTGGATTATGGGTCGGGTCCGAGTCTAGCAGGCAATGCGCCGGATGCGCTGTGTTTCCGGCCTACGGGGCGCGGGCTGAGGCTGTACGGCCCACGGCTACTGCCGCAGCGGCTTGGCAAAGCTGAGTTCGTGACCGCTCGGGTCGCGGATGTGGAAGAAACGCTCGCCCCAGGGCGCGTCTTCTGGCTCGGTCTCGGGCACATAGCCGGCGCTGCAGATGCGCTGGTAGAGGGTGTCGACATCGGCGACGTGAAAGATGATGCGCCCCGGGAAGGGGTCGGCGGAGACCACCATGGCGGAGGAAAGATTGACGTGGCAGGCGCCGGCGCTGAGCGTGGTGAAACGGGCGTTGCCGCCGCCGAAGGTGACCGCCATGCCCAGCGCGCGATAGAAGGCCACGCAGGCGGCCATGTCACCGGTCCTCAATGTTATGGCGCTGATGGCGCGAATGCCCTCGGCTGGCGCACTCGGCTGCGGCATGGCGGCGGCTCCTGTCACGTCTGGACTGCCGCCCATTGTGCCCGAGCTGTTAGGATGGCGGCGCGGTTTCTCCTCCTCACCTGACGCACTTCATGCAGATTCACCAGATCAAGGGCCGGTTGGTCAACAGCTATCTCATCGAGCAGGACGGCGCGCTGGCGGTGGTCGATGTCGCCTGGCGCGGCGAGAAGTACGTGCTCGGTTATGTGCGCGAGGTACTGGGCGAAGATCCGGAAGCGATCCGCTTGGTGGTCTGCACTCACGGCGATCCGGATCACAGCGGCGGTGTGCGGGCTCTGGCGCGCATCTGCGATGCCCGGGTCGGCCTGCCACTGGCCACCCATTCGCTGCGCCGGCATCTGGCCCGCGATCCGCTGGGCTTTGTGATCAAGCCGGCCACCGCGCTGGTGGAGGGGCTGCGCCCCCGCGCCTGGGCCATGTATGCGAGCCCGGGGCGCAGCGCCCAGGCCCGCGCGCGGCCGGCGTGGCAGCCGGACCGCGACCTGAGAGCAGAGGAATCCCCGCCGGCGGCGGAACTGCGCCTCAAGCATGGTAGCCCGCTGCCGGATTTCGCCGGCTGGCAGGTGCTGCACACCCCCGGGCATTCCTGGGACAGCGTCTGCTACTACCATGCCCCCAGCGGCAGTCTGATCAGCGGCGACACCCTGCTGGGCAGCAGCTCGCGGGGCACCCTGGTGCCGCCGGCGGTCTATGCCAATCCCCGGCAGATGGCGCGCACGCTGCAGCTGCTCAAGTCGCTGCAACCCAGCGCGGTCTATCCCGGCCACGGCAGTCTCTTCCAGGGCGCAGGGCTGCTGGAACACCTCTGACGGCCGCCCGCTGGGGAATCGGGGCCACGCCCTGCCGTCACTGCGCATCGGCGCGACACATCCGGCGTGACGCCGCCCGGTCCAACCGCTTCGCGATATTCCGGTGGATGCGCCTTCGGCTTATCCACCCTACAACTACACCGGCGACATTAGGTGGTCGTAGGCCGACGCATCCGGCGTGACGCCGCCCGGTCCAACCACTTCGCGATATTCCGGTGGATGCGCCTTCGGCTGATCCACCCTACAACTACGCCGGCGACATTAGGTGGTCGTAGGCTGAATAAGCCGCGCAGCGGCGCATCCGGCGCATCCGGCGCAACGCCGTCTGGTCGAGCGGCTTCGGGCCATGCTGGCGTATGCGCCCGGTGCTACCATCGGCGGAAAGACTGTCGAGGCGATCGCCATGCTCGAAGGCAACGCTCAGGCTTCGCTCGCCGCCTGGCTGGCGACGGCCAGAAACGCCGTGATCTTCACCGGCGCCGGCATCAGCACCGAATCCGGGATTCCCGATTTCCGCAGCCCCGGCGGCATCTGGTCGCGCCATCAGCCGGTGATGTTCGACGATTTCCTGCGCTCGGAGGAGGCGCGCCGCGCCGCCTGGCGGCTCAAGCTCGCGCTCGACGAGACCCTGCGCGACGCCGAGCCGAACCGCGGCCACCGCGCGGTGGCCGAGCTGATCCGCCGCGGCACCGCCGGCGAGGTGATCACCCAGAACGTCGACGGCCTCCACCAGGCCGCCGGAGTGCCCGACGACCGGGTGATCGAGCTGCACGGCAACACCACCTATGCGCACTGCCTGGACTGCGGCGCCCACCACGACCTGGCGCCGATCCGCGCGGCGTTCCTGCGCGACGAGACCACTCCAGTCTGTGCCAGCTGCGGCGGCCTGGTGAAGACCGCGACCATCTCCTTCGGTCAGCCCATGCCCAGCGGGCCCATGGCCCGCGCCGAGACGGCGAGCCAATCCTGCGATCTGTTCCTGGTGCTGGGCTCGTCCCTGGTGGTACAGCCGGCGGCGAGCTTTCCGCTGCTCGCCCAGGATCGGGGCGCACGGCTGGTGATCATCAACCGCGATCCGACCCCGCTCGACGACGCCGCCGACCTGGTCCTGCACGAACCCATAGGCGACACCCTGGGTGCTGCGGTGGGCGTCGACTGACGGCAACCGCAACCATGTCAGGCGGTTGACATCCCCGGGGCGCCTTGCCAGTGTTCCGCGCCGACAATTCCAATAATCCGAGGAACCGCCATGAGCGCAGACCCGAGCAATCCCGGGCCGGACAGCGTCTATCACCACGATCTGGCCGAGAATCTCCCCAGGCATTCCCACCACGATGCCGAGGTGCTCGCCGAGCAACGCGCGCGCAGTTATTGGCGGGCCAACCTGCGGGTGCTGGCAATCCTGCTCGGGGTCTGGGTCTTTGTGGCGCTGGGCTGCGGGGTGCTGCTCGGCGACTGGCTGGACCAGTTCCGGCTCGGGGGGTTCCCGCTCGGCTTCTGGTTCACCCAGCAGGGCGCGATGCTGATCTTCGTCGCGCTGATCGCGATCTACCATCGGTGGATGACGCACATCGAGCGCGCGCACGGCGTCGATGACGATCCCGATGATGCAAAAGTCACAGCGGAATCCGCACGATGAGCGCACAGGCCTACAGTTACCCTGTCTCTTATACACATCTCCGAGCCCA
>CAJXRS010000148.1 GCA_913060555.1 uncultured Gammaproteobacteria bacterium | reverse complement strand
CGCACCGGCTGAAAAGAGCGACTCCCCAGACTCATTTAAGGATTGGAATATACTGTCCAACCACCCTGAGCCTTCGACCTGCACGCCGTCCGGCCAGGTGGCGCGGCCGTACCAGACGGCGTCGATGCGCTTTGGCAGCGGGTAGATTCTCAGGTCGTCGGCCTTTGGGTCGATGGCATCGCGCAGGATGGCGACAAGTTCGCGCAATTGCGGCGGTGCCAGTTCGGCCACATAGACCGAATACTGGATGCGTAACGCCACGCGCGAAACGATTCGGGCAATACGGGCTAGGCGCCGGGGATCGGCGATGTCGTAGGCGAGCAGGTAAGGCCGTGTACCGCTCACAGGGGAATTCGCCACAGGTAGCGGACGAGGCGCGAGATGGTGCGTGCCATGGGCTGGCTGAGATGGCGCTCGTAATGGGCGATGGCCTCGACGGGCGCTGCCGGCGGCGGTCGATGGGCGGCCAGGAGGCGGCCACGCAAGGGCCAGATCGCCAGTTGGGTCAGATCCTCACCCAGATTGATACCGGCCCAGATGCCGGCACTCATCGCCGGGTCGATACCGGCACCGGCCAATTCGGCGGTGACTTCGGAGCGCACCAGCGGCACATAGGGGGCCAGCAGCCGTTGCGGGATGCACGCCCAGCGGCGCTGCAAGGCGCTATCAAGCTGGCGCCGCATGGCCTCCGGGCGCGGCTGGGAGTGGGGCCAGCCTATCGCCGAACACAGCCGCGCGATCAAGCGGTGCTGCTGGGCGCGGCGCCAGTTGTCGTAGCGTGCCGGCCAGTCCAGCGATTCCGCCACACAGCGGAGATATTCGCCGAGACCGGTGACATCCGCCCTGCTCACCTGCAAGACCCCTTGCACGCGGCCATCGCCGGCGACGAAGACGATGGGCACGCCCGCCTCCAGGCAGGCCGTGAGTGCCCCTGGGGCCCAGTCCACGGGGCCGCGGCAGAGTACGCGGGAAAGGCTCGACAGCGGGTGGATGGTAGGCGCGCGCTCGGCGGCCGCCACGCGTAATGCCGGGCACGCGAAATCCACCACTATGCGCTGCTCGGCAATCAGGTACAGGGGGCGACGATCAGTCATCGGTCAGGGTCGGGGCGCCCAGGCGCAACACCCGGGCCAGCGCCCGGCACTGGCGGCGAAGACGCGCGCGGGGTACGGCGGCAAATTCCTCGAACCGGGCGTAGAAGTGCGCGCGGCCGGCCTTGCCCAGCAGGCAGGCGTCGCGATCCTGGCTGAAATGCTCGGCGCGGATCACCTGGTCGGCCACCAGCCGCCATACAAAGCGATCCGCGAGCGGCCGCAGCGGCTCGACCAGGTCACAAGCCAGGGATTCGCGCCCGAAGGCAGGCAAGTGGTAGAAGCCGAGATAGGGATCCAGGCCGGCGGCATAGGCGGCGCGTACCGCGTCGAAGTGCAACAGGGTATAGGTGAGCGAGAGCAGGGCATTGACCGGATCGGGCGGCGGCCGACGACGGCGCCCGGCGAAGCCCAGGGTGTCGGGAAACAATGCGCCCAGCGCCTGAAAGTAGCCAGCAGCGGCGGCACCTTCCTGGCCACGCAGCGATGCCGGCGTAGTCCCGGCTGTACAACGCGCCAGCGCCACATTCAGGCGCTCGGCACCCTGAATCAGGGCACGGCGCCGATCCGGGCGCAACGCCAGCGCGTCGACCAGCAGGCGGCGCTGACCGCGCAGCTTGGCGGTGACCAGGTGCCGAGCCCAGCGCGCCTGCCAGGCGGCGTCGTCGAGATGGCGATACTGGCTGAGGCGCAGGGCCAGATCGTTGTGCGGCCGGCCCAGCACGAAGGCCACGCGGTCCAGATTGCGGGGGTTGAGGATCAGGACGGCTACGCCGGCGGCGCCCAGAGCGCCGAGCAGGTTGGTATCCAGCGTCACCCCGGCGGTGATCACCACCCGCTCCAGGAGCGCGATGGGCACGTCGCGGTTCCCGGTTTCCGGGTGGCGCACGCGCAGGCGCCCGGCTTCCAACTCCAGCCCCAGATTGCGCTGATCGAGATAGAGGGTGCCCACGGTCAGTCCACCACCAGGTAGTAGGGCGGGTCGGCGGGCGGCACGGCAATGCCCAGGGTGATCACCCTGGGGCGGGGATCGAGACGCAGCAGCAACAGCCGGTCGGTTTCCTCATCGACGAGCAGGGCCAGATCGGCCAGCAACCGGGCGCGTTCGGCCTGGGTCAGGAAGCACTCGTAGACGGATTTCTGCCCCCCCGCAGCATGGGCGCGTACAGACTGCATGACGGCATCGAGCCGACGCGGGTCGGCGATGTCATAGGCGACGAGATAGAGCGGGCGTTGGGTCATGGCGACGCATCCGGGGACGTGCGGCCAGTAAATCCGAAAAATGTACCGCGACGGTGGTACGGCAAGCTTGCGGGGCGGTTACCTGACGCGCAGCGGGCCGAGATTGCAGTAGCTGCCGCCGTCGTGCTGGTAGAGCATCACCCGGGCGCCGTTGGCGAATTCGCCACCGACCAGTGCCGCGGCAATGGCCGGGCCGGCGTGGAAGTAGTGGATGCAGTCGGCGCCGGCCTTGAGCAGGTGGGCGGCTGCCGCGCGCAGCTCGCGGTGCAGCTCGGGCATGTCGGCTGGCGTCAGCGGCTGTTCGCGCACGATCGACACCATGCGCTCATCGGGGATCGCCGCCAGTACGTCATCGCGGCGGCGAAAATTCTCCACGCTGGCGCGCACGTCCTTGCCGGGCAGCAGGTCGACCATGAGGATGGCCGGGCGCTCCCCCGGCTGGCGCCGGATGCCGTCGAACCAGCGCCGTTCGCGGCGCCGGCGTCCCACCACCACATCCCACCAGGTCCAGAAGATGGGCACCAGGGCGATCAGGCCGAGGACGATGCCGACGGGGTCCAGCCAGTCGGTGATGAAGGCCCGCAGCGCGTCCGGCATCAGATTTTCTGCACCCGGTATTCCTCCAGCCGCGCGCCGCAGGCGGCCATGTCGGCGGCACTCAGCTCGCGCCCGCGCCTCTCGGCCGGCAGATCCAGGCTCAGGTGCAGGTAGCGCGCACCCCGCGCACAGACTGCGGCGGCCAGGTTGACCGGCAGGGTGCCGATGACGGTATCGCCGGCGCCGACCTCGACCGGGTCCAGGTGGACCACCAGCCGGTCCACGGCCAGCCCCTGCGCCTGCGCCCACGCGGCCGCCCCGGGATGGCGGGAGACGAAGAAGGTCGTCATGGCGTCATCGACCGGCCAGCCAGGCTTTCACCAGCAGGGTGTTCTGGTATTCCTTGTCCTTCTCGGGCTTTTTGGCTTGGCTGGATTCCTTCCACTGCCCTTTCGCCGCCCGCATTCTGGCTTCCAGCCAGCGGGCCACGGCAATCTTGTCCTCGCCCTGCCAGCGGCCCTGCTTGACGGCGCCGATGACCGCAGAACGTTCAGGTTGATTCTTGTCCGGACGCTGGTCCAGGAACTCGGCGATGGATCGCTCGATGGGACTCATTCTTTCCAGTTCTTCTGCACGCGCCCGGGCCTCGCGCTGTGCCGCCAGTTCGGCTTGTTGTCGCGCCTCGCGTTCGATCCGTTCTCTTTCGCGATGCTGTTCCGCCTGCCGATCCCGCGTCATGGCGCCGTAACCCACCGCCGTCTTGGCACCAAAGCCGAGCCATTCGAAGGCGTGTTCGAAGGCTGCGGTGAGCAGATCCTGCCACTGCGGCCTGCCGTCGCCACCGTCTTCGAGCAGCGCCGGCGCCAGGCAGCCCAGCTGCGCCCTGTCGCAGATGACGTGAAAGCTGAAGTCCGAGCCCGGCGGCACGGTCAGGAAACTGATGGGGGTGGGCTGGCCTGATTCGTGCGGAGTGACGCTGCCGCCTGACTTTCGCTCCGTTTTTTGCTGATAGTAGTGCGACTGATGCGGGGTCATGATCTCGACCATCAGGCTTTTGCCGGCGATTTGGGGGATCACGTCCCAGAAGCTCAGCGCGCCGCGCACATGGTCGGTGTCGCCCGCTGCCGTCTCGCGGCCGAAAAGCACGTCGAGCATCGACAGCGCAACGGTCTCGCTTCCCACTTTCAGCTCATGGCAGGGCGTCTCGCTCCAGCCCCGCGCGTCACCCCAGTCGCCACTGGCCAATTCCCGCGCCGCCTGGCGCAGCACGCCCTTGACACCGCTGCCGGGCAGATAGGGCAGACCGTAAGGGTTCAGAAAGGCAAAGCCGTTTTCCAGTGGGTGTTGGTTACCCAGCCCGGTGGTGAAGGGGGCGATAGACTTGGCGTCGAGGCGCAGCAGGGCGTCCGCTGCCAGGGAGTCAGCGAGCACGGTCTGACGAGCGCGCAAAGCCCCTGTGCGGTCACAGTCGGCCTTTGAGATTTCGCAGATGCTTTCCCAGGCCGCGCGCGCTGCGAAATCGTTTTTCTCCCACAGACCCGGAAGGCGGTTGCGATCCCGCTGCTGCAGCGTTTGGATCGCGTGATCCATCCCGCGTTGCAGGAGCGCTTTCACTTCGTCGCCTTCGCGGCTCTTCCTGTCAGCGCGTTTGTTGACATCTGCCTCTTGATCGGCGCGGTCCGTCCAGATCGGCAAATACATCCCAAAGCGCATTCCGGGCGACGCACCCTCGAAATCCTGCCCGAGGTAATCGGGCACTGCGGCTATGCTCATGGTGTCGTTTTCCTCGTGTTACGATGTCTTACGTTGCTTTGGAGGACAGCTCATGTCCACGCTCACCATCCGCCTCGACGACGAACTCGACGCCACCCTGACCCGCCTGGCCGCGGAGAGCCACCGCACCAAGAGCGAGCTGGTGCGCGAGATGCTGCGCCGCGAGGCGGCCTTGGCCGAACTGCGGCGGTCGCGGGAATTGCTCAAGCCCTTTGCCGAACGGGCCGGGTATCTGACCGACGAAGACTTCTTCCGCGACTTTTCGTGAAGGTCTTCGTCGATACCAACGTCTGGCTGAGCGGCCGCTTCCGGCCGGGGCTGTGCGCCGAGCTTCTGGAAGCACTGCTGGAATCGGACACCGCCATCCTGCTCGACGCGCGTGTGTTGGACGAATTCATGCGGATTGCCCGCGACAAGCTGAAGGTGGACGAGCCCCTGCTGGCGCGCGCTGCGGCGTTTTTCCACGAGTACGCGGTACGGGTGCCGGCAGCTGCGACACCGGCCGCAGGCGTGCCCGACCCGGACGATGCCTGGATCATCGCCGCCGCGCTGGGCGCCGGGGCGGATCTGTTCGTCACCGGCGACAAGGCCCTGCTCGAACTCGGCGCCATCGAGGGTTTGCCGATCATCGCGCCGCGTACCGCATACGAACGCTTGCACGGCCTGGCGTGAAGGCGCGGCGCGATCATGAGTCACCTCCCTTACGGGCGGCCGCCATCTGCCGCAGCCAGCGCAGCCAGGCGAAGGCTTCGGCGGTGATGGCCTGGTAGTCGCCGGGCTTCTCGATCGTCATCAACGACTGCATGAAGGGCTCGAAATCCGGGCTCGGTATGAGTGTCGGAAAACGGCCTTGCAGCCAGACGCGCAAATCACGAGCGACATCTTCGTTGTGACGCTGGGATTCCTTCTTCCCTTTCTCGTAGCAGAACGCCAGCACCTGCATCAACCCACTGTTCATGATGAGCGCCGGTAATCCCTTGGCGATGTTGACGTGCTCCTTGGTGTAGGTCGCACATTTGTCCCACGCATCCTGCGCGCGCTGCTGTTCCAGCGTCTGGCGGGGTTTTTCCCTGGTCGGTGTTGTGGCAGCCATCAGTTGCCCTCCACGATCCTGGCCAGCACCAGGCCGCGCCCGGTGGTGGCGTCGCCGCCGATTTGCAGCAACTTGCCGTCGATGACGTTTTTCATCTTGGCCATGACGCCGCTGGCGTCGTTC
>CAJXRS010000147.1 GCA_913060555.1 uncultured Gammaproteobacteria bacterium | reverse complement strand
GCGTGGCACCCATGATGGCGACCGGTCGGCCGCGAAACACGGGGCCGATGTCCGCCGGCGGTCGCGTCAGCCAGTCGACGACATTCTTGAGCACCCCGGGCACCGAGTTGTTGTATTCGGGGCTGGCGATCAGCAGTCCATCTCCGGACTGGACTTCCTCCTTGAGTCGGGTGACGGATGCCGGCACACCGGATGATTCCTCGACATCCTGGTTGTAGAGCGGAATGTCGGCAATGGACGCGATGCGGATCTCGACGCCCACCGGCGCCAGCTCGGCCGCGGCGCGCAGCAGGCCGCTGTGATAGGAATGCTCGCGCAGGCTTCCCGAAATACCGATCAGACGACTCATAGCTACCTCCATGGCAATGTTTGATGTACAGGGATTGGCGTGGGCGCCGGGCAACTGTAACCCAGAGGCCGGGTGATGTGGCCTGCGGGGGAGGCATCGGCCGGGGCGCTCGCTGCGGAACACTTCCTACGGGTGGGACATTCGGCATCGGCATCCGTCAGGTATTCGTCGGTTCTCTGCCACTTACCTATCAAGTATTTAACATAATATATATTATGCGAATACTTCTGAGGTTGTCCTAAGTGCCCGACCGCCGATTGCTGGGTGTATGATCCGGCCGACGCTGTTTCCTACCGCATACAACAATCTAGCCTATAGCGGTTCTCCTGCAGCAGTCGCATTCTCACTGAACCAAAAAAATCAGCAGACGTTGCGAGGCATACATGACGATCAAAGCCAAGGCCGTGGTACTTACCGCGAAGAACGAATATTCGGTGCGCGAGATCGAGCTCGATCCGCCCAAGGACAACGAAGTCCGCATCCGCATGGCGGCCACCGGGCTGTGCATGTCGGATCTGTCGGTGATCAACGGCAAGCTGCCGATGCCGATGCCGATCGTGCTGGGTCACGAAGGCGCCGGCGTGGTCGAGGAAGTCGGTGCCAATGTCACCAATGTCCAGGTTGGCGACCATGTGATCACCTCGTTCATTCCCATGTGCGGCACCTGTCATTTCTGCCAGCATCAGGAGCCCTGGCTGTGCACGGCGACCGATCTGTTCAGCGGCATGCAGCCCGACGGCACCAGCCGGGTGAAGCTGGACGGTGAATATATCGGCAGCTTCGCCGCGCTCGGCAACATGGCCGAACAGGTGGTTTGCCCGGCCATGTGCGTGGTGCCGATCAAGAAGAAGTACAGCCTGAGCGCGGCTGCGCTGGTCGGTTGTGGGGTGATGACCGGTGCCGGCGCGGCGCTCAACACCGCCAAGGTACAGCCGGGCAGCAGCGCCGCCGTATTCGGCTGTGGCGGCGTTGGTCTTTCTGCGCTGCAGGGCGCCAAGATCGCCGGCGCCAATCCGCTGATTGCCGTCGATCTCAATGACGCCAAACTGGAGGCGGCACGCGAATTCGGTGCCACCCACACGGTCAACGCCGGTAAGGATCCGGTCGCCCAGATCATGGAGATCACTGGCGGGATTGGGGTCGATTACGCCTTCGAGGTGATCGGCATTCCGGAGGTAGCGAACCAGGCCTATGCGGCAACCCGGCGCGGCGGCACCTGCTGCCTGGTGGGTGCGCCCGATGCCGCCGCCGAGTATAAATTCAGCGGCCTGGAGATGGCGCTGTCGGCGAAGAAAGTCTGCGGCTGTCTCTACGGCAGCACCAATGCCAAGGTCGATTTCGAGAAGCTGCTGGGTTTCTACGAGACCGGCCAGCTGGATCTGGATCGCATGCAGTCGCGCACCTACAAGATCGAAGAGGTGCACCAGGGCTTCGAGGACATGGTCGCCGGCCGCAACATTCGCGGCGTGATTCTGCACGGCAATTGAGTTCGAGCGGCTCCGGCCCCGCGGGCCGGAGCCCTTGGCGCCCCATCTCTCAAGCTGCGCCCTCCCCTGCGTTCCGCTCTGCCCGATATGCCTTTCGGGCATTCTTCCCCTATACTCTGGGAACTCTCTTTTCGATTCCCTTGATCATCATTCGCCGGCAGGCGAGGAGGCATTCTCTTATGGACGTTGGTCTTTCCATTATTTTTCAAGGCGTGGATCCCGGGCTGAGCGACAAGCAGGTCTACGACAATGATCTCTACCTGGGCAGCCTGGCCGAGGAGCTGGGCTTTCAATCGATCTGGGGCGTGGAGCACCACTTCACCGATTACACCATGTGCCCGGACGTCACCCAGTTCCTCTCCTACTGGGCCGGCCGCAACCCCAACCTGGGCCTGGGCACCATGGTCGTCGTGCTGCCCTGGCACGAGCCCATCCGCGTCGCCGAGGAAGTGGTGATGCTCGACAACATGTCCGACGGCCGGGTGATTCTCGGTATCGGCCGCGGTCTGGGCCGGGTCGAATTCGAGGGCTTCGGCCGCGACATGAACAGCGCCCGGGAGTATTTCACCGAATCCGCCGAGATGATTCTGGAGGGGCTGGAAACGGGATTCTGCGAGTATCAGGGCAAGCATGTTCGTCAGGCCCGCCGGGAGTTGCGTCCGCGCCCTCTCAAGACATTCCGGGGCCGCACCTATGCCGCCGCGGTGTCGCCGGAGTCCTCGCAGATCATGGCCAAGCTCGGTGTCGGCATCCTGGTGATACCGCAAAAACCCTGGGAGCACGTCGACAAGGAGCTCGCCAACTACCGGGAGATCTTCCGCAGCGTGAACGGCTTCGACGCCCCGCCGCCGATTCTCGCCGGCTGGACCTATTGCGACAACAATGCCGATCGCGCCGAGGAAATGGCCACCAAATACATCGGCAACTATTACCACTCCGTTATCGAGCACTATGAGATGGCCGGCGACCACCTCAAGCAGACCAAGGGCTACGAGGCCTACGCCGCCATGCAGGAGCACGTCAGCAAGAGTGTCGACGACGCAGTGAAGTTCTTCATGAACCTGCAGGTCTGGGGCACGCCGGAACAGTGCTTGGAGCGCATCCGCAATTTCACCGCGCGCACCGGCGCCGGCGCCTACAACGGGGTATTCAGCTACGGCGGCATGCCGCTCGCCGATGCCGAGGCGAGCCTGCGCCTGTTTGCCCGGGAAGTGCTGCCCGAACTGCGCAAGATGCCCGGGGAACCCCTGCTGCAACGCCAGGCACCGGCGAAGCGGGCGGCGGCGGGCTGAGCCACGGCGGCATGACCGCCCTGCCCTGCTTTTACATTCCCCACGGTGGCGGCCCCTGCTTTTTCATGGACTGGACGCTGGGCCCCGCCGATACCTGGGAACGCATGGCGCAGTTCCTGCGCGGCATGCTGGCGCGTGTTCCGCGCGCCCCGCGTGCCCTGGTGATGGTTTCGGCGCACTGGGAAGCCGATCCCGTCGCCATTACCGCCGGTGCCCACCCGGAGCTGATCTACGATTACTATGGCTTTCCGCAACACACCTATGCCCTGCGTTACCCTGCGCCGGGAGCGCCCGAGCTGGCCGCCCAGCTCGCCGGGCTGTTGGGTGCCGCCGGCATGCCCGCGGTGTTGGACAGGACGCGTGGGTTCGATCACGGGGTATTCATCCCCGGTCTGTTGATCCGTCCCGAGGCCGATATCCTGATCGTTCAGCTCTCCCTGCACCCGAGCCTGGATCCGGACCTGCACCTGAGGCTCGGGGCCGCGCTGGCGCCGCTGCGGGAGCAGGGCGTGCTCCTGATCGGCAGTGGTATGAGCTATCACAACATGGCGGTGCTGATGCGACAGCCGCAGCGCAATCCGGCCGGCGATGCCTTCGACGCCTGGCTTGTCGATGCCTGTACCGCACCCCGGGGGGAACGCGAGCACCGCCTGGCCGACTGGGCGGCGGCCCCCGGGGCACGGGAGTCGCATCCCCGCGAAGAGCATCTGATTCCCCTGCACGTGATCGCCGGCGCCGCTGGTGCGGAGCCTGGAGGATGTATTTATCGCGACCGGGTGCTGGGTGCGCCCGTCGCCGCCTTCGCATTCGGCGGCTGAATTCCTGCGCCGGCGCGCATGACGATGTTCTCGCCGGATGCGCCGCTACGCGGCTTATCCAGCCTACGAACACATAATGCCGTCGGCACAGGCGGAGAAGTAGGGTGGATAAGCCGAAGGCGCATCCACCTTCACCTCCAGACACCAAAGGTTTCACCGGCGGAGGCTGCGCCGGATGCGCCGCTGCGCGGCTTGTGGTCGTAGACGAACAAGCGCGCCTGCTCAACCATCAACCATCAACCAGAGGCTCGCCCGACACCGGCTGCGGTGCCCACCTGGGCGAAATAGCGCAGTACCGGCAGCAGCGCCAGCAGGGTCAGCACGGCCCCGCCGCCGAATACCGCACCATAGCCGGTGAACGCGGCGACAAAGCCACTCGACAGGGAGGCGACACCGGTGACGATCACCAATAGCGAGGCCTGCAGGCTGTAGTCGACGCCGGGCGCGTGCGGCCGGCAGGCATCCATCATCAGCGTGAACAATGCCACCGTGGACAGGCCGTCGGCGAATTGCTCGCCGCAGGCGATGAGCATCACCAAAGCCGGGTCGACGCCACCTGCGGTTACCGGAACATAGGCCACGAGGCCTGCGGCCTGCAGTGTTCCGAACAGCAGCAGCGCATTGCGATGCCCCAGCCTGAGCAGTGACAGCCCGCCGACCAGGGCTCCGGCCAGACCGGTCAGTGCGGCCGCGGTGGTCAGGCTGCCGATCTCGCCCAGCGTCATGCCCTGATCCTTGAGCAAGGGCCCGATCATCCGCGAGCTGAGCGAGTCTCCGACCTTGAAGGTCGCCACCGTCAGCAGCCACCAGCCCAGCCCCGGCCGTGCCGCGAAATCCCGCAGCAGTTGCCGGTAGCCGCGCAGGCCCCGCCAGCTGGGGTGGCTGGCGGCGTACTCGGCCCGGCTGTTCGGCACCGCCATGAACCACACGGCGAACAATACCGGCAGCAGCAGCACGGCCATCCCGCCATAGGCCGCGGTCCACCCCCACTGCGCCACCAGCCACAGCAGCACGCCGCCGCCCAGGGTCATGCCGATCTTGTAGCCGATCACCTGGGCGCTGTTGCCGATGCCGCGAAGGGGCGCGGTGAGCCGGCTCACCGCCAGGCCATCGGTGACGATGTCCTGGGTAGCGGCAATCAGATTCAGGGTCAGCAGCAGGCCGAGGAACACCGGCAAGGCTGGCCCGGCCCAGAAGGAAAAATCGCGGCTCGCGAGGAGCAGCATCAACCCCAGGGTCGCAGCATTCAACGCCAGCAGCCAATGCCTGCGCGTCCCGGTACGCTCGACCAGCGGCGCCCACAGGAACTTCAGTGCCCAGGGTGCGGCGAGCAGCCCGGTGAGGCCAATCACCGGCAGGGACGCGCCCTGTTCGCGCAGCAGGGGCGGCAATGCCTTGGCGAGCAGCCCCGAGGGCAGGCCCTGGGCGAAATACAGCAGGCCGAGCAAGCCCAGCAGCCGCGCGCTGGCTTTCGCATCGCGTTGTGCGGCAGCACTCGGGGTATGGCTCACGGGTTCGCTTGCCCTCTTCGGGTGGCGCTGGCAGACTGCCGCCCCGCGCGGGTGTAGTTCAATGGTAGAACGGGAGCTTCCCAAGCTCTTAACGTGGGTTCGATTCCCATCACCCGCTCCATTTCCAGACGGTTCCCCGCCTAGAGCTGTCGTATGCGGCGCCGCAGGGCGCCCGTATCCACCTCTCCGGAGCCGTATAGACCGTCTTCAAAGAGCCCGCTGATCGCCTCGACGCGAGCCGTCAGTGCGGGTTGTTCCCGTGCGGCGCGGCGCGCCAGGCTGCGCGGTCCCTCTCCGGTGCGGCGCACCAGGCCGCGGCGCGCCAGTTTGCGGCAGTAGCGCTCGAACAGTTTTTCCAGGGGCGGCCGCCGCGGCCGGCGGCCGCCGCGAAGCTGGCCGAACACCAC
>CAJXRS010000146.1 GCA_913060555.1 uncultured Gammaproteobacteria bacterium | reverse complement strand
CGGATTCTGGTGCTGCCGGTGGAAATCGCCATCCCCAAGCCCCCCACCGCAGACCAACGGCCTGGTCGAGCGCTTCAAGGGGCGCAACAGCGAGGTGTTGGCCGGCCACAACTGCGGTGTCCGACAGGACTTGACAATGATGCTCAAGCGCTATTGCCACCTGTACAATCACACGCCATATCCCGCAGAAAGCGCTGTACCAGCGGACCCCGATACAGGTACTCAAGAACTGTCAGCAAAGCCACCCTCAAGTGTTCATTTGACAGGTGTGCAATCTCCGGGATCTGAAACCCAAGCCGAGGGCGCCTGCATGGAATGCCAACCACCCTCCGATACCGCCGCCGCGCACGCCGTCCAAGCGGCTGACACCCCGCGTTTACATGCGTTGGAACAACACCTGTCGGAAGTGGCCCGCCGGGCCGCGCACAACGCCAGCGTCTTTTCAGGGGCCTCATGGGCACATCTGGCCGGGCAATGGCACGACCTCGGCAAATACCGCCCCGGCTTCCAGCGCTACCTGCGAGCTGCCAGCGGCGTGGAGGCCGAGAGCGCGCATATCGAAGGTGGCGCGCGGCGGGTTTCTCACTCCACCGCCGGCGCCCTCCTGGCCTGCGAGCGTTTTGATACACCAGGCCGTGTGCTGGCGTATCTGATTGCCAGTCATCATGCCGGGCTCTACGACTGGAATTCCGAATGCAACAGCCTTGAAGCACGGTTGCAATCCGAGGCGGGCCGCGCGGAGTTGCAGGAAGCGTTAGCCGCGGCGCCGCCGGAGATTCTCGACCACGGCGGTTTCTCTCCGAATCTGCGGACGATCCCGGGAGGCGCAGCGGGGTTCGCGCTGTGGCTGCGGATGCTGTTCTCGGCACTAGTCGATGCCGATTTTCTCGACACCGAAGCCTTCATGGACGAAGGCAAGGCGAGCGCCCGCGGCGCCTGGCCGGAACTGGCAACGCTACGCCCAGCGTTCGACGCCCACATGGGCGCGCTCGCAGCGCAGGCGCCAGACACGCCGGTCAACCGCCTGCGCGCGCGCATCCTCGCCCAGTGCCGCGCGAAGGCCACCGACATGCCCGGTATCTTCTCGCTCACCGTGCCCACCGGCGGCGGCAAGACGCTGGCATCGATGGCCTTCGCGCTCGACCACGCGATGGCGCACGGCCAGCGGCGGATCATCTATGTGATCCCGTATACCAGCATCATTGAGCAAACGGCGGACGTGTTCCGCGGCATCTTCGGTGAAGCCGTCATCGAGCACCACAGCAATGCCGAATCCGAACCCGGCCGCGAGAACCTGCGCAGCCGTCTCGCCTGCGAGAACTGGGACGCGCCCATCGTCGTCACCACCAGCGTGCAGTTCTTCGAGTCGCTGTTCGCCGCGCGCACCAGCCGCTGCCGCAAGCTACACAACATCGTCGGCAGCGTGGTGGTGCTGGACGAGGCGCAACTGCTGCCGCCCGAATTCCTGAAACCGATCCTGGGCACCCTGAACCTGCTCACCCGCCACTATGGCGTGACGGTGGTGCTGAGCACCGCGACCCAGCCGGCGCTGGCCCGCCAGGAGTATTTCGACCCACAGAAAAGCATCGCCGGGCTCAATGACGTGCGCGAGCTGATGCAAGGCGGCCCGCATGTCCAAACGCCGGACGAGCTGTACCGGGACTTGCGACGCGTGCGCGTGCGCCTGCCGGCCGACTGGCAGGCGCGCACCGCCTGGGAAGACCTCGCCGCCGAGATCGCGGCGCAGCCCAGCGTGCTGGCCATCGTCAACACCCGCCGCCATGCCGCAGCGCTGCACGCGTTGCTGCCCAAGGGCACCCTGCACCTGTCGGCGCTGATGTGCGGCGCGCACCGGGCGAATGTCATCGAATCCATCAAGACACGCCTCAAGGCTGGCGAACCGACGCGGGTGGTCAGCACCCAGCTTGTCGAGGCCGGCGTCGATCTCGATTTTCCGGTCGTGTACCGGGCACTCGCCGGGCTCGACTCCCTCGCCCAGGCCGCCGGGCGCTGCAACCGCGAAGGCCGATTGGACGATCTGGGCGAAGTGGTGGTGTTCGTGCCACCCGACGCCGCGCCGCCGGGCCTGCTTGCCAAGGGCGAGGGCGCCTGCCGCAGCGTGCTGCACTCCTACACCGGCGATCCGCTCGACCGCGCCCTGTTCGAGCGCTACTTCCGCCAGCTCTATTACCAGTGCGATCTGGACAAGCACGGCATCGACAAGCTGCTCACCGTGGATGGCCCTACGCTGGCGGTGAACTTCCGCTCCGCCGCCGAGAAATTCCGCCTGATCGACGACTCCGACCAGGCCAGCGTCATCGTGCGCTACCGCGGCCCCGAGGGGCAGGATGCCAGCGTCGATCAGCACCTCGCCCAACTGCGCCGCGACGGCACCGCACGCTGGCTGATGCGCGCCCTGCAGCGCTACACCGTGAGCATCAACCAGCGCGACGCCCGGCGCCTTCTCGCCCAAGGAGATATCGAAGAACTGATCCCGGGCTTGTTCGTGCAGGTGAGCGACCTGCTTTACCACCCGGATCTGGGGCTGCAGACCGGTGAAGCGCCAGCGGCTTCCAATGCATTGATTGTTTAGGGTGATCGGGTGATGAGAGCGGACAGACGGACCGCCTTGCTCTGCGAGGGCTCTGAAATCGCGGGGGGCTTGGGCCCCCCGCCAAGAACAGCATTAACCCGATCCTGGTTTCAATCCACGTCCAAACTAGGACGGCCGAATCTTACCATGCATTTACCCTATCCTGGAAATAAGTTATCGTTCTGCCGTCCTTTCGGATTGGCGGCATGCGGCATGCGGCATGCGGCATGCGGCATGGAATGGATGGTGGGCTTCTTGCGGGAACTGCGGCTGCTCCTGACCGAGCTACCGCCGGATCGCTTCTATGTGCTTTGCGCGCTTGCGTTGGCCATGACGTTCATATGGTGGTTTCGGTGAAGTGCTACTGGGAGAGCAAGATATGGTGACCTACTGCCTCGAAGTCCGCGGCGATTTCGCCTGCTTCACCCGGCCCGAGATGAAGGTCGAACGCGTGAGCTACGACCTCATCACGCCGTCCGCCGCACGGGCGGTGTTCGAGGCCATCCTGTGGAAGCCGGCCATCCGCTGGCGGGTGCAGCGCATCGAGGTGCTCGCACCCATCCGCTGGATTAACCTGCGCCGCAACGAGGTCGCCGGCGTGGTTTCCACGCGCAATGTCGAGACCGCCATGCGCGCCGGTAGTGGCGATCTCGGGCTCTATATCGAGGACGAGCGCCAGCAACGCGCCGGGCTGTTTCTGCGCGACGTGGCCTATCGCCTGCACGCCGAATTGGCCTTGCAAGCCAACGCGCCACCGGGCGAGACGCTCACCAAATACCGCGAGATGTTCGAGCGCCGCGCCGGCAGGGGCCAGTGTGTGAATCAGCCGTATCTGGGTTGCCGGGAATTCGCCGCCGATTTTCGACTGGTGACGGACCTGACCGCCGAACCGCCGCCCATCGCGGAGACGCGCGATCTCGGCTTCATGCTGCACGACCTCGACTTCGCCAATCCCGCCGATCCCGTGCCACGCTTTTTCCGCGCGCAGATGATCGACGGCGTGGTGACGGTGCCGGACTTCGAGGGTGCGGAGGTGCGCGCATGATTCTGCAGGCGCTCACCGACTACTACCGGCGCAAGCAGGCCGACCCGGACCCGGCCAACCGTCTGCCGGCCTATGGCTTCGAGGAAAAGGAGATTCCCTTCATCCTCGAAATCGACGGTGACGGCCACCTGGTGCAGATCCTCGACACCCGCAGTGGCGAGGGTAGACGGAGAACCGCCCAGCGCTTTCTGGTGCCCAGGGCAGTCAAGAAGACCTCCGGCGTCGCGGCCAATCTGCTGTGGGACACCGCCGAATACGTGCTCGGCGTCGACACCCGCGGCAAGCCGCAGCGGGTGGCCGAGCAGCACGCCGCCTTTCGCGCCGGCATCGACGCGCTGCCAGAGGCGGTGCCGGCGGACACCGGCATCGCCGCCGTACAGGCGTTTCTCGATCACATCGACCTCGACACGCTCGCCGCCTGCCCGGCCTGGGAGGAGATCAAGACCACCAACCCGCTGCTCAGCTTTCGCCTGCATGGCGATGTGGAGCTGGTTTGCCAGCGCCCGGCGGTGACTACCCTCACTGGCGAGGACCCGGATGACGCAGCCACGGCGACCTGCCTGGTCAGCGGCGAGCAGGCCGCGCCCGAGCGCCTGCACGCCGCCATCAAGGGTGTATGGGGCGCGCAAAGTTCGGGCGCGAACATCGTCTCCTTCAATCTCGATGCCTTCAATTCCTACGGCAAGAGCCGGGGCGCCAATGCGCCGGTCGGCAAGGCCGCCGCCTTTGCCTACACCACCGCCCTTAACCACCTGTTGGCCAAGGGCTCGCGCCATCGCATCCAGGTGGGCGATGCCTCCACCGTGTTCTGGGCCGAGGAGCCGCACGAGCTTGAAACCGCCTTGCCAGATTTTTTCGGCGAGCCGCCGAGGGACGATCCGGACCGGGGTGCCGACGCACTGCACGCGCTCTACCGCGCCGTCGAGACCGGACGCTTTGCTGTGGGCAGTGATGACACCCGCTTCTACGTGCTGGGCCTCGCTCCCAATGCAGCGCGCATCGCCGTGCGCTTCTGGGAGACCGCGCCGGCCATCGAGCTGGCCCGGCGCATCAAGCAGCACTTCGACGACCTCACCGTGGCGCGCTCGCCGCGCGACCCGGAATATCTGTCGCTGTTCCGCCTGCTGGCCGCCACCGCGGTGCAGGGCAAGGCCGACAACATCCCGCCCAATCTCGGCGGCGAGGTGATGCGCGCCATCCTCGAAGGCCTGCCCTATCCCGCTACCCTGCTCAACGCCGCCGTGCAGCGCTGCCGCGCCGAGCAGCAGGTGAGCTACCCGCGAGCCGCCGCCATCAAGGCTTGGCTCAACCGCGATGCCCGCCGCCAACGTGTTTCGAATCCACCCAGGGAGGAGTTCTCACCCATGCTCGATCCAGACAACCCCAGCGCCGCCTATCGGCTCGGCCGGCTGTTCGCCACGCTGGAAAAGATTCAGGAAGAAGCCAGCCCCGGACTCAACGCCACCATCCGCGACCGCTACTACGGCGCGGCCTCCGCCACACCGGTATCGGTGTTCACCACGCTGCTGCGGCTCAAGAACCACCATCTTGGCAAGCTCAATCCCGGCCGCGTGACCCAGATGGAGAAGCTGGTCGGCGAAATCATGGCCGGCATCGACGACTTCCCGCGCCACCTGAACCTGCCCGATCAGGGCCGCTTCGCACTCGGCTATTACCACCAGCGCCAGGCCTTTTTCACCAAACGCGACCACGACACCGAAGTCACCCAGGGAGAACCCGCATGAGCCTTGCCAACCGCTATGATTTCGTCCTGCTGTTCGACGTGAAGGACGGCAACCCCAACGGCGACCCCGACGCCGGCAACCTGCCGCGCCTGGACGCCGAAACCGGGCATGGCCTGGTCACCGATGTGGCGCTCAAGCGCAAGGTGCGCAATTTCGTGGGGCTGGTGAAAGGCGAACAACCGCCGTATGAGATCTACGTGAAAGAAAAAGCCATCCTCAACAATCAGCACAAGCGCGCCTATGTCGGCATCGGCCGCGAAGACCTGCTCGCAGGCGATGACAAAAAGCGCAAAGGCGGTGCTGCAGTGGACGACGCCCGCGCCTGGATGTGCCGCAACTTCTTCGACGTGCGCACCTTCGGTGCGGTGATGTCCACCGGCATCAACTGCGGGCAGGTGCGCGGACCGATCCAGCTCACCTTCGCGCGCTCGATCGATCCCATCGCTGTCTCCTATACACATCTCCGAGCCCACGAGACTAGGCATGATCTCGTAT
>CAJXRS010000145.1 GCA_913060555.1 uncultured Gammaproteobacteria bacterium | reverse complement strand
ACGAGATCATGCCTAGTCTCGTGGGCTCGGAGATGTGTATAAGAGACAGGTTGACCATCGGCTTCTTTGCGGTATTCGGTCTGGAGGTGGACCTCGCCGTGCTCGCCGCGGTACTCACGGTGATCGGCTATTCGATCAACGACACCATCGTGGTCTTCGACCGGGTTCGCGAAAATTTCCGCCTGGTGCGCAAGGGTTCGTCACAGGAGATCATGGATCTCTCCATGACCCAGACCCTGGAGCGCAGTCTGTTGACTTCGGGCACCACCTTGCTGGTGGTCGCGGTGCTGTTCTGGTTTGGCGGTGAGGCCATGCACAACTTCTCCATCGCGCTCATGGTGGGGATCGGCTTCGGCACCTACTCCTCTATCTACATCGCCTCGGCACTGGCTCTGGAGCAGCGGATCAGCAGGGAAGACCTGCTGCCGCCGGTCAAGGAAGGACCGGAGTTCGACGGTCTGCCCTGACGGGCGCCCGGCTTCACCAGATGCGGACCCGATCCTCGGGAGGCAGGTAAAGTGCAGCGTCCGGGCCGACCTCGAAGGCCCGGTAGAAGGCATCGATGTTGCGCACCACGCCGTTGACACGGAATTTCGGCGGCGCGTGGGGAGCCACGCGCAACAGGCGCTCGGCCAGTTCATCGCGGCGCTTGACGCGCCAGGCCTGGGCCCAGCCCAGAAATACCCGCTGCTCCCCGGAAAAACCGTCGAGCAACGGGGCGTCTTCGCCTGCGAGCGACAGCCGATAGGCGCGAAAAGCAATTCCCAATCCACCCAGATCGCCGATGTTTTCCCCCAGCGAGAGGGCACCCTTGACCTTGAGCCCGGGCAGCACCTCGTACTGATCGTACTGGGCGACCAGTCTGTGGGTGCGCTCCTCGAAACGCTCCCGGTCGCGCGCCGTCCACCAGTTGTTCAGGTTGCCGGCGCCGTCGTACTTGCTGCCCTGATCGTCGAAACCATGTCCGATCTCGTGGCCGATCACTGCGCCGATGGCGCCGTAATTGACGGCATCGTCGGCATCCAATTGGAAAAATGGCGGTTGCAGGATCCCCGCGGGAAAGACGATCTCGTTCATCCCCGGGTTGTAGTAGGCGTTGACCTGCTGGGGTGGCATGAACCATTCGTCGCGGTCCACCGGACGACCCAGCTTGTCGATATGGTATTGGTGGTTGAAGGTCTGCGCCGCCTGAATGTTGCCCACCAGATCCCCGGGGTCGAGCTCCAGGCCGCTGTAATCGCGCCAGTGGTCCGGATAGCCGATCTTGGGCGTGAAGCTGTCCAGCTTGGCCAGCGCGCGGGCGCGGGTTTGGGCACTCATCCAATCGAGCTGACTGATCGAGATCCGGTAGGCTTCGAGCAGGTGTCCGACCAGGGATTGCATCCGCACCTTGGCGTCGGGGGGAAAATGCTGTTCCACATAGAGCTTGCCCAGCAGTTGGCCGAGATGGTCGTCGAGCACGTTGACGGCACGCTTCCAGCGTTCCTGCGGCTCCTGCTGGCCGTTCAGCTCGCGCTGATAGAAGTCGAAGTGCAACTGCGCGAAGGCCGGCGGCAAATAGGGCGCGTAGGCGGTGAGCAGCCGCAGGCGCAGATAATCCTGCCACAGTCCCGCCGGTACTTCGTGAAAAAGCGCATTGACGGCCTCGGCGTAGCTCGGCTGGCGGACGATCACTGCTGCCGGCACCTCCAGGCCCTGGGCACGCAGAAATGCCTCCAGGGCGTAGTCGCCCAGCAGCAGCCGTAACTCCGGCGCCTCGTACCTGTTATAGGTCTTTTCCGCGTCGCGGTTGTCGAGCCGGGTCCACTGATGTTCGGCGAGACGGGTTTCCAGGTCTATGATTCGCTCGGCGGTGGCCGCTGGCTCGGATTGCCCTGCCAGTGCCAGTAGCTCGGCCGCGAACTTTCGATAGGCGTTGAGCAGCTGTTGGCCTCGCTCACTGGTGTCGAAGTAGTAATCCCGATCTGGCAGTCCCAGGCCGCCCTGATCGAGGTAAAGAATGTACTGGGTGGCATCGCGCGCATCCTGGTCGACCCAGAAGCCCAGGGGAGAGCCGACCCCGATCGTCGCCGCCTGACCGAAGTACCCGGCAATGGCAGCGTGATCGCGCAACGCGGCGATGGCCGCCAGCTCGTGCTGCAGGGGCAGCAGCCCGCGTTCGGCGATCCTCGTCTCGTCCATGAAGGCGGCATAGAGCGCGCCCACCCTGGCGCGATCCGGATCCCGCGCCCCGACAGCAGCTTGCGCGATCTCGTGCAGCCGTTCCAGGTTGCGTTCCTGGAGGATTGCGAAGGAGCCCCAGGCACTGCGGTCGGGTGGGATCTGGGTTTCAGCCATCCAGCGGCCGTTTGTGTACTCGAAGAAGTCATCCCCTGGGGACACTTCCGGATTCATGCCAGCCAAGTCGATACCGGACTTCAGCGGTGGTTCCGCCGGGCCGCAGGCGGTCAGCGTCAGGCTCACGGCCAGTAACAGAAGGGGGCTACGCATTTTCAAAGGATTCCTCTGGCCGGGCGACAGTGCGGGTGGCTGGTGGCTGGCCTGCGACCCCTGGTCGCCGAACTGCCGCCCAGGTTTCTAGACCCTTCAATGGTCCTCGGGTTTCGTCCCTTGCAGGCTCAGGGCCCGGAGCCGGGTCCGGCGATCATCAGTATGCCACCCATGCTCGCCAGGTTCTTCATGAAGGTCCGCGGTTCCTGGGCGTGTGCGGTGAGATCTTCGATACCCCGGGGGAGGGAAGAGCAGGGTTCCCGGGTTCAGGGTGTTATGGGGTACTGTGATTGCCTGCATCGTCAATGCTTGGGTTATGCCTCCATGGCCGGCCGGTGGCGCTCAGAAGATCAGCAGATCGATGGCGAAATGACTGACCAGCGTCACAGCGCCGATTGCCACAAAATTGAGCCAGAAGCCGACGCGCGCCATTTGCGGGATACTCAGCAGGCGAGAGCCGAACACCACCGCATTGGGCGGCGTGGCCACCGGCAGCATGAAGGCGCAGCTCGCTGCCATTGCCGCCGGAATCACCAGCTTGATGGGCTCCACGCCGAGGGCTTCTCCCAAGGCCGCGATGATGGGAATCAGGGCGGTGGTGGTGGCGATGTTGCTGGTCAATTCGGTGAGGAACACGATCAGGGTGACGATCGCCAGTGTCATGGCCAGCGGTGGCACGCCGCGCAGTCCGCCCAGCGTATGCGCCAGGAGTTCCGCCATGCCGCTCTGGCTGATGGCTGCGGCCAGGCTGAGACCGCCGCCCATCAGCAGCAGCACACCCCAGGGCACCCGGATCGCGGTGTCCCAATCGACGAGGAACTGCCGTTGGCGAATATCCACCGGCACGCTGAACAGGACGATCGCGGCGATGATGGCGACCCCGGTATCGGTCAGGTTTTCCAGCCCGGGCAGGCGGTTGAGCAGTGGCAGGGTCATCCATGCCAGCGCAGTGGCAGCGAACACCACCAGTGTCAATACCGCGCCGCGCTGCCAGGCAGCCGGTGCCGTGTCCAGGCTGATTTCGCCGCCGGGCAGGCGTTCCGGCAGCGGCAACAGCACGCGGGTCATCAGTAGCCAGATCATGGGCAACAGCACCACGACCAGGGGAACCCCGATCACCATCCATTGCACGAAACTCACCTGGTAGTCCAGCTCGCTGCGAATGAAAGATACCGTGAACAGGTTGGGTGTGGTGCCGACGATGGTACCTATGCCGCCAACGGAGGCGGCATAGGCTATGCCCAGCAGCAGGCAGGTAGCGAAGCGACGGCGCAACGCCGAGGCCGGCAACAGGGTGATGACGCTGAGCGCCATGGGCAGCATCACAATCGCGGTCGCGGTATTGGTGATCCACATGCTGAGCAGCGCCGAGGCCAGCATGAATCCCCCCACCAGGCGCCGCGGCGAGACCCCGACCAGGCGCAGGATGAACAGCGCAAAGCGGCGATGCAGATGCCAGCGCTCCAGTGCCAGAGCGAGGATGAAGCCGCCCAGGAACAGGAAGATCAGGGGGTGGGCATAGGGCGCGGCGGTATCTGCCATGCTGCGCGCGCCACTGAGCGGCAATATCGCCAGAGGCAGGAGCGCGGTGACATAGATCGAGATCGCCTCGCTGAGCCACCAAACCGCCATCCAGACCGCCAGGCCAGCGGTGACCGCGGCGGCCGGACCCAACTCCAGCACGGCGCCGCTGTCCAGCACCAGTTGCTGCGGTACCTGCAGGGCGGCGAGCAGCGCCAGCAGGGGCCCGCCAGCCAGCCCCAGCCAGCGGACCACGTTCATGGCGGCATTTTCCTGGGGCTCGGCGAGCGGGTCCGTGACGGGAGGGTCGGGTTCGCTGGTGGCCATGGTCCGGATCCGTCACGGGGCGCGCGTATTGTAGCGGCTGGAGAGCGTCCGGCGGCCATGCGGCGGAGCCGCCGGCTGAAATGTACGGCCTGTATTGTGCGGCCTGTTAGGATATCTCCGCCCGGAGATCCGCAGTCGCAGGAGGAGAGTGATGCAGAGCAATCCCTTGTTGGAGTTACGCAAGTTTGGCCAGCGCGTATGGCTCGACTACATTCGCCGCGATTTGATCGATGGTGGCAGGCTGGCGGCCATGATAGACGACGATGGTCTCGCCGGGATCACCTCCAACCCGAACATCTTTGAAGATGCGATCGCGCGGCACGATTTCTACGACGGCCGCATCGCCCGGTTGCGCGCCGCCGGCGCCGATGCGGCCCGGGCCTATCAGGAGCTGACCACCGGTGACGTCCGCGACGCCGCCGATCTGCTGGCGAGCCAGTGGCGGGACAGCGGCGGCAGGGACGGACTGGTCAGCCTGGAAGTGTCGCCCCGGCTCGCCGACGACGCCCGAGCGACCGTCGAGGAGGCCAGGCTGCTTTGGGAGACCGTAGGCCGGCCCAATCTGATGATCAAGGTTCCGGGGACCAGGGCGGGCCTCGCCGCCATCGAAGAACTGATTGCCGCGGGTATCAGCGTCAACGTGACCCTGCTGTTTTCCGTCGCCCGGTACCGCGATGTGGTCGAAGCTTTTCAGAGTGGCCTCGAGCACCGCCTGCGGCGTGGCGAGCCTGTGGCTGGCATCCAGTCGGTGGCGAGCTTCTTCATCAGTCGCATCGACACCCTGGTCGACGCCCGTATCGATGCCCTGGCGGAGCGGTCGGCGGAAGTCGAGGGCCTGCGGGGCACCGCGGCCGTCGGCTGTGCCAGGCTCGCTTACCGGCACTATCTGGCCTGGACCGACAGCGAGCGCTGGCGCGTCCTGGCGGCCGCGGGCGCCAGCCCGCAACGACTGCTCTGGGCATCCACTTCGGCCAAGGATCCGGCCTACCCGGAAGTGCGTTATGTAGAAGAACTGATCGCCCCGGACACTGTCACCACCCTGCCACCGGCCACCATGGATGCCTACCGCGCCTGCGGGCAGCCCGCTGCCCGCCTGGCCCCGGGCATCGAGACGGCGGCAAGAGATCTGGCCCAGCTGGAAGCCGCCGGCTTCGACATGGAGGAGGTGGCCGCCCAGTTGGAGCGTGACGGCGTGGACAAATTCAGCGCCGCCCACGACTCCCTGTTGGCGACCCTGGCGGAGCGTCTCGGCGCCTGACCGAGCGCTCCGTCCCAGGGTGCGGTGTGCGGCCGGGGCTCAGCGGGCCGTTTCGCCGGACTGCAATTCCTGATCCTCGCCCCGCGCGCGGCGCGGGTCGTTGGCGGGCCGGGACAGCGACGGTCGGTCTGCACTGAGCGGCGCCGGCCGACTGGTGTCGATGAACCCGGAGACCGGTATCTCGACCTGCGCCGAGGCCACTTCCAGCCGGGTGACCGGGCTTGGCGCAGAGCGCGGATCATTGCTGGCCCCTGTCTCTTATACACATCTGACGCTGCCGACGAATAGAGAGGTG
>CAJXRS010000144.1 GCA_913060555.1 uncultured Gammaproteobacteria bacterium | reverse complement strand
CTTCCATGCGTTGAAGCAGGTGCTGCGGGGCCGCGGCCTGGGCACCGCGGTCGGCGACGAGGGCGGCTTCGCGCCCGATCTTGCCTCCAACGCCGAGGCGCTGGCGGTGATCGGCGAGGCGGTGAGCGCGGCCGGCTATCGTCTGGGCGAGGACATCACCCTGGCGCTCGACTGCGCCGCCTCCGAATTCTTCCGCGACGGTCGGTACGAGCTGCGCGGCGAAGGTAAGAGTCATGATGCGGCCGGCTTCGTCGATTATCTCGCCGACCTCTGTGATCGCTATCCGATCGTCTCCATCGAGGATGGCCTCGACGAGTCCGACTGGGACGGCTGGAAGCTGCTCACCGAGCGGCTGGGCGGCCGCGTCCAGCTGGTCGGCGACGATCTCTTTGTCACCAACACCGAGATCCTCAGGCGCGGCATCGACGCCGGCGTCGCCAATGCCATCCTCATCAAGCCCAACCAGATCGGCACCCTCTCGGAGACCCTGGACGCCATTGCCATGGCGAGCGAGGCCGGTTACCGCACGGTGATCTCGCACCGTTCCGGCGAGACCGAGGACACCACCATCGCCGACCTGGCGGTGGCTACCGCCGCCGGCCAGATCAAGACCGGCTCCCTGTGCCGTTCCGACCGGGTCGCCAAGTACAACCGCCTGCTGCGCATCGAAGCCGAGCTCGATGGTACCGCCCCCTATCGCGGCCTGGCGGAACTGCGTCGCGGTTGAGCCGGCGGCCTGGCAGCCTGGGATGGCGATTCGCCTTAGAATCGCATCCATGCGCTGGCTGATCGGCATCCTCCTGGCCCTGTTCCTGGGGCTGCAATATCGCCTCTGGTGGGGTGAGGGCGGTATTCGTGAGCGCGACCGCCTGGAGGCCGAGGTCGCGGTCCAGCAGGAGCGCAACCAGGAGTTGGAGATGCGCAACCGCAAGCTGGCCGACGAGGTCGACCTGCTCAAGTCCGGCGTCGGCGTCGAGGAGCGCGCCCGCCGCGACCTGGGGCTGATCGGCGAGGGCGAAGTCTTCTACATGCTGCTCGACAAGCCGGTCGTCGAGCCTTGAGACACTGGATTCTGGTGCCCGCCGCCGGTGCTGGGAGCAGGTTCGGCGGGCCCGTGCCCAAGCAGTACCTGGCCCTCGCCGGACGCCCGCTGATCCACCACACCCTCGAGCGTTTGCTGCGCAGCGACGCCCTGGGCCTGGTGGTAGTGCTGGCCGCCGCTGACCCGCATTGGGCTGCGTCGGGCCCGCCGGCGGACCCGCGGCTGCTCACCGTCACTGGGGGCGCCGAGCGGATCGATTCGGTGCGCGCCGGCCTGCAACGGCTGGCCGACCGGGCGTTGGCCGACGATCTGGTGCTGGTCCACGACGCGGTGCGGCCCTGCATCACCCGGGCCGATCTGCAGGCCCTGCTCGCCGCCGCCGATCATCCGGGTGGCGCCGTGCTGGCGGCGCCCGTGGCCGATACCCTGAAGCGGGTGAGCGGGGGAGTGGTGGTGGCGACCGAGCCGCGCGACGGACTCTGGGCAGCGCAGACGCCGCAACTGTTTCGCTACGCCATGCTGTGCAAGGCGCTGGCGAGAGCGGCCGGGTGGGCTCCGCCGGCGACCGACGAGGCCGCCGCGGTGGAGGCCGCCGGCCACCGGCCGCGGGTGGTCGCCGGGCGGCGCGACAATATCAAGATCACCTGGCCCGGGGATCTGGCATTGGCCGAGGCGATCCTCGCCCGGCAGGCGGAGGAGGAGCGGACATGAGCCTGCGTATCGGGCACGGCTACGACGTGCACCGCTTCGGCCCCGGGGATCAGGTCACCCTGGCCGGGGTGCGCATCCCCCACAGTGCGGGCCTGGTGGCCCACTCCGATGGCGACGTGCTCATCCATGCGCTGTGCGACGCTCTGTTCGGCGCCGCCGCCCTGGGCGACATCGGCAGGCACTTTCCCGATATCAATCCCCAGCACCGCAACGCCGACAGCCGTGTCTTCCTGCGCCGCGCGGTCGCGCTGCTCCGGGCGCAGAACTGGGAACTGGTCAACGCCGATATCACGGTGATCGCCCAGGCACCGCGAATCGCCTCCCACCAGCGCGCCATGCTCGGTAACCTCAGCGCCGATCTGGGCGCCGACCCCGGGCAGATCAATATCAAGGGCACCACCACCGAAGGCCTCGGCTTTACCGGGCGCGGCGAAGGCATCGCCTGCCAGGCCGTGGTCCTGATCGGCCGCTGCAACCCGCTGCCGTGAATCTTCCGGCGCCGCCCGAGGGTGGCTTCGATCTGGCCGTGCCCCGCGCTCTGGGGCGGCCCGCCTGCCGAGGCGTGCTGCGCGCCGCACCGGAGGACTTCCAGGTCGACGAGCTGCTGCCCGAAGACTTCAGTTTCACGGGTGAAGGCGAACACCTCTGCCTGCACCTTCGCAAGCGCGGCGAGAACACGCGCTGGGTCGCCGGCCAGCTCGCCGCGGCCGCCGGCGTCGCCGAACAGGCGGTCGGCTTCTGCGGCATGAAGGACCGCCGCGCCCTGACCAGCCAGTGGTTCAGCGTGCCCCTGGCGCCCGGCGCCCCGGTGAACCTTGCCGCACTGGATGCCGAAGTCCTCGACCGCCGCCGCCACCGCGCCAAGCTGCGCCGCGGGGACCACGCCGGCAACCGCTTCCGCATCACCCTGCGGGCGCTGAGCGGTGATCCGGCAGCGGTGGAGGAGCGTCTGCGCGTCATCGCCGCCGGGGTGCCCAACTACTTCGGCGCGCAACGCTTCGGCATCGCCGGCAACAACCTCGTCGCCGCGGCACGGTTGCTGGGCCGCCCGCGCATCCGCGGCGGTGGCCGCAACGGCATTTACCTCTCCGCGGCCCGCTCCTGGCTGTTCAACCAGGTGCTGGCCGAGCGCGTCACCGACGCTACCTGGAACCGTACGCTGGAGGGCGAGGATTCACCCGACGGGCCGCTGTGGGGCCGGGGACGGCCGCTGGCCGGCGCGGTGGTGGCGGCACTGGAGGCGCGGGTTCTGGCGCCCTGGAGCGCCTGGTGTCACGGCCTGGAACACGCCGGGCTGCACCAGCAGCGCCGTTCCCTGGTGCTGGTGCCCGGGGGGCTCGCCTGGCACTGGCAGGGCCCGGATCTGGTGCTGGAATTCCGCCTCGGCAAGGGTGAGTTCGCCACCGCCGTGCTCGCCGAGCTGGGTGAATTCACCGCGCCCGGCCCAATGGAACCGACCGTGGCAGGGCGTGGCGATTTTTCCGGGGCAACTGGCGGCCGGTCCTGATAGGCTGTGGTGGGCATCCACTACGACCGACTGATGATAGCGCCCGGAGATGGCACGATAACCAAAGCGCCCCTGCCGGTCCGGAACGCCTTGGAGCCGGCCGCGCCGAGACGTCTCTATCTGTACTTCGAGCCGGACAGTGCCTTTTTTACTTCCGAACAGCTCGATTCGCTGGCGGTCAACATCACCTTTCCGGGCAATTTTTTACCTGCCTCGCCGCGGATCGACTCGGCCTCGAGGGGCGGATGACGTGATATACAGGCTGGCAATCCTTCTCCGCAATGCCTTCCTTTACCTGATGCTGGCAGGCAGTGCGCAGGCGGATATTGTCTGGCACTGGCAGGACGATTTCAGTGGCCAGGAAAAAGAGCGGTTGAAAACCTGGATCACCCGCACCGTGGCGGCGGTAGAAACCCTGGTTGCACCCTATCCTTTCGATGTTCACATTCATTTTTACCGAATGCCCGGCCGCGGAGAGCCAGTGCCCTGGGCCAATACCCGGCGCGGACGGGTTCAGGGGGTCAACTTTCATGTTGACCCCTCGTATTCATTGCAGTCGTTTCTCGACGACTGGACTGCACCCCATGAGTTGAGCCATTTGCTCATCCCTTCGGTGGGTGACCGCTACAGCTGGTTTGCCGAAGGCTTTGCCAGTTACATGCAGTACCAGGTAATGATGGAGCTGGGTGTATTGAGTCGCAAACAAGTGGCGGATAAATACCAGCGACACATCACACAGGCTTATGAAAACTATCGGCTTCATCGCTTGCCCTTTGACAGGGCGGCCGCTGAACTACGGCGACGGCGGGCATATTCGACCCTCTACTGGGGTGGCGCAGTGTATTTTTTGCAGGCCGATTTCCAGCTACGACAACAAAACTCTTCGTTGACGGAGCTGCTGGTGGACTATGTCGCCTGTTGCCGCACACAGCCGAACGGGCTTGCTGAGCTGGTGGAAAAACTGGATGGCTTATCCGGTAGCGATATTTTCAGTTCCCAGTTACGGGTCATGCAAAAGCAACATGGATTTCCCCTGTTTTCCGTGATATTGCCACCATCATAGAGGGCAGGAATCAATGGTATTTGCCGGCCGCGCCAGAACGGTTTGCCTGCTTCTTGCTTTAACCCTCAGTGGTCTTGTCAGCACAGTGAGTTTTGCCGCAGAGAGCCATGCGGACAATCATGATTTGACCGCCTTGATCACCCACATTGACCAGCTTCGTGAACGCAAGCGTATCGCCGGTGCAGGCTTGCTGTTGGTGGAAGGCGGCAAAACCACATTCATCGACGGCTTGGGTACGCTCGCCCATGGCTCTCGACAAGCTGTCACCCCGGAAACCCTGCTGCGCATAGGATCGATCACAAAATCCTTTACCGCGCTGGGCCTGTTGAAACTGACGGAAGAGAAAACGATTTCCCTCGATGCGCCGCTAAGACAATGGATTCCGTCCGAGCTGTTCCATAACCCCTGGGCGGATAGCAACCCGGTTACACTGGCTCAGCTGCTCGAACACAGCGCCGGTTTCAGCGATATCAGCAAAGCCGAGTTTGACGACAATGATGGCGAAAGAGTGCGCTTGCTGGCCAATCTAAGCCGTTATAAAGAGCAGCATCGGGTGCAATGGCGTCCGGGGTATTACCACTCCTATTCGAATCTCGGCGCCGCATTGGCGGGACTTGCGATTGAAAACATCAGCCGGCAATCCTACGAGGCCTTTATGGAGAAGAATATCTTCGAGCCGCTTGGCATGCGGAATGCCGGGTTCTTTCTCTCCCCCGAAGACCGTACAGAACTTGCCACGGGCTACGACAGCGACGGGGTGACCCCCATTCCTTATTGGCACATGGTCTACCGGCCGTTCGGAGGAATCAATCTGACGCTCAGGGATATGCAGCCATTCCTGCTGATGCTTCTCAACCGGGGTGTACACAATGGCGAGCAATGGATGTCACCGGCATTGATCGAGCGCATGGAAACGCCCCAGACCACCATGGCCGCCAGGTCGGGATTGGGCTATGGCTATGGCGCGGGAAGCTACCAGTGGCTGCGCCGGGGCGTGGTCTTTCACGGCCATGGCGGCGATGCCGATGGTTATCTCTCTCGCTATGCCTATACAAGGCAAAACGACAGCGGTTATTTTCTGGTGATTACGGCATACCAAAACAAAGTGATAGCCAGCATGACACGCGCCATTGAGCGATACCTGACAAGAGATGTGCCCCCTGTCGCCGAGCCGCCAGCGCAGCGGTTGACGGTCTCCCAAATCGCCCGATTGACCGGCCGCTATGAAAAGCAAACTCACCGCTTTGGCCCGTCGGATACCGCCCTGTTTATTTCCAGCGAGGGCGCTGATTTGTTCACACGCCGAGGTGCTGGCGATAGGCGGCGATTGATTCCGATAAATGAAAAACATTTTCGCAGGCCTGGTGAAACCATGGCCACCATCGCCATTATGCAGACTGATCACGGCGACATGATCTATGCGGAGGATTCGCAAAATTACCAAAGGGTATCCGCTGCGGATAAGAGCCAGTGACACCGATATTGCAGTCCGGAGCTAGAACTGAATCTGGTGTTTGAGGGTTTGAAAAAAACCGGCGTATCTGGTTGATTTGTTGTCGCCAAACAAGTCAATCAACACAGGAGCTGTCTCTTATACACATCTG
>CAJXRS010000143.1 GCA_913060555.1 uncultured Gammaproteobacteria bacterium | reverse complement strand
CCCTCGTCGGTGGATGCCCGCCACAACGCGCCCACCGACCCGGCGTGGAAAGCCAAACTTACCCCGGGGTGGCACAAGCGGCGGGTCGAGAACTTCAACCAGACCCTGGGCGGCAGCTACACCGACGAGGACATGGTCGGCGACGGCTGGACCGACATTTTCCGCAACGTCGGCGGCATCGTCACCGGTGATGTCGACGACCTGACCCCGGAGCAGAGGGACGAGGTCTTCGAGCTCGCCGATTTCCAGAAAATGCAGGAAATCCGCGATCGCGCGGCCGCCATCGTCGAAAATCCGGAAACCGCCGAAAAGCTCAAGGCCTGGTACCGACAGTTCTGCAAGCGGCCCTGTTTCCACGACGAATACTTGCAAACCTACAACCGCCCCAACGTCACCCTGGTCGATACCCAGGGCCGGGGTGTGGATGCGGTCACCGAGCAGGGCGTGATCGTCGGCGGCGTCGAATACGAGGTCGATTGCCTGATCTTCTCCACCGGCTTCGAGGTGGGCACCAGCTACACCAGCCAGTCCGGCTATGACCTGATCGGCAGGAGCGGCACCAGGCTGAGCGAAAAATGGGCCGATGGCCTGCGCACCCACCACGGCCTGACCACCCACGACTTTCCCAACTGTTTCGTGCTCGGCTTCACCCAGACCGGCGTCACCCCGAATGCGACCCACATGCTCGACGAACAGTCCAGCCAGATGGCCTACATCGTCCAGCAGGTGAGAGCGCGCGGCGCGACTGTGGTGGAAGCCACCGCGGAAGGAGAGGCCGAGTGGTGCGCCATCTGCGACAGCTATGGGGACAAGACCGAGCAATTGCTGGCCCAGTGCACGCCGGGCTACTACAACAACGAGGGTGGCGAGGCGAACAGGAACGGCTTCATCTCCGGCCAATACGGCGGCGGCGCGGTCAAGTTCTTCCAGCTCCTCGAAGAGTGGCGCAACGAGGGCAACCTCAAGGGGCTGGAAATCCGCTGAGCGCCGATGGGCGAGCGCTCTGTTGCGGGGCCGCCAGCTTCGGCGACCCGCAGCAGGGTGCCCTCCGACCGGCTGCGACATCCTCGCTTTCCGGGCCAATGACCATCGCGCTGGATTCCACCGGTGACCGCAAGGATGCCCGGTAATGGGCAGCTGGGGTCTAGCAGTTTTTCAACAAGCCGCCAGGCAGCGCGCAGCGAGCCCGGATAACGACTATGGATAACAACTCCAGATAACAACTCCAGATAACAACAAGATCGAGGGCGTTGCCGATGAACACTGAGCCAATTCTGGACGGTCTGCGCGTGCTGGATTTCAGCCAGCATCTTGCGGGTCCCACCACTACCCGCCTGATGGCGGAAATGGGCGCCGAGATCGTCAAGCTGGAGCTGGCACCCTCGGGCGACCAGGTGCGCAAGGCGGGCTATCTCAAGGGCGGGCGCTCGGCGTATTTTCTGCAGCAGAATCGCGGCAAGAAAAGCCTCTGCGTCGATGTGAAGGCCCCGGCCGGGCGCAAGCTGTTAGTCGACCTGGTGCCGGAATTCGACGTCCTGGTGGAGAACTTCGCGCCCGGCGTGATCGGGCGCCTGGGACTGGACTGGGCGACGGTCCATCGCCTCAACCCGAAACTGATCATGTGCTCGATCTCCACCTTCGGGCAGACCGGCCCGCTCGCCGACCGGCCGGGATTCGACTACATCGCCCAGGCCTACTCGGGTATCACCAGTCTGATCGGCGAGCGCGACCAGGCGCCCAGCCTGCCCATGGCGGCGATTGGCGATGTCACCACCGGCGTGCATGCGCTGGCGGCGATCAACGCGGCGCTGTACCGGCGCGCCCTGGGCGGGCCCGGCCAGTTCCTCGACATCTCGCTGATCGACAGTTATTTCCACTGCCACGAGCTCAACGTCGGCATGATCAGCGCCAGCGAGGGCAAGCTGAAACCCACCCGCGGCGGATCCCACCATCCCGGGATGGCGCCGCTGGGCTGCTTCAAGGGCAAGGCGCCGGATCGGTACCTGATCATCATCGCGGTGTTGCACCAGTGGACGGAGCTTTGCGAGGCGATGGGGAAACCCGAGTTGCCGGCCGACCCGCGCTTCAGGAGTCCCCGCGACCGGGCCAAGAATCGCTTTGCGCTGGTCGCCATCATCGAGGACTGGATCCAGTCTCAGGCGAGCGACGCGGAGGTGATCCGGATTCTGGAGGAGCGCCGCATTCCGGTGGCGCCGGTGCTGAGTGTCGAGGAGGCCATGCGGCATCCGCACTTCATCGAGCGCGGTACGGTGCGCACGGTGAGCGAACGCGAGTTCGGCACTTTTCAGATGCCGGGCATGCCGCTGCGGTTTTCGGAATACGCCAATGTCGAGGATCTGCAGGCGCCCTATCTGGGCGAGCACAACCACGAGGTGCTGAAACATCTGCTCGCGTATACCGATGCGGAGATCGCCGCGCTCGAACAGCAGCACATCCTGGTCGCCGAACCCCGGCCCGACGCGCAGGGCTGAATCGGTCTGGCCGAACCGCCCGCCAGGGCGGCCCGGCCTCATGGTGCGCCCGCTCAGCCGGGCATGTTTCCGGGCAAGCCGCCGGCCTGCTTGGCCCCCTGCAGCGACTTGCAGTTCTCTGCCCATTCGTAGCCGGCGATGATGCGGCTGCAGCGGGTCTCGATCAGGTGCCTGAGGCTGGGGTCGGTGAAGATGTAGAACTGGTTTTCCCGGACCGCCTCCAGTACCAGGTCGCCGACGATGTCCGGATCCAGGCCCTGGGCGAGCATTTCCGCGGTGCCGTCCTTGTCGCTGGGTTTCACCGCGCCGCCGTACTCCTCGGGGCGGTTGCGGCCCGACTCGCCGATGTTGGTGGCCACGATGCCCGGGCACAGCACCGAGGCGTCGATATTGTGCTTGCGGTGGTCGGCGGCGAAGGTCTCCATCATGCCCACCACGGCGAACTTGGTGGCGTTGTAGGGCCCGGCGCCGCGCAGGCCGACCATGCCGGCCATGGAGGCGGTGCTGACCACGTGGCCGCCCTCGTCCTGCTCCAGGATGCGCGGCACGAAGGCCTGCAGGCCGTAGACCACGCCCCAGAGGTTGACGTCCACCACCCACTGCCAGTTGCGCATATTGCAGGTTTCGCTGTAGCCACCCACGGCGACGCCGGCATTGTTGGAGATCACATGCACCTTGCCGAAGGTCTTGATGGTCTGGTCAGCCGCGGCCTGCACGGATTCGAGTTTGCGGACATCGACCTGCACAGAGGCGGCGTCGAGCCCCTTGGCTTTCAGTTCGTCGACGGCGCGTTGGGCGGGTTCGGCCTCGATGTCGGCGATCATGACTTTCATGCCCGCCTTGGCGAACGCCCGGGCCATGCCCAGGCCCATGCCGCTGGCCCCGCCAGTGATGAATGCGACTTTGCCTTCTACGTTTTCCATGGTTGTTTTCGTCCGCGATCGAGCCGCGGTCGCCTCCGGTAATGGGTTGCAATGTTGGATGGTGAAGGAGTGGATGGGACCGGGTCTGGCCCGGCGCACTATTTTTTTGCCCTGCCAGCTTTGCCCAAGCCCGGCGGCGGGTCAAGCAGGGGCGCGGCCGGCTGCGGGATCTGGTGTCGCGGATCGGTGCCGGTCGAGGCAGCGGCGCGCGGCGACGCTGCCCCGTGCATCCGCTTTGCTCAGGCCTGCGGCTTCAGCGCCAGCGCCACGGCATCCTCGACGCGCTCGATCCAGTGCAGTTCGAGCTGTTCCCGGGCGGCCGCCGGAATATCCTCCTGGTCCTTGCGGTTGCGCGCCGGCAGCAACACCGTCCTGATCCCGGCGCGCAGCGCGGCCAGGGTCTTTTCCTTGATGCCGCCGACCGGCAGCACCAGGCCGCGCAGGGTGATCTCGCCAGTCATGGCGACGTCCTCGCGCACCCTGCGTTCGGTGAGCAGCGAGGCCAGCGCCGTGTACAGCGCCACCCCGGCGCTGGGGCCGTCCTTGGGGATGGCGCCGGCCGGCACATGGATGTGGATGTCGTTGTGCTCGAACAGCTCGGGGTCGAGCCGGAGATCGGCGCAATGGCTCTTGAGCAGGCTGAGCGCGGCCTGGGCGCTCTCCTTCATGACGTCGCCGAGCTGGCCGGTGAGAATCAGCCGACCCTTGCCGGGCGCGCGGCTGGCCTCGATGAAGAGGATGTCGCCGCCGGTCGGGGTCCAGGCCAGGCCGGTGGCCACCCCGGGCACGCTGGTGCGCATGGCGACCTCGTCCTCGAAACGCGGCGACCCGAGAATTTCGGGCAGGTCATCGGCGTCGATGCGGGCGCTGTCCAGGGTGCCCTCGGCGATACGCACGGCCACATGGCGCACCACGGCGCCGATCTCGCGTTCGAGGTTGCGGCAGCCGGCCTCGCGGGTGTAGTCGGCGACGATGCGCGACAGCGCGGCGTCCTCGATCCGGCACTGTTCGGGGCTGAGGCCGGCGGATTCCAGCTGCCGGCCGACCAGATAGCGGCGCGCGATCTCGATCTTTTCCTCGCGGGTGTAGCCGGGCAGTTCGATCACCTCCATGCGGTCGCGCAGCGGCCCCGGGATCTGGTCGGGGACGTTGGCCGTGCCGATGAACATGACGTGGGAGAGGTCGAAGGGCACGCCCAGATAGGTATCGCGGAAGCTGGAGTTCTGGGCCGGGTCCAGCACCTCGAGCAGGGCCGAGGCCGGATCGCCGTGGAAGCCGGTGCCGAGCTTGTCCATCTCGTCGAGCATGAACACCGGGTTGCGGGTGCCGGCCTTGCGGATGCTCTGCAGGATGTTGCCGGGCAGGGCGCCGATGTAGGTGCGGCGGTGGCCGCGGATCTCGGCCTCGTCGTGCACACCGCCCAGGGCGATGCGCTGGAACTGGCGGCCCATGGCGCGGGCGATGCTCTGCCCGAGCGAGGTCTTGCCCACCCCGGGCGGGCCCACGAAGCAGAGGATCGGGCTCTTGCCCTCGGGGTTGAGCTTGCGTACCGCGAGGTGTTCGAGGATCCGCCGCTTCACCTTCTCCAGGCCGTAGTGATCCTCGTCGAGCACCCGGCGGGCCTCCTCGATGTCCAGCTTGTCCTCGGATTCCTTGCTCCAGGGCAGCTCGGTGAGCCATTCCAGATAGGTGCGCACCATGGAGTACTCGGCGGCGGCCTCGGGCATGCGCTCGAGGCGCTTGATTTCGCGCATCGACTGGGTGTGAGCCTCCTCGGGCATGCCTGCCTGTTCGATCGCCGCGGTCAGCTCGCGGATCTCCTCGCCGCGATCCTCGCTCTCGCCCAGCTCTTGCTGGATGGAGCGCATCTGCTCGCGCAGCATGACCTCGCGCTGTCGTTCGCTCATGCGTTCGCGGGTCTGCTGGCCGATCTTGTGGGACAGTTTGAGCACTTCGACCCGATAGTCGAGCAGCTTCTGGACCCTGTCCATGCGCTGCTTGAGGTCGAGGGTTTCGAGGATGTCCTGCTTGTCCTCGGGCTTGAGGTCCAGGTAGCCGGCCACGGTGTCAGCGAGCACGCCGGCCGAGGTGATGGAACGCACCGCGTTGGCCAACTCCTGCGGTGTCTGGGGCAGCAGCTCCAGGGCCTCCAGCGCCCGCTCGCGGAGGGTGAGCAGGCGGGCGTCCAGCTCCGGATCCCCGGTGCCGCGGGGTTCGTGGAGCCGCTCCACCCGGGCGGCCAGGAAGGGGGCGCTGGGGATGAAATCGAGGATGCGGAAACGGGTTTCGCCCTGGCAGATGAGGTGGTTCTGCTGATCGTCGGCGGTGACGAAGCGCAGCACATTGGCGACGGTGCCCACGCGGTAGATATCGTCCGGCCCGGGGTCCTCCTGGTCGGGGTTGCGCTGCAGGATCAGGCCGATCGGCCGTTCCGCGCGGATCGCCTCCTGGGCCGCGGCGATCGAGGCCGGGCGCCCCACCGAGAGTGGCATCACCAGCTCCGGAAACAGCACGAAGTTGCGCACCGGCAGCAGGATCATGAAGTCTTCGGGCCAGTCGCGGGTCGAGG
>CAJXRS010000142.1 GCA_913060555.1 uncultured Gammaproteobacteria bacterium | reverse complement strand
TGCCTAGTCTCGTGGGCTCGGAGATGTGTATAAGAGACAGCTTCAAGACCAGGATCGAAGCCCGCCCCGCCGTATTCGCCTCGATCGAGGACAGGTACAACCCGCGCCGGCGCCACTCGGCGCTGGCCGATGCCGGCATCTTCTCCTGGCCAATCGGGTAAATCGGGTAAAAGTGGCGTCTCAGGCTCTGGGGCGACGTGACCTCGCTTGGCGCCAAAGCCGGGCTGGATAGGTCTTTAAACGGGTGCTATTGTCAGTCCTGTCCACAGCACCTGAAAATCCCAGCATGGGCATCAAGTTCTCCGAGGACGTGATTCCACTGACCGACCTGAAGGTCAACCCCGGCCGTGTCATCAAGCATGCGACTGATGCACACCGGCCTGTGCTGCTTACCAGCCGTGGCCGCGGCGTGGCGGTGGTGCAGGCGGTGACCGACTACGAGGTGGCCGAGGAGGAGCGCGCATTCATGCGGGCGGTCGTTGCCGGTCTCGCCGACCTCGAGGCGGGCCGCGAGCTGTCGCTCGCCGAGGCCAAGGCTCGGCTCGGCTTGAAGTAGTCGCGTGGCCAAGGTCGCGATCCGGTTCGCTGAATCTGCCCTGGCCGATCTGGAGTCGCTACGGGCGTGGTACGTCGAACAGCACGTGCCCGCGGTGGGCGAGCGCTTGCTCGGCGAAATCGTCGCGCGCATCGAGGCACTCGCCGGTCATCCGGACATGGGGCGTATCGTCCCCGAGTTCGATCAGCCCTTTCTGCGCGAGCTGATCCGGCCGCCGTTTCGCATCGTCTATCGGCGTGGCCCGAAGTACGTGCGTATCGTTCGAGTCTGGCGCAGCGAGCGCCTGCTCGACGTGCCGGACGAAGACGCGCCCCGACGTGCCAGCACGCGTAGCTCCACCACCATCTCCAAGCTGTGCATGGCGCCCCGTCCAAAGGAATGCCAGCTTACCTGCCCGTCAGGGGGTCGGCTTTACTTCGGCGAGGGGGTCATTTTTACTTCGGCACTAACAACGGGAGCTACTGATGAATCGAAAAAGTCGCAGCTGTGTGGTCATTGGACTCGGTTCCTTCGGCAGCACCGTTGCCTCCGAGCTCGCCAGGCTGGGCGGCCATGTGCTCGGCATCGGCCTGGATGAACGCAATGTCAGTGCGCTGGCCGACACCTTGAGCGAAGCGATCATAGCCGACGGTCGCGACGAGGAGGCTTTGCGGGAAGCCGGGGTGGGGAAGTACGACGTCGCCGTGGTTGCCATCGGGGAGGATCTCGAAGCCAACATCCTCAGCACGATGAACCTCAGGCGGCTCGGTGTGCCTGTGATCTGGGTGAAGGCAACGAGCCGAAACCACAGGCTCATTCTCCACAAGCTCGGTGTCGATCGCGTCATCCAGCCGGAACTCGAGATCGGCCAGCATATCGCCCAGATGCTCCACAATCCGCAGCTCGATGACTATGTAAGCCTGGACCATGGCAATTTCATCGTCTATTACAAGGTTCCCGAGCAACTGGAAGGCAAGACCTTGGAGTCCCTGGAGCTTCTCGAAAAATTCAAGATCCGGTGTCTCGGCGTGATGCGCGGTGCGGATTACCACGCGTGCTCGCCCGGAGATCTTGCGTTACTTGCTCACGACAAGCTGATTCTTCTCGGCTCCCGACGGCATCTCAGCGCTTTCGACGAATCGCTCTAGCCATAGTGTCGCGTCCGTGTTGAAGCGTTTCTTTTCCTTGTTTGCGCGACGCAGTATCCGTCTGCCGCCGCCGGCGGTGCTGCTGCTGCTGTATGCCACCCTCGTCGCCACGGGCGCCGGGCTACTGAAACTCCCGGTCGCGACTGAGGCTCCCATCTCCTGGTCGGACGCCGTTTTTACGGCGGCCTCCGCCGTGACGGTGACCGGTCTCGCCGTTGTCGATACGGGCAGCCAGTTCACGCTGTTCGGGCAAGTCGTCATCATGGTGTTGATACAACTCGGTGGTCTGGGTCTCATGACCTTTGCCGTGCTGGTGCTGTCCATGCTCGGGGTGCCCATCGGGCTGCCGCAAGTGGTGGTGCTGCGCGAGGATCTCAACCAGACATCGATTACCGACCTGATGCGCCTGGTGCGCATCATCCTGCGCGTGGTCCTGCTCTGCGAGCTGGTCGGGACACTGGTGCTGGCGGCCGTGTTCGTGCCCGAGTTCGGTATCGGGCACGGGCTTTGGCAGGCGTTGTTCCATGCGGTTTCAGCTTTCAACAACGCCGGTTTCTCGCTCTTTTCCGACAGCCTCTCGCAGTGGGCGACCCACCCGCTGGTCAATCTTTTCGTGCCCTTGCTGTTCATCGTCGGCGGTATCGGCTTCAGCGTGCTCGCCGACCTCTACCGCATCCGGCGCTGGCACCGGCTGGCGCTGCACACCAAACTGATGCTGGTGGGTACGGCCGTGCTCATCGTCTGGTCTACCGCGGCCTTCGCCGCGCTGGAATGGAACAACCCGCTCACCCTGGGTCAGTTCGACAGCATCGCGGATAAGCTCGGCGTGAGCTGGTTCCAGGCGACCACCACCCGTACGGCCGGCTTCAATACCGTGGACATCAGCGCCATTCACGACAGCACCTCGCTGATGTTCATCTCACTGATGCTGATTGGCGGTGGCAGCACATCGACGGCCGGTGGCATCAAGGTCACGACCTTTATCGTTCTTCTGCTGGCTACGGTGGCGTTCTTCAAGCGCCGCTCGACGCTGCATGCCTATGGTCGAAGCCTGGGCTATGAGGAAGTTCTGAAGGTTCTGGCGCTCACCGTGCTCAGCATGTTGCTGGTGATGACCGGGGTGTTCATTATCATGATCTCCCATGACGGCGATTTTCTCGACCTGTTTTTCGAGGTCGCCTCGGCCTTCGGCACCGTGGGGCTCTCCCGTGGCGCCACCGGCGAACTGGATGGCGTTGGCCGCGTCGTCATCATCCTGCTCATGTTCATCGGCCGTGTGGGGCCCCTGACCCTGGGCTTCTTCCTGGCGACGCGCGTTACACCCAGAATCCGCTATCCAGCGAGTCGGGTGTTTCTTGGGTAGCCAGCTCGGTTTTTAGCGCGTTGTCTGGCGCCGTTCAACACGGGCTGCCGAGCGCCGAATCGACGGATCCCCAAGTCACACTTCGCCGCTAGAGAATTGGTTTCATCCGCTCGGCTGGTGACCCTGTCTGCCTTACCAGCTGAAGACGCAGTACCGAGACGGCACGACGCATGTCATCTTCGAGCCACTGGAATTGATGACGCACATCCTTGTGCGCCATCCCCCGGTCGACCTGCGGTCGTCCAAATTGGCATTTCCGTCGATTGTCGCCCGGCTGACAGTCCTGGTACCGAAACCGCGGGTGAATCTGACCCGTTTCCACGGGGTGTTTGCGCTCAATGGCCAGCAAACACCGTGCCCGGCTGACGGCAGATGCTCGGGCCCATCAGGGGAGACTGCCCGCTGCGAGCCAACGAAAAGGTGGTTTATAGTGCCTATACGCTGATCGGCCTGTTCGGACTCAGATTCTGACTTCGCACGCAAGCACAATGTGCAGTATCGCACCGAAGAGTGAGGCGCGGCGGGCTAGTCTGATTCGACAATTGTCAGCCGAAACCAGGCCAAGGAGAAATAGCATGAGATCAATAAGATTGCGGGCCCCACCCGGGGGGTTTTTTGCATTTGCACCGACCGCTCCTGGTGCAGCTGCGTTCCCCCGGCTGCCAGGCCGCATTCTTCGAGCCAGCGCCGCTGCTGCGATGTTACTGCTCGCCGCTCCTGCGCTCTCGCAGACCGCCCCCGACCTCGGATCGACGGACAGCTTCGCGATCGTATCCGGGACCTTCAGCAATTCCACCGCCGGCACCGTTGTCGATGGCGATGTCTGTTTCTCGACCGGGCCTTCAGCGAGTCCAACCATCAACGGAGCAACACAGACGCCCTGCCCGGACCAGGCCGGAATAGACCAGAACGCCGCCCGCGCTGAGCTGGACGCGCAGTCATGTACCTCAATCGGGGCCGCCGTAGCACTGGACACGATCAGCATCGGGGGCGGCACGCCCGGCGTGTTCCCGCCCGGCTGCTATTCCAGCACGGGCGCGATGAGCATCACCACGGGCGGGACGCTGACGCTGAGCGGTGATGGTGTCTTTATCTTCAGGCCGGGCGGCGCACTCGATCCAGCCGCCAATTCCAGCGTCGTGACCAGCGACGGGGCATGTTCCGACAACGTCTTCTGGACGCCTGCAGGCGGCACGACGATCGGCGCGGATGCCGCCTTTGTCGGAACCGTGTTTCGAGGTACTGCAGCCGGCCTCAGCATTACACTGGGGGATTCGGCATCGCTTCAAGGCAGGGCACTGGCGTTCGGCTCGACGGTCACGACGGCGAACAACGCCATCGCCGTTCCAGGCGAATGCCAGGTGCAACAGCCCGGCACCGGCACCATCATTGTCGAAAAGCAGACCAATCCGCCAGGCAGCGCCCAAGACTTCGTCTTCACCGGCGACGCCGCCGGAATTCTCAGCGACGACCAGCAGATCGTGGTCGGCAGCCTCGCGCCGGGCAATTACAGCTCGACAGAATTGGTACCGCCAGGCTGGGAACTGACCGACATCGTCTGCAACGACGGCAACAGTACCGTCGATATCGGCACGGCAACCGCGAACTTCGTGCTCGACGCCGGCGAAACAGTGACCTGCGTATTCATCGGCACGTCGCTCCCGGCCACGGACGGAACGATCACGATACTCAAGCAGGCCAGCCCCTCTGATACGGGCCGGTCCTTCGACTTTGCCGGTGATCTGGGAGTGTTCAGCTTGATGGATGGAGAATTCGTCGTGGAAACGCGGGCGCCCGGCGTCTATGCGGTGACCGAGACCGTACCGGCCGGCTGGCAGCTGGACAGCGCCGCATGCGATGACGGTTCCCCGGTCGGCGCCATCGATCTCGCGGCCGGCGAGAGCGTAACCTGTACATTCACCAATTCGCTTCAGGCTGCACGCAGCATACCGACGCTCTCACTGGGCGGCGGCGCACTGCTTCTGCTGCTGATGTCTTTGATCGCTGCATCCTTCCTGCGGCATTCCGGGCCTGCTCCAAGATAGCGGAGGCAAAGTTGCAGTACCCCAAAAACCCTGGCCGACCGGCCAGGGTTTTTCTACGCCCGTCTCCTAGCCCGGATGTTGCATGAGCGTGCCGGTGAAGGCGAACTTTTTGCCGTGACGAGGCCGTAGCGCCACGCCAGGCGTTTATGGGTAGATTTTCCCGTCGTTTTTGGCGTTTTTGGCGTTTTTGCTTTTTTCAGACACAGCTCCCCCAACCCCCATTGTTTGTCAACGTGCCGGGGCAGCACTCAGCAGGGGCTACGTGGTGTTGAGGCGCTGGGCCACGAGACGGAAGAGGTCTTGATGAGGGCAGGCACTGCTCAGGAGCAGCCGGATTCGGCGGGTGTTGCGGATCACTACCGCACCGATCTTCAGCAGTGTCAGCCGCAGGGTATTGGGACTTGCTGTCGCCAACCGAGTGTTTTGGAGTGCCCTGCGCCGTAGCCCTTCGAACAGGGTGTAGGCCAAGCCAGACAGCAGCTGTCGGAACTGATTGGGCCACCAGCGGTGACTGGAGGTACGACCGGCAAACAGGTCGAGTTGCTGATCCTTGATGCGGTTTTCCATGTCACCCCGTGCGCAGTAAAGCTTGTCGTACAGGTATTGATCCGTCTGCGGCAGGTTGGTGACCACGAAGCGGGGGTTGGCACCGAGACGGCCGTGCTCAGCCTTGACGATCACTCGCCGCGGCTTGTCCCAGCTGCGGGCGCCATAGCGAATCGAGGTGAACAAACGCTGCTTCTTGCCCGTCAGCTCATACAGCGCTTCGGCCCTGCTGATCCACAGGGCTGCCTGGGCCTTGACCCGGACATTCTTGGCCAGCCCTACGATGTAGCGCCACTGCTGTCCCATAAATTTTCATAGAAACCGGAGCTGGGCCTGAGGCGGCGCAT
>CAJXRS010000141.1 GCA_913060555.1 uncultured Gammaproteobacteria bacterium | reverse complement strand
TGAGCCACTTCCCCAGCACTCAAAGCCGATACGTTGGGTGTCCAAGTCGGTGCAGAGCCTGCTTTACCTGCTGATTTTCATCATGATCGGCAGTGGTTATCTGATTACCACGGCCAAGGGCGATCCGGCCCAGCTGTTTGATTGGGCCGAAATACCGGCCACCGTGCAATTGAGCAGTGCCTGGGTCGACCGGATGGGCGAGCTGCATTTGTACGCCGGCTGGGCCATAATGATCCTGGCGAGCCTGCATTCGGTTGCCGCTCTGCTGCATCATTTTTGGTTTCGGGACAACACCTTGAAACGCATGCTCAAACCGCAATGACCCACTTTGTTAACCCGGCAGCGAAAGCGAAGTAGGTAGGCTGCAATCCGGCCATGCGCGATCATGTGAACTTGAAATACCGGGTTGATAACGCTGGGGATGTAACATTTCCCTGGCCCAATCGACTCTTGTTGGATTCGACCTCAAATGTTGGATTCGACCTCAAATAACACCACAGGAGCCATGGTATGAAAAAGTTGTTGACAGGACTGGCGCTGAGTTCGCTCATGCTGGGCGCAATGCCTACCCTGGCGGCGGATTATGTCATCGATAAAGAGGGTGCTCATGCCTCTATCAACTTCAAGATTCAGCATTTGGGTTACAGCTGGCTGACAGGTCGGTTCAACGATTTCGGCGGTGAATTCAGTTACGCGGCCGACAATCCCGGAGCCAGCGCAATCACCGTCAATATTGACCCCAGCAGCATCGACAGCAACCACGCCGAGCGGGACAAGCACCTGCGTGGCGAGGATTTTTTACACGTCAGCGAATACCCACAAGCCAAGTTTGTCAGCACCAGCGTCACAGAAACCGATGATGGCCTGGGGGTTGTGGGCGATCTGACCCTGCACGGGGTCACTAAGGAGATCACCATAACTGCGGAGAAAATCGGTGAAGGCAAAGACCCCTGGGGCGGCTACCGCGCCGGGTTTTCCGGCACCACTGAATTGCGCCTCAAGGACTTCGGTATTGATTACGATCTGGGGCCAGCTGCCCAGACCGTTCAGATGGAGTTGCACATAGAGGGTGTTCGCCAGTAGATCAAGCTTGGTAAAAAGCCTCTTGACGCCATGCACCAAGAGGCTTTTCGCGTTTGTTGCCCGGTTGAAAGCGCCCATTCCTATCGGGACAAGTATGCGGGCCGATAGCGCTGTTACGCAGTGGGCTCCCGCTGATCCTGGTGGTGCCCGCGCTGCTCGTCGGGTCTTGCTGGTGGCGGTCGGCATTCCCGGCGCAGTGCCCAGCGGGTAGCCAGCGGTCCCAGCAACTCAAAGACGACCGTAGACGCCAGCGCGATGGTCAGTATCATCTGACCTCTTTCATCCAGATTCTGACTGGCATTGAGCGCCATGGCGATGGCCACGCCGGCTTGGGGCAGCAAGGCGCTGCCGCTGTGCAGCCCGGTTCGCGCCGTGGTGCCGATGAGCAGTCCGATGCCCAGGCCGCCGCTGATCTTGCCGATGATGCGCAGCACTATGTAGGCCGCGCCCAGCAGTCCGCCGGCCAGCAGCGAATCCAGTTGCAGCGAGGCCCCGGCGAGGATGAAAAACAGCAGCAGGAAGGGCCACTGGATGCCCTCGATGGCATGGAAGGGGCGCTTGTGATGCTGGGCGAGGTTGGCCACCGTAGCGCCCATGACTATCGCCGCCAGCAGATGCGAGACCTCCCAGCGCATGGCCAGGCCCGCGCACAGAAAGACCAGCCCCAAGGCCTCGATCAACAGCGGTTCACCGCGTCGAATACGCCCGGTGAGGAAGGCCATGGGCAGTCCGATCATCACGCCCAGCAGTACCGCGCCGGCGATTTCCCATAGGCCCGACAGCAGTACCGAATCGCCGTTGCTGGCGGTGCTGCCGATGACTACAACCAAGGCCAGACTGAAGATCAGCAGGCCCCAGGCGTCGTCCAGGGCCACGATTCCGAGCAACAGTTTGCCAAATGCGCTGCGGTCGGCGTGCTCTTCCAGCAGCACGTCGGTGGTAGCCGCCGGATCGGTGGCGGTGGCGATGGCGCCCAGGCTCAGGGCAATCACCAGTCCCTGCCCCATTGCAAGAAGCCCGCCGCAGACGACCAGAAAGGTGACCAGCGCGATGCCCAGGGAAAGCCAGAAAATCTGCCTGCCCTGCTGCTGAAACAAGTCCCGGGTCAGGGAGCCGCCGATGAGAAAGCCCAGCATCACCAGCGCGATGTCGGAGACTGCCGGGAACAGTTGCTCGCGATAGCCTGCGAACCAGTCCATGCCGGATGGACCGATGGCGACACCTGTCAGAATCAGCAGGGTGACCCGCGGCAGCCGAGTGCGCAGTCCGATGTAGTGGGCCGCCAGACCGAGAAGGAAAAGGCCCGCCAAGGAAATGTAGATGTTTGCCATGAAGACATTCCGCGCAAGCCCGGTGACGGGCACAATGGGAGTTATTGTCAAATCTGGTGTTCAGGACCTGAATCAAGCGGCGGCCCGGTTTGATGCTGTTACCTCGATTCCATCCCTGAACTTCGCTCCGGTAATGACCTGCGCCAGGTACTCGAACCCTCGCTGACGCCGCCACTTCTGCTGCGCACACTGGCCCAGTTTGAACATCATGTGCAGCATGCCGTCGCGGCTAAGACAACCCTTCGATCGCTTGGTCCGATGGCGGATAGTGGCGAACGTCGATTCAATCGGGTTGCTCGTCCGGATACTCTGCCAGTGCTGCGCCGGAAAGTCGTAGAAGGCCATCAATTCCTCTCGATCCTTCTCCAGGCACAATGCAGCCTTCGGGTATTTGGGCTCATACGTCACCAGGAATAGATCGAAGGCCTTGCCGGCGTCCTCCCGGGTCTCCGCCTGCCAGATTTCATGTAAGGCCTGCTTGGCTTTGGGCTGCAGCGACTTCGGCAAGCAGTTCAATACGTTCGCCGTTTTGTGCATCCAGCACCGCTGTTGCCGGGTTTGGGGATAGACTTCCTCCAACGCGGCCCAGAACCCCATGGCGCCGTCGCCGATGGCCAGCCGGGGGGCATTCATGCCACGGGATTTCAGCTTCAGCAGCACCTCTCGCCAGCTCTGGGTCGACTCCCTGACACCGTCTTCAATCGACAGGAAATGCTTCCCACCGCGCTCGTTTACGCCAATGATCACCAGGGCGCAGAGCTTGGCCTGCTCGGCTTTCAGACCACTGTAAACGCCGTCAGCCCACACATATACCCAACGATCCCGGTCCAGCGGCACCTCGCGCCAGGCTTGGTATTCTTCCGACCAGGTACGCTTCAAGCGCGACACCGTGCTGGCCGACAGGCCCTTGGCTTCCGGGCCGACCAGCACTTCCAGGGCGGCACTCATCTCACCGGTGGACACGCCCTTGAGATACAGCCAGGGCAGCGCTGCCTCCAGGGATTGCGTCTTGCGGACATAGGGTGGCACCAGTGCTGAGCGGAACGTGACAGGCTCACCGGTCTTGGCCCGCACCTTCGGAATCCGCACCGTGACCGGTCCCAGGCCAGTCTGGATGTCGCGCTCTGGCAGGTGACCATTGCGCACAACGCCGGCTCGGCCATCGGCCAGGCGTCGGTCCTCATGCGCCATGAGCAATTCCTGCAACTCAGCCTCCACTGCCTGTTCAATCAGCCGTCTGGCACCGACCCTGAGCATTTCCGTCAACGGGTCCGCATCTGCTGCTCGACCTGCGAGCTCGATCACGTTACTCTTTTCACGGCGGTGTATCTCCTGTGTTGATTGGCTTGTTTGGCGACAACAAATCAACCAGATACGCCGCTTTTTTTCAAACCCTCAAACACCAGATTCAGTTATAGCTCGCCAGAATCGCCGGCCACGTTCAACTGGAAATGGTGGTCACGATCGGCCGGAATACGCAACGGGTCCGGGCCATCGATCGCGCGTTGGTCGGCGGGGACGCGCGGCTCCAGGGACGCCTCTGCCTGACGCTCTATCACGGGGTGGCGCCTCTGGTGCTGTCGCACCTCGCCGAGTTTCGCGCGCGCTATCCGGATATCGACCTGGAGTTGATGATCACCACCGAGGTCCGGGATCTCGCCGCCCGCCAGGCGGATATCGCGGTGCGTGGCACCGCGGCGCCCCCGGAGCATCTGATCGGCTATAAGGTGGCGGATTTCCAGCACGGCATCTATACCTCGCCCGCCTATGAGGCACGCGCGCCGTCCGCCCCGGAGGTGGTGCTGTGGCGCGACGAGTTGGAGTTGCCCGACTGGGTTGGGGAGCACTGCCCGGGTGCCCGGGTGGCGCTGCGCGTGGACGATGTCGAGACCATGGCCCTGGCACTGCGCGCGGGACTGGGCAGGGCACGCCTGCCCTGTTGGGTTGCCGACCGGGAGCCCGGGTTGCTCCGCCTGCCGGCGGCGTTGCCGCCCAGCGCCTTCGGGCTCTGGATCCTGCTGCACGCGGATCTGCGCGCCAGCGCCCGGGTGCGCGCCTGCCGGGATTTCCTGATCCAGATTCTGGGCGACCAGCGCGCGCTCCTGGGCGGTGCGCGTTCCACCTGGCTGGCTTGACCGCCACGGTGACAGTCAGCAGGGCATACCCTATGCTCTCGTGATCATTGGTCTTTGCGAGTGATCGACCCTGAACGACAAGCGCAAGGGAAGGTTTGTCCGGGCCCCGGTGGCGGCGCTGTGGTGCGTCCTCCTGGCAGCCGCCGCCAGCGCCGAGGGGTCTCGGGTGAGCGTGGGTGCTACCGCGTTTGGCGTGTTCGACGCCAACACCCGCGGGGCGGTGAACCTCGGCCTGGAGGGGCGCGAGCTGAGCGGGTTCTGGTCGATTCGCCCGGCACTGCAGCTGGTCGCCCGGCCGGAGGGCAACTGGTATCTGGGTGCCGGCGGCGTTCGCGAATTCGCCATCGGCGACCGCTGGTCCTGGGGCCTGGGCGCGGGGCTGGGTGTCTATCACGAGGGTGGCGGCAAGAATCTCGGCCAGCCGCTGGAATTCCACACCCGGGGTTTCGTGGCCTGGCGAATGGCACCCGCACAGCAGCTGCGGCTCGAAATCGAGCACATCTCCAATGCCGATCTCGACAAGATCAATCCGGGCGTGGATCTGCTTTCCCTGAGCTGGGTGCTCGAACGCTGACCGTCCCGGCCATTTTCGCGGCGCTGTAACGAAGCGCTACTCGGCCGCCGCCTGGGCCAGCAGATCGCGCGCGTGTGCCACGGTTTTCTGGGTAATGCGGGCCCCGCCCAGCATGCGTGCGATCTCGTCGACGCGCTCGCCCGCGACCAGCGCCTGCAGGGCGGTCGTGGTGTCGCTGCCCGCGGTGGTCTTGGTCACTACTAGGTGCTGGTGGGCATGGCTGGCGACCTGCGGCAGGTGGGTGATGGCAATGACCTGGCCGCCGCTGCCCAGGCGGCGCAGCAGCTGACCGACCACGGCTGCCGTGGCGCCGCCGATGCCTACGTCCACCTCGTCGAAAATCATGGCCGGCACCCGGGTTCTTTCCGCTGCCACCACCTGGATGGCCAGGCTGATCCGCGATAGCTCGCCCCCCGAGGCCACCTTGGCCAGCGGTCGCGGCGGTTGCCCCGGGTTGGTGGCGACCAGCAGCTCCGCGACTTCGGCGCCGGTCGGATGGGGCCTGGTGTCGGAGCGGGTCTGCAGGGCGACCTCGAGCCGCGCCGCGCCCAGGCCCAGATCGGCGAGGCGGGCACTGACCAGCGCGGCGAAGCTCGCTGCCGCCTCGCGCCGTGCCTGGCCGAGCGCCGCCGCCGCCTTGGTGTAGGCGGTAGCCAGGCGCTCCTGTTCGGTGCGCAGGGCTTCCAGGTTCTGTGCCGGATGGCTCAGTTCGTCGAGTTCGGCGCGCAGGTGCTGGTGGAATTCGGCCAGCGCCTCGGGCTCCAGCCGATGGCGCTTGGCCAGGCGGTGGTAGGCGCCGAGTCGCTCCTCCAGGGCCTGCAGGCGGGCCGGATCGACGTCGATATCTGCCGCGAAGGCGGTGATCTCGCGCAGCGCCTCTTCGACCTGGATGCGGGCCCTGTCTCTTATACACATCTCCGAGCCCACGAGACTAGGCATGATCTCGT
>CAJXRS010000140.1 GCA_913060555.1 uncultured Gammaproteobacteria bacterium | reverse complement strand
TGATGGAACCATGCGCCTGTCCGTCATCATCCCCGCGCTGAACGAGGCCGACACCATCGCGGCGACCCTGGGCCGACTGCAGGCCTTGCGCGATGCCGGGCACCAGGTGATCGTCGTGGACGGCGGCAGCACCGATGACACCGCCGCCTCGGCAACACCCTTGGCCGACGCCGTCATCAGCAGCCGCCCGGGCCGCGCCCGTCAGATGAACACCGGTGCCCGGGCGGCCCGCGGCGACCTGCTGTGGTTCGTGCACGCCGACACCCTGGTGCCAACCGATACCCACGAGCTGTTACTGGGTGCGCTGAGGGCGCAAACCAGCCAGTGGGGGCGTTTCGATGTGCGCCTGTCCGGCGAGGCCAGGGCATTGCGCCTTGTGGAATGGTTGATGAACCTGCGCTCGCGGCTCACCGGCATCGCCACCGGCGACCAGGGGATTTTCGTCGAGCGCGAGACCTTCGAACGCATTGGCGGGTTCGCGGACATTCCTTTGATGGAGGATATCGAGATCAGCCGGCGGCTGAAGCGCGCGGCGGGCAGACCGCTGTGTCTGCGGCACAGGCTCATCACCTCCAGCCGGCGCTGGGAGACACAGGGGATTCGGCGGACCATTCTCCTCATGTGGCGGTTGCGCCTGGCCTATGCATTGGGCGCGGATCCGGCGACGCTGGCGCGGCGCTACCGATGAACCCACCGACGCGCAAAGGAACCCTGATGGTCTTTGCCCGGGCACCGCTTCCGGGCAAGACCAAGACGCGCCTCATCCCCGCCCTCGGCGCGGACGGCGCCGCGCGCCTGCATGCGGAGCTCGTCCACCGGACCCTGGCCAGCGTCACGGCCGTGAAAGGTGCGAACGTCGAACTCTGGTGTGCGCCTTCGGCGGACGACCCGTTTCTGCAGTCCTGTGCGGCAAAGCATGGCATCTCGCTGCATACACAGCATGGCGACGATCTGGGCGCGCGTATGGCCCATGCGTTCGACACCGCCTTGCGCACGGCGCCCTGGGCCATCCTGGTTGGTACGGATATCCCGGAACTCGGGACTTGTGATGTGCAGCGGGCCGTCGAGTACTTGCGCGGCGGAATGGACGCCGTGATCGGGCCGGCGTTCGACGGTGGCTATTATTTGCTGAGCCTGCGCAAGACGTCGCCGGAATTGTTCCGGCAAGTTCCCTGGGGCACGGAGCAGGTCTGGCCCGATACCCGGGATCGGCTGGTTTCGCTGGGCTGGTCATGGGCGACCATCGCGCGGCATCGCGATGTGGACAGGCCCGAGGACCTTGCCTACCTTCCTGAAGCTCTGCAGTCCGCACTCGGCCTGAGCGTAAAAAACGCCAGCGCTCCCTGTAACAGGAGCAAAGCATGAACTTGCCAGTGACCGCACCGCGAATGGTCCGAGTGGCCTTTGTACTGAGCCTGTTCTTCATGGTAGCGGAGGTGCTGGCCGCAGGGCCGGAGTACCGGATCGAAGTTGATGGTCTGGCCTGTCCCTTTTGCGCCTATGGCATCGAGAAGAAATTGCTCGCGGTGCAGGGTGTCGAAGGTGTCGAGACACATATCGGCGAGGGCGTGGTTATGGTCACCATGGAGGAAGGTATTGCGCTCGACGAAGCCGTCGCCAAGCAGGCGGTCAGGGAGGCGGGGTTCACTCTCAGGGGATTCGAACAGGTCTCACCGCCCAGCGGACAATGACCGGAGCCGGCAGATGGCCATAAGAGCATCCCGTCTTCCCGGACGGGTATTTTTGGTGCTCGTGGCCGCGTCGGTGGTTTCGCAACTGACCCATGCCGCGCCGCAAACGTTCAATACCGCGCTTCCGGTGGGCAAGGGCAACTTTGTCCTGCGTGAACAGCTCATGTACCGCAAGGCCGGCGATGACCCGAGTGCCATGGGCAGGAATCTCGAAGTGCGTGGCGGGGTTACGGTGCTCGGCTACGGCGCCACCAGCGAGCTCGCGCTGTTCGGCGTGCTTCCCTATCTCGACAAGGAACTCGATCTCAGGACACCGGGCGGTCAGCGGCTCACCCGTGGCGCAAGCGGCCTCGGCGATGCCCGGGTCTTTGCCCGCTACACCTTATTGCAGCGGGACAGGCGCGGCAGTACGTTCCGGGTCGCACCCTTTGTCAGCATCGAGTTGCCAACAGGGGATGACGACGACAGTGATAGCCCTGGCCGATTGCCGCAGCCGCTCCAGTCCGGTTCGGGCTCCTGGGATCCCCTCGGCGGCGTGGTGGCGACCTACCAGACCCTGGATTACCAGGTCGATGCCCAGCTCAGCTACAAGGCCAACACCGAAGCCAATGATTTCGAATTTGGCGACCAGTTCCGGCTCGATGCTTCGTTGCAGTACCGGCTGTTGCCGCGGGATCTGGGTACCGGCGTGCCGGGTTTCCTCTACGGGGTGATCGAGACGAATTTTCTGCATCAGGCAAAAAACAAGATCAGCGGCAACAAGGATGCAAACTCAGGCGGATCTACGCTGTTTCTCTCGCCGGGCCTTCAATACGTGACGAAAAAATGGATATTGGAAGCCATCGTGCAGTTCCCGGTCGTGCAGGATCTCCATGGCACGGCGCTGGAGGATGATTACACCCTTCGTGCCGGTTTCCGGGTGAATTTCTGATGGCGGTATTGGCGAGACGCGCAATGCGCAAAGTCATCGGCGGCATCCTGATGGCCATGGTTATTCTGGTCGCGATGGGCTGGATCGTTTTTGTCCCGCGGGCGCAGGAGCCTCCCTACGAATTCGTCAAGGCCTGGGGTGGAAAAGGCTCGGAACCTGGCCAATTTTCCGACCCAACGGGTATTGCGGTGGCTGGAAACGAAGTCTTTGTAGCGGATTCCCGCAATGGCCGTATTCAGGTGTTCGATCTCGACGGCAAGTTCAAACGCCAGTTCGGCAAGCCGGGCGATCGAGTCGGTGAACTTGGCCGACCAATGAACCTGACCATCCATGACGGTGAACTCTATGTGCCCGAATACTTTAACGATCGTATCCAGGTATTTGGCCTGGATGGCACGCCGAGGCGCATCATCGGCGGTCCGGGCAGCGGCCCCGGTGAATTCAATGCGCCGGGCGGGGTCGCCGTCGGCAACAACGGCGAACTATATGTCGCCGACTTCTATGGTCAGCGCGTTCAGGCACTGAAGCCCGATGGCGCGTTTATCCGGCAGTGGGGAACGACGGGCCGGACGGGGCATGGGGCAGGTGCATTTCACTATCCGACCGATGTCGCACTCGATCAAACCGGCAACCTGTACATCGCCGATGGTTACGGCAATCGGATTCAGGTATTCGCTGCGGATGGAGCCTTCCTGCGCAAATGGGGCGGTCCTTTCGCGCGTGGTATTTACGGGCCGTTCAACGGCTGGTTCTCAACCGTGACCTCGATTGCCTTTGGCCCTCGGGGGGACCTGTTCGCTGCGGATTTCCACAATCATCGCGTGCAGAAATTCTCGCCTGAAAGCACTTTTCTCACCAGCTTCGGCAGCCAGGGAGCGGGGGCAGAGCGGTTCGAGTACGCGCTTGCCGTCGCCGTGGCGAAGGATGGCAGTGTGTTCGTCGCGGACCTGGGCAACAACCGCATCACGAAATGGCGCACTGCCGAGCCTTGACCTCGCTCGCCACGCCCGGTTACCCCGGCGAAGCCGCCGATTCGCCACGATCGTCGATGCTCCAGCGGGTGTCCATATCCCGCAGCAGATAGCGCGCGATACAGGCCGCCAACATCGGCCAGGCGGCGAAGAACAGCAGGTTGTTGAAGGCGTCCAAACATAGGGTGTGCTGAGGCACGAAGCGCACCGAACACGGCGGCGGTAATGGCGATGGTGCGTTTCCTTCGTCAACGCACCCTATGGCAACATTGTCAGCTCTAACCGCCAACCTCAACGGATAAGGATATCCCATGTCAAACTACCGCCGACTGTATCAACCGGGCGCCACCTGGTTTTTCACCGTTAACCTGGCGCAACGTCACGACAATACTCTGCTGGTGGACAATATTGATTTGTTTCGCGCGGCTTTCCGCTATGTCCAAAATCGCTATCCGTTTGCTCTGGACGCCGTTGCTGTTATGCCGGACCATCTTCACTGCCTGTGGACATTGCCCGAAAGCGACACGGATTACGCCACTCGCTGGCGATTGTTAAAAAGCTATTTTTCCCGGCATATAGCACCGCAGGAATATCGTTCACCAAGCCGAATAAAACGCCGGGAGCGCGGGATATGGCAGCGACGGTTCTGGGCGCATTGGATCACGGATCAAAACGATTTCAATCGCCATGTGGATTACATTCATTGGAATCCGGTCAAGCATGGTTTGGTTTCTTGCGTTGCGGATTGGCCTTATTCCAGTTTTCACCGTTTTGTCGAACGGGGGATCTACCCAGCCGATTGGGGCCATAACGGCGATTTTATGGTCGATGGTGGGGAATAGCTTTCCACCGCGCGCGATGAGGTATAGGCGGTGGCGATGGTGCGTTTCCTTTGTCAACGCACCCTATGACTGAGGTACGAAGCGCACCGAACACGGGGTGGTGATGGCGATGGTGCGTTTCCTTTGTCAACGCACCCTATGGCGATATCATTGCCGGCTGTCCCTGCCAATCGACCAACAGGCATAGGGTGTGCTGAGGTACGAAGCGCACCGATCACGGCTGAGGTACGAAGCGCACCGATCACGGCTGAGGCACGAAGCGCACCGATCACGGCTGAGGCACGAAGCGCACCGATCACGGTCAGTTGATTGCATCGCGATTTATTGGCGGCGATCGTCGATGGTCCAGCGGGTGTCCAGATCGCGCAGCAGATAGAGCGCGATACAGGCCGCCAACATCGGCCAGGCGGCAAAGAACAGCAGGTTGTTGAAGGCGTCCAGATACTGCTGCCAGGAGGACAGGGTCGAAATGCCGTGCAATATGAGCACGATTCCGTAGCTGAAACGCTTCATGAAGCCGGCCACAAAGGCCAGTACCACCACCAGCTGTAATGCGCCGATAATCATGAAAGCCGTACTTGAAAGCCCGCCAAAGCCGTAAAAATGTTCAAAGACGGCACCGCTATGCTGGGGATTGACGAACTTGTCCAGCGTCCACATGAGCATCACGATAAAGACGCCCAGGCGGAGTAGCAGCAGGGCATTGGCAACTCGTTGTTTTTCCATGATCAATTATCTCTGCGTTTTTTGTTGTGATGGTCGAAAACGGATTCGAGACCCCGGGCAAGGCTGGTCCGAAACTGAGGGTTTTCTGCGGACCAGAGCCTCCTCGTGGCATGGGCTCTTGCCGATGGGTCCTTGACGTGTCTGTCAGCTCACTAGACACCTCCCGGCCATCTTCGGTGAAGGGCGAGCTTCCCCGCAGCCCAGCCGCAAGCCTACCGGATAACCTATCCTATTTTTCCCAGGGTGAACATGGCGGAGTACGGCCGATGCCAGACGGGAATGCTGATGCGCAGGAGAGCGATCAGCGCCATCGCCGGGCGAAGCCATTGGCGGCTGGAGAGCGGCAGCGTCGGTGAGGCGCCTGTTGCCGGCACCCTGACCCAGGGGGCTGGCGCTGGCCGGCAATTGTGACCCAGGGCGGGATGGCGTCGCGCGCTGTCATCGCCCGACCGGCTCGGTTACAATGCGCGGCCTCTGCGGGCTGGATGGCAGAGTGGTCATGCAGCGGACTGCAACTCCGCGTACGCCGGTTCGATTCCGACTCCAGCCTCCATACCCTTTCTTGTGCTCGCGCCGCGCTGGCGCGCGCCGCCGCCTTGGCTTATGGTTACTCCGGCACCGCGCCCGAGTGGTGGAACAGGTAGACACAAGGGACTTGAGATAATTTGAGCCCCGGCGGGGAAACCCGGCGGGTGACACCCGTCAAATTCGGCGAAAGCCCTGGTCGGCACTCCGCGGCCGAGCCAACGCCGAGCCAAGCCCGGCCCTGACGGCGGGAAGGTGTAGAGAGCAGACGGCGGGCACCTACAGCCGCATGGCCAGGGTGAAGGCGTGCTCCAGACCACGAACGCCGATGGCGGCGGCGAAAGCCGAAGTGGTACGAAAATCCCTCGACCGCAAGGTCGTGCCGGTTCGACTCCGGCCTCGGGCACCACCTCCCCCACCCGGCCGCTCCGACAGCCGGGAACCAAGTGGCTATCGCAAATTCCGGCGTCTGAGCGAATGCCCGCGACCGGGCTCCAGCACCTGCTGGAACAGCGTCGCGCCCTCGATATCCTTCAATGCCACCGTCATGACTTCGGTCGCGGCGTCGATGTCCACCCTGTCTCTTATACACATCTGACGCTGCCGACGAATAGAGAGGTG
>CAJXRS010000139.1 GCA_913060555.1 uncultured Gammaproteobacteria bacterium | reverse complement strand
GTCCAACCGCGGCCCGCCGGCGGCTGCATGGGCGTTTTGTGAATTGTGAACCCCGTGCGTTGGCGTCATCCTGCCGCGGCCCTTATACTCGCGCGGACCTGCCCGAGGATCGGGTAACCCCTTGATGGGAATCACTCTGGAGGGAACAACGGTGACACTGCAACTGGTCAGAAACGGCAGAATGACCCGGCCCCTGGTGCTGGCGGCGGCACTGCTGCTCTGCCACCCGACATTGGCGGCCGCCGATAATGCCGAGGATGCCAATGCGCCCTCCGCGATCGAGATGGGCGCGGACCTGGTTATCGGCCGGCCGGCGCTGCTGGCGGCCACGGTGCTGGGCACGGCGATCTGGATTGTCGGCCTGCCGTTCTCGGCGGCCGGAGGCAACGTCAAGGAGTCTGGCGAGAAGCTGGTCGTCTGGCCGGCGAAGAATACTTTCGCCCGCTGCCTTGGCTGCCCGACCGCCGGTTACCGGAAAGACTGATCGCCGGGCGCGTCGGAGCGCGCCCGGCGGCGCTTCGAGTTGCCTGCCATGGATGCGGATGCCCGCTTTTCCCGCTGCCGGCGCTATCGCTATGCGCTCTGGCGCCGCTGGGCGCCGGGCCCGCAGGTGCTGTTCATCATGTTGAATCCGGCCGCTGCCGATGAGGTGCGGGACGACCACAGCGTGCGCCGCTGCCTGGGCTTCGCTCGCGCCTGGGGCTACGGTGGCCTGGCGGTGGCCAATCTGTTCGCGCGCCGCTGCGCTTCTGGCGTGGAGCTGGCGCGGCTGGCGGCGCTGCCGGAGGGCTTGATCGGGGCCGGCAACGACCGCTGGTTGCTGCGTCTGTATGCTGAGTCCCAGCTGGTGGTCGCTGCCTGGGGCAATCGGGGACGCCTGCTGGGCCGCAGTCGGGCGGTGCGCTCCCTGGTGCCGGAACTGCAATGCCTGGCCATCACCCGGCTGGGAGAGCCCAAGCACCCGCTCTATGTTCCCTCAACCTCTGGTTATCGGCGCCTGGGGCCGGCTCCTGTGCTGCGTTCCCGGTGGCTGGATCCGGACGCGCGCTGAGGCCCACTAGGTCCTTGGGCTGCTTCCAGCTGCCGGCGCCGGGGTCAGGCTGGGCGGTCGCCACGCCGGAAGTGGTAATCCCGACGCCCGGTGGGTTTGCCACGGCGATAACACTGTTCGGCGAAGTACACTTCGCCGTCGCTACGGATGGTCAGCACCGTGGTGGCCCGGGTGCCATAGCTGTCCGAGACGATGAAAGGCGCCGACAGCACCCGCTCCATCTCCAGACCGATCCCGGTGTCCGGCAGGTGGGTGTCGGGAAACTGCTCGCGCGATCCTAGGATCGCCAGCAGGCGGTCCGGGGAAAGCGGGCCCGGCTCGTCGAGTACCGCGGTGAGCATGTGCCGCGCATACTCGGCCTTGGGCCAGGGCGTGTCGAGGACCTCGTTGCTCAGGGTGTAGATGCCGGGTGCCAGGGTGCGCGCATCCGGGTCCTGGTTGGTGCAATAGGCCAGGTCCTCCGGGCTGCCGGCGAGCAGGCTGAAACCGCGATAGCGATGCGCGTTGGCGGTCACTCCGGCAGCGTAGACCGGCGCCGGCTGCCCGGCATTGAGAAAACCCACCGGCAGCTCGCCGCGGGAGCGGGCATTGGCGCCGATGGCGCCGCCCCGGTAGTTGGTCACCGTGGCCCAGCGGCCGCTGTGGTCGACCGCGAACCAGGTGCCCCCGGCCTCCTGGTCGCGGCCACCGAGAATGTGCGGGTGATCCTCCCAGAAGTGCGCCGCCAACGCCGGCCGATCATAGTATTCGTCACGATTGGCGACCACGACCAGCGGATAGTCGGGGCGATGGCAAAAGGCGACTGCGACCAGGCACACGACGCTGCGCTCCGCGGGGCTCAGCCCGCCTCTTCCTCCTCGACCACCTCCAGGTAGCCCTCCGCATCGAGCAAATCCTCGAGTTCCGCGGCATCAGCCACTTCCAGGCGGTAGAACCAGCCGTCGCCATAGGGCGAGGCATTGATGATCTCCGGGGTCTCTTCCAGTACCTCGTTGATGGCCACCACGGTGCCCGACACCGGGGCATAGATATCGGATGCCGCCTTCACGGATTCCACCACGCCCGCTTCCTGACCAGTTTCCAGGTCGTCGCCGATCGCCGGCAACTCCACATAGACGATATCTCCCAGGCTTTCCTGGGCGTAGTCGGTGATGCCCACGGTCACGGTGCCGTCGCCTTCGTCGCGCACCCATTCATGGGTCTCTCGGTAGCAAAGCTCCTTGGGGGTATCGACCATGGTGTCTCTCCGCTCGCCGGCTGCGGGTCACGCACGCCGGACGCAGGTTGCAGGGGGCCCGCCGGGGCAGGCTCAGTTGTAAACTTTTTTGCCGCGGCGGACAAAGGGGGGGCGCACGATGCGCACCGGGGCTCGGCGGCCGCGTATGTCCACCAGAGCCTGTCGCGCCTCGACGCGCGGAACCCGCGCCAGGGCGATGGCGTGACCCAGGGTGGGCGAATAGGTGCCACTGGTGATGACCCCGGGTTCGTCGCTGCCCGGCAGGTGGACCAGCTGACCGGCACGCAGCACACCGGGCTGGGTCATGACCAGCCCGGTCAGTACCTGATAGTCGTCGCTGTCGCGCAGGGCTTCGAGAGCGACCCTGCCCTGGAAGTTGCGGTCGTTGGGCTCCCAGGCCACCGTCCAGCCCATATTGGCCTCCAGCGGTGATACGTCCTCGTCCATCTCGTGACCGTGCAGGTTCAGCCCTGCCTCCAGGCGCAGGGTATCGCGTGCGCCCAGTCCTGCGGGACGGGCACCGGTCGCCACCAGGGCCTGCCAGCAGGCCGGAGCCGCGTCCCCGGGCAGCATGATCTCGAAGCCGTCCTCGCCGGTGTATCCAGTGCGTGCCACCAGCCAGTCGCCGAACCAGGTGGCGCAGAAGGGCTCCAGGGCGTCGAGCCGACTGGCGTATTGACGCAAGACGCCGCCCAGTGTGGCCGCTGCCCGTGGTCCCTGCACGGCGATCATCGCGGTGCAGGTTCGCTCCGCGATCGTCACTGCGCGATTCCGCGACTGGCGCTCGATCCATTCCAGCACCCGGGATCTGGTGGCGGCATTGCAGACCAGCCGATAGCGGTCCTCGAGGCGGTAGGTGATCAGGTCGTCGATGACGCCGCCGCGCTCATTGAGCATGGCGCCGTAGAGGGCGGTGCCGGCCGTCTGCAGGCGCGCCACGTCATTGGCGAGCAGCTCGCGCAGCCACTGCTCGGCGTGGGTGCCGGCAATGTCCAAGATGGTCATGTGGCTGACATCGAACAGCCCGGCGTGGCTGCGCGCCCGGTGATGTTCCTGCAGCTGGGAGCCATAGTGCAGGGGCATTTCCCAGCCCGCGAACGCCACCATGCGCGCACCCGCGGCGACGTGGATTTCGTGCAGTGGCGTGCGTCGACTCATGGTGGCTCGTAACAGGCTGAGCTGCGCATTCTAAACAGCGCGCCGGCGCCGGCCAAGACACAGCACTTGCGGGGGTAGGTGGGTAGCGGTTACTTGGCGTCGGCCTGGCGCTGTGACTCCTGTGCCTGGACTCGGAAAATCCCCCAGGTCACCAGAGATCCGGGGCGGGGGCTGTCATCGGCCGCCAGTCTTTGGTTTACTGGGCCATATACCGAAGTGGGACGCGCGCATTCGGGATGAATAACCGAAAGGCATGCTGCGTTCTGAATCTATTACATTCCAGTGCAGAGAGAAGTTGAGACCATGACGAGAACCGCGATTCGTATCGACCCGAAAACCGGCCTGAAAATCTTTGACACCCGGGCCCAAAACGCCCATGCCCATGTCACCGGCAAGGGTTATGCGGTGCTCGACGACGACCACCTCAAGGCGCTGCCCGAAGAGCCCTCCGGGGCGGTCTTCAATGCCGAGGAGCAGGCCAAGTACCGGGAATTCAAGGAGTCTCGCCGCGGGGCCGCCGACTATGTGTCCATGGAGGGCGAATTCAGCCGCTACCTCGCCGACGTGCATTCCACGGCCCCGGTACCCCGCGAGGCGCTGGACGACGACTGCGAAATCCTGGTGGTCGGTGCGGGGTTTGCGGGTCTGTTGCTGTGGTACCGGCTGCGCGAAGCCGGATTCACCGATGTCCGCTTCTGCGAGAAGGGCGGTGACGTGGGTGGCACCTGGTACTGGAACCGCTATCCGGGCATCGCCTGTGATGTCGAGTCCTATAGCTATCTGCCGCTGCTCGAGGAAATGGGTTACTACCCCTCGATGAAGTTCGCCGGCGGTTTCGAGATCTTCGAATACTGTCAGAGGATGGCCGACAAATTCGGCTTTTACGACCACTGCCTGTTTCACACCACGGTCGAGAAGACCGAGTGGGACGACAGCGCCAAGCGTTGGGTTGTCGCGACCGACCGTGGTGATGCCATGAAGGCCAGATATGTGATCCTTGCCAATGGCATTCTCACCACGCCTAAGCTGGCCAAGATCCAGGGTATGGAAACCTTCCGGGGCGCGTCCTTCCACACCTCGCGCTGGGACTACGATGTACCTCTCGAAGGCAAGCGGGTGGGCATCATCGGCACCGGCGCTACCGCCGTGCAGGTGATTCCGGAACTCGCCAAGGTGGTCGAGGAGCTCTATGTCTTTCAGCGCACGCCCTCGTCGGTCGATGTCCGCGATCAGCGCGAGACCACGCCGGAGGAGGTCGAGACCTGGCAGCACGAGCCCGGCTGGGCGCGCGCCCGGCGCGCGCGTTTCGCCAAGATCTCCTCCGGGCGCACGGCGATCCGCGCCAACGACGACTATCTCTCCGGCAAGGTCCCCATGGAGAGCAAAAAACGCGATCCCAACGCGCCCAAGCTTTCCCCCGAAGAAATCATGCAGAAGCAGTTGGATACCAACTTCCGCATCATGGAGCAGATCCGCGCCCGGGTGGACGAGATCGTCGAGGATCCCAAAACGGCGGCGGCCCTGAAGCCCTATTACGCCTACGGCTGTAAGCGACCCACCTTCCACGACGAGTACCTGCCCACCTTCAATCTGCCCCATGTGCATCTGGTCGACACCGCGCCGCGGGGGGTGAGCGAGATCAACGAGCGCGGCGTGGTGCACGACGGTGTCGAATACCCGCTTGACGTGCTGATCTACGCCACCGGCTTCCAGTGGATGGCCACCGCGACCTTCAACATGATCGTCGGCCGCGAAGGCAAGACCCTCAAGCAGAAGTGGGAAGACGAGGGCACCAAGACCTTTCTCGGTCTGCACAGCCACGGCTTTCCCAATCTGTTCATCGTCACCGGGCCCCAGGGTGGCGGCGGCAGCTTCAACTTCACGGATGCCATCGAGGCGCACGCCGAATACGTCCTGTGGATGCTGAAGACGCTGCGCGAGCGGGATGCCGACATCGTCGACGTCACCCCGGAGGCCGAGGAGCGCTACGCCGATCACTGCCGCAAGGTGGATGTCGCCACCGCCCCGTTCCGCGACTGCCTGTCCTACTACAACCATGAGGGCAACGCCGAGCCCGGCGCCCTGGCCTACTATGGTGGCGGCCAGTGGCACAAGCTCCGCATCCAGGCCCAGGAGAGCCTGGAGCCCTATGTATTCGAGCGATCGGCGTAATGATCGCGGGAAATGGCGGAGAGCCTTCTAAAAGCGCCGCCAGTCATTTTTTTTTGTTGCAGGCACCTCGATTCGATAGCGGATCGAGAGCCTGCCAGAGTGGCCAGTGTGCTGCGCTACCAGCTCGGTTGCTGCTTTCCTGCCCGCGACCACCCGCCGGCCTGATGAATTGTCTGCGATCGATCGGTTTCACGCGCGACCCCGCGTGTCGGCTGTACTCAGTGCCGAGGGCGATTCCAAACGTCGGCAATCAATGTCCGGCGGTCCGGCGGGCTTGTGCCAGCGACAGTGGCCGCTCCAGTGGGACACCGCCAGCTGTCTGGCGAAGACAGGGTGGATTCTTGGCGGCGGCAAGTGGTGGCAGGCCATGACAGGAACACCATGGATGCGCGGGGTGCTGCTGGCGACGGTGATGGCGACGGGACTCTGTGGTGGCGTCGCGGTGGCCGGGTCTCCGGAACAGCCCGTGACAGTCTACAAGGACGCCAACTGCGGCTGCTGTGCGAAGTGGATCGAGCACCTCGATGCCCATGGCATCGCCGCACGCGCGGTGGAGCTGGACGCGGGCGCGCTGGCCGAGCGCAAGCGGGAACTGGGCATCCTGCAGCGCATGCAATCCTGCCATACCGGAGTGACGGCGGACGGACTGATCGTCGAGGGGCATGTGCCGGCGACCAGTATGGCGCGCTTTCTGGCCGCTCACCCCGCCGGGGCGCGCGGCCTCGCCGTGCCGGGCATGCCGCCAGGCAGTCCGGGCATGGAGATGGGCGATCGCTTCATCCCCTATACCGTCTGCGTCCAGCCTGTCTCTTATACACATCTCCGAGCCCACGAGACTAGGCATGATCTC
>CAJXRS010000138.1 GCA_913060555.1 uncultured Gammaproteobacteria bacterium | reverse complement strand
TTTCATATTGGAATCAGCCGCCTCCCTCCAGACTCACTTCATATTGGACAAGGCTGCTCCTATACAGTGACGAACCAAAAGCGTTACTCTCGATGCGACGCGTTTTTCGGCGCCAGCCCGGCGGGTTGCAGGGTGCGAATGCTACCTGTCCGTTCGCCCAAGTCATGAGTCCAGCCCCCGTACCTGCCTTGGAGGGCACAGCTGCGGGAAAGCACGCTTGCGGACAGAGCCCCCAGGAGCCAAGCATGAACTTCGATTGCACCGATGAGCAGCGGATGCTGCTCGATAACCTGCGCCGCATGATGGATGCGACCGCGACCCCGGAGTACATCCGAGACCACGACGAGAACGGCCATTACCCCTATGAGGTCTACCAGGCCTGGGTCGACATGGGGCTGATCGGACTGCCGTTTCCGGAACGCTACGGCGGCTTCGGCGGCAATGTCATTGATATGGCGCTGGTTGGCGAGGAACTGGGACGCAAGGCTTACAGCTTTCTCGAAGCCTACGGCCTGTCGGTGTTCAGCGGCCTGTCGCTGCTCAACAACGCCAGCGAAGAACAGCAGGCCGCCTGGCTGCCCCGGCTCATTCGGGGGGAAATCCGCATGTCCATCTCGATGACCGAGCCGGATGCCGGATCCGACGCCGGCAACATGCGCACCCTGGCGGCCCGCGATGGCGACCACTGGGTCATCAACGGCCAGAAAGTGTTTTCCACGGCGGCCGACGCCGAGAACAATGTCATTACTCTGTATTGCAAGACCGATCTCCAGGCACCCTACCAAAAAGGTATCACCGCCTTTCTGGTACCCAACGACACGCCCGGGGTCACCATACGCCGGCTGCGCACCTTCGGTGCCCGAATGCTGGGGCTCAACGAAGTGTTTTTCGACAATGTGCGGATCAGCGACTCGCAGCGCATTGGCGCCACCAATGGGGGCTGGAATTGCATGCTGTCGGGGTTGCTGTTCGAGCGCATCGTCACTTCCGCCGGCTACGTTGGCAATGCTCAGACCGTGGTCGACGAAGCCCTGGAGTACGCCCGGGAGCGCAAACAGTTCGGCCGACCCATCGGAGAGTTCCAGGCCATTGCCCACCTGCTCGCGGACATGCAGACCAGGGTCGACGCCGCGCGAATGCTGATGCTGCGCGCGGCCGCCAAGGTGGCCAAGGGGGAGTCCGCACTGCGGGAGGTCACCGAAGCGAAACTGTTCGGCTCCGAAACCTTTGCCGAGGTGGCCAACCAAGGGATGCAGATCCTGGGCGGTTACTCGTACATGATGGAGTACGACATGCAACGCCATTACCGGGATGCGCGCAGCACCACCATCGCCGCCGGCAGTTCACAGATGCTGCGCAACCTGATCGCAAATACCATGGGGCTGAAAGTCCGCTAGTCGACTCCGGTGGCTGCGACTGTGGCGGCAGCCGCACTCAACCCCCCGGCCGCCAGCCGTTGGTGATCGGGTAACGCCGGTCGCGGCCAAAGGCGCGTTGGCTGACCCGCAACCCGATGGGTGCCTGACGGCGCTTGTATTCATTGAGATCCACCATGCGCAGCACCCGGTGGACATCCCCCGCCGGGAAACCCTGGGCGATGATGTCCACGGCGCTGGCATCCTGCTCGACGTAGAGTTCGAGGATACGATCCAGCACCGGGTAGGGTGGCAGAGAATCCTCGTCCTTCTGGTCCGGCGCCAGTTCCGCCGAGGGCGGCCTGGTGATCACCTCCTCGGGAATCGCCGGCGAGAGCCCGTTGCGATAGCGGGCCAGTTCGAACACCGTGACCTTGGGTACATCCTTGAGCACGTCCAGGCCGCCGGCCATGTCACCATAGAGGGTCGCGTAGCCGACCGCCATCTCGCTCTTGTTGCCGGTGGTGAGCACCAGCGAGCCCTTCTTGTTGGAGATCGCCATGAGCAGCATGCCGCGGGCGCGGGCCTGGAGGTTTTCCTCGGTCTTGTCGGCATCCAGGCCGGCGAACTCCTCGGCCAGCGCCGCCATGCTGGCGTCCACCACAGGCGCGATGTCGATGGTCCGATATCGCACTCTCAAGCGTTCCGCTTGCTCGCTCGCCAGATCCCGGCTGAGCTGGGAGGTATAGCGGTAGGGCAGCATCACCGCCTCGACCTGCTCCGTGCCCAGGGCATCCACCGCGATCGCCAGCGTGAGCGCGGAATCGATACCGCCGGAAAGACCGATCACCACGCCCCGAAAACCGTTCTTGCGCACATAATCGCGCACGCCCAACACCAGCGCCTGATAGACCGAGGCCAGCGGCTCCAGCGCCGGCGTGATCTGCTGGCGTGCTACTTCCGGGTGACCGTCGATCAGGTCGATACTCACCGGAAACACGCCCACCCTCATTTGCGGCGCCTGATAACAGACCGCGCCGCCGGCATCGACCAGCATGGAACCGCCATCGAAGATCAACTCATCCTGGCCGCCGACCTGGTTGACATAGACGATCGGCATCCGCCCTTCGCGCGCGCGCGCCGCCAGCACATCGTGGCGGCGCTCCTGCTTACCGCGATGAAAAGGCGAAGCATTGAGATTGATCATCAGGCGCGCGCCCGCGCGGGCCGCACAAGCAGTGGGTTCCGGCCGCCAGATGTCCTCGCAGATGGTGATGGCGGTGGGCACACCGCAGAGATCGACCACACAGGGCGCATCGCCGGGGGCAAAATAGCGCTGCTCGTCGAACACTTGGTAATTGGGCAGACTCTGCTTGTAGTAGCGGGCAACCAACTGGCCATCGCGGATCACGCCGGCCGCGTTATAGAGCCGGTCACCCTCGCGCCACGGATAACCGAGCACCGCGACGATGCCGCTGCAGGCCGCCATCACCACCTGCAATCCGCGCTCGACGCGGGACTGCAGCGCCGGCCGCAACAACAGATCCTCGGGCGGATAGCCGATCAACGCCAGCTCGGGGAACACGGCGACCTGGGCACCGTGCCGATCGCGGGCGGTGCGCAACGCAGCGACGATCTGCTCCGCATTCCCCGGGATATCGCCGACCAGGGGGTTGAGTTGCGCCAAAGAGATAGTGAGCCGGTTCATGAAACTGAGACGCCGAGCAGCGGGAGAGCGGCCATTCTCGACTAAAATTTCATCACCCGCAAAACCGCCAGGAGACGCCATGGCAGATCGCCCCCGGGACGTTGGCGCCCAGACGAGCGGCGCGATCCGACTCTACGCCCTGTACCGGATCGCCTTCTCTCTGCTGTTTCTCAGCCTGCTGCTGAGCGGAGCGGGCCGGGATCTGTTCGCCGCGCTGCACCTGCCGATGTACGCCAGCGGCACCTATCTGTTTGCGGCCGGCTCGGCGCTGTTCCTGCTCCATGCGCTGGCGCGCGGTTTCGTCCTCGGCGAGGCCGCGTTTTTCGCCCACCTGCTACTCGACGTTGCCGCCCTGGGGATCATCATCTCCGCCGGCGGCGGTCTCGCCAGCGGCTTTGCGCTGCCGATGGTCATCACCACCGCCTGTGCGGCCGTCGTGCTGCGCACGCGGCTGGGCCTGCTGCTCGCCGCCATCGCCAGCCTTACCCTGCTCACCCAGGAGGCAGCCCTGGGATTGCGCGGTGGCGAACCCAACCTGTTTGCCGCCGGGCTGCTGGGCGCGCTGCTGTTTGCCGTGGCGGTGGGCATCGGCCAGCTCAACAACAGGCTGCGCGATGCCCGGCGCCAGCAAGCGCTGCAGGCCGACGAAACCGCCCGTCTGGAACAGCTCAACGAGCGCATCATCCAACGCATGCGCACCGGCCTGATGGTGATCAACCGGTCGGGGCAGATCGAACTCATCAACCAGGCCGCGGTCAGCCTGCTCGGCGGCCACCAAAGCCAACGCCCCCTGGCGCCGCGCCAACTGCTCAGCGTCATTCCCGAACTCAACCAACTCTATCAGCGCTGGAAGATTTACCCGTGGCTACAGCCGCCGGTGTTCCATGCCGCCGGCAATGAAGTCCAACCCAGCTTTGCGCCGCTGGAGCAGGAAGGCGGCGGACGCTCGCTGATCTTTCTCGAAGACAATCGCGCCCAGGCACAGCGGGCGCAGCAGCTCAAACTCGCCTCCCTGGGCAAGCTGACTGCCGGCATCGCCCACGAAATCCGCAACCCCCTGGGGGCAGTCAGCCACGCCGCGCAACTGCTGCGCGAGACCTGCGCCCTGGATACCCAGACCGGCAGGCTCACGGAAATCATCATCACCCATACCGATCGCATCAACGACATCGTCGAAAACGTGCTCAAGCTGTCCCGCCAGCAACCGGCACAGGGCTCGCGTTTCGAGCTCCAGTCCTGGGTGCGCGAATTCGCCCGTGACCTGGAGGCACTGCCCGACGCCGGCGCCACCCTGGAAATCGACACCGGCGCGCCGGCAACCATCGAGTTCGACGCCACCCACCTCCAGCAGGTACTGGTCAACCTGCTCGACAACGCGCTGCGCCACAGCGAACAACACTGCGGCGTCCGCTGGGCGCGCATCCGCACCGACACCGACCCAGACAACGGTCGGCCCTGGCTGGAAGTCCAGGACCGCGGCGCGGGCATCACGGCGGTGCAGCGCGAACGCCTGTTCGAGCCCTTTTTCACCACCTCTCACAACGGCACCGGACTCGGCTTGTATATTTCCCGCGAACTTTGTGAAATGAACCATGCCACCCTGGAGTGCCGGGAAGGATCCGCCGCCCAGGGAGAAGAGCCCACGGGCGCCTGCTTCCGAATCGGCTTTGCCCATCCACACCGCCGTATCGAGCCCCACAGCAAATGACCGCTAACCCGCAGACAGCCAGAGTATCCGCGATGCGCAAAGCCCTCGTCATCGACGACGAACCCGATATCCGGGAACTGCTTACCATCACCCTCAATCAGCTCGATCTCCGCGTCACCACCGCCGCCAGCCTGCGCGATGGCATCGACGCGCTGAAACGCGATGCCTACGACGTCTGTCTGACCGACATGCGCCTACCCGACGGCGATGGCCTGGAATTGATCGATCATGTCCAGCTCAGGTACCCGGAACTCCCCGTGGCCATGATCACCGCCTACGGCAACACCGAGATCGCGGTACAGGCCCTGCAGCGCGGCGCCTTCGACTTCGTCTCCAAGCCCATTCAACTGCCGCGACTGCGCACCCTGGTGCACAACGCGCTGAAGCTGGCCAACGCGCATCCAAATGCGGAGCCCGAAGGCTTTCAGGACTTCGTCGGCGAATCCCTACCCATCCAGTACCTGCGCCGCCAGATCGCCCGGGTCGCGCGCAGCCAGGCGCCAGTCTGCATCCGCGGCCCCTCGGGCAGTGGCAAGGAAATCGTCGCCCGCTCCATCCACCGCGGCGGCGCCCGAGCCGACGCACCCTTTGTGCCCGTCAACTGCGGCGCCATTCCCGCCGAACTCATGGAGAGCGAGTTCTTCGGTCATATCAAGGGCAGCTTTACCGGTGCCCACCAGGACAAGCGGGGGCTGTTCGAGATGGCCGAAGGCGGCACCCTGTTTCTCGACGAAATCGCCGACCTGCCGCTGGCCATGCAGGTCAAGCTGCTGCGCGCCATCCAGGAAAAGACCATCCGCCGGGTCGGCGAGGGCAGCGAGATCCCGGTCGACGTCCGGATTCTCAGCGCCACCCACCGGGATCTCGAACAAGAGGTCGCCGCCGGCCGCTTCCGCCAGGACCTGTACTATCGGATTCACGTCATCGAGATCGCCGTGCCACCACTGCGCGAGCATGCCGAAGACATTCCGGCACTGGCCGATCATTTTCTCAAACGATTCAGCGACGAGGTCGGCGGCGAACCTCCGGTCCTCAGTGCCGCTGCGCTGGCGGTGCTGGAACAGTACGATTTTCCGGGCAATGTGCGCGAGCTGGAGAACATCCTGGAGCGCGCCTTCACCCTGTGCGAAAACCAGCGCATCGAGGTCCACGACCTGCGCCTGATGCCCACCGATATCGCCTCGCCCACCCCCTCACCCTTGCAGCCTGGACCGGCGGGCAGCGGCAATGTCGGCGAAAATGCAGCCGCACTGCCCACGGATGCGGAAATCGTCGCCGCCGGCAGCCTGGATGCCTGGCTGGACAACATCGAGCGCGCCGTGCTGGAGCGCACCCTGATGGCGACCCGCTGGAATCGCACCGCCGCCGCCGAGCGGCTGGGCATCACCTTTCGGCAAATCCGCTACAAGCTGAAGAAGCTGGGCATCGACTGACGCCCGGGCGATGCCTCGAGGGAATGGCGGATACGCTGCGCTTATCCATTGCCCTACGAGGACGGCGGTGGCGCTGGACGCCTGGACGCCTGGACGTAAGGTGGATAAGCCGCAGGCGCATCCACCGAAAGGTCGCGGACTGGTTCGCCGGGCCCGCCGGCTGAGATTCTACCCCATTGGCCCGGGTTCAGTCTTGGCACAACCACCAGTGGTGCGCGCGGAAAGTAATATACTAATAAGTCAGAAATATAGGCTTCAGATGGACACTTGAAGAACGCACGCACCAATTTGGGATCGTCGGCGATCGCTTGCAACTGATCATGCACGCGTTCTTCCA
>CAJXRS010000137.1 GCA_913060555.1 uncultured Gammaproteobacteria bacterium | reverse complement strand
TGCCTAGTCTCGTGGGCTCGGAGATGTGTATAAGAGACAGGTATCTGGCAGCAGGGAGGAATGGTCGTCGGCCGGGTCGCGCCGGTGGCCAGGGTCACCCTGGCGGGCAAGCGGGTCGAGGTCGGGAGCGACGGTTATTTCGTGCTCGGTCTGGGCCGGGATGCGCCGCCGGAAATCGAGCTGACGGTGATCGATCCGCTGGGGCAGCGAAGCCTGCGTTTCGCGGTTGGTCAGCGGCAATATCAGGTCCAGCGTATCGATGGGGTGCCGCAGCGCACGGTGACGCCGCCTCCGGAGGTGCTGGAACGCATTCGCCGCGAGCAGCAACTGGTCGACCGGGCCCGCGGCCGAATATCGTCGCGACAGGACTTTCTCGACGGCTTCACGCGACCGCTGGAGGGCCCGATCACCGGGGTCTACGGCAGCGCGCGGATCTACAACGGCGTTCCCAGGAATCCCCACTACGGGCTGGACATCGCGGCACCGACCGGAACCCTGGTGCGCGCGCCGGCTGCCGGCGTCGTGCGCCTGGTCCACCCCGATATGTATTTTTCCGGCGGCACCCTGATCCTCGACCATGGTCAGGGGCTGAGCTCCACCTTTATCCATCTCAGCGAGATCCTGGTCGAGGAGGGCGCAGAGGTGGCCCGCGGCGATGCCATCGCCCGGGTCGGTGCGACCGGCCGCGCCACCGGGCCGCATCTCGACTGGCGCATGAACTGGCGGGACGTGCGCATCGACCCCGATCTGGTGCTGAGCCACTTTCCCGCCGGCCATCGCGAAGCGCCCATGCTCGGGCTGGAGCCGTAGAGCGAAGGCGACCTTTCCCGTAAAATCGGCGACTTCGACAAGGATTCTATCGGCACGGCAGCGGTAGCCTTGCCGCGCCTGGAGGCTGGATTTAGTGGATCGACAATTGCTCAGCATTCTCGTGTGCCCGGTGACCAAGGCTCCGCTGGAGTATGACGGCGAGCGTCAGGAGTTGATCTGTCGTGCCAGTGGCCTGGCCTACCCGATTCGCGACGGCATACCCGTGATGCTGGAATCCGAAGCGCGCCAACTCACCGCCGAGGAGCGCAGCGGAACCACCCCTGGGCGGCGTCCCTGAGGGTCAGGCGCGCGCCTTGGATTTCACCTGAACCTTGCGGAGCGGCACCATGGCTGACAGCATTTTTCTCAAGATCATCAATCGCGAACTGCCGGCGGAAATCGTCTACGAAGACGAACACTGTGTCGCCATCAAGGACGTCGCCCCCAAGGCGCCCATCCACCTGCTCATCATCCCGCGCAAGGTCATTCCGCGGCTGAGCGACGCACAACCGAAAGATTTGAAACTGCTCGGCCACATGATGCTGACCGCCGGCGAAGTCGCACGGCGGATCGGCGTCGAAGACGCTTTCCGGTTGATCGTCAACAATGGCTCCGAAGCCGGTCAGACCGTGTTTCACCTCCATCTGCACCTGTTGGCCGGCAAGAGTTTCTCCGAGTCCGAGCTCGGCTTCTGAACACCAGCCATTTCCCTGACCACGGAGCCCAGCTTGAAGAGCGCCGACATTCGCCAGGCCTTTCTCGATTTTTTTGCCGCCAAGGATCATCAGATAGTACCCAGCAGCAGCCTGGTGCCGACCAGCGATCCCACGCTGTTGTTCACCAACGCGGGCATGGTGCAATTCAAGGATGTCTTCCTGGACCTGGAGCGGCGTCCCTATATCCGAGCGGCTTCCGCGCAGCGCTGCGTACGGGCCGGCGGCAAGCACAATGATCTCGAAAACGTGGGCTTCACCGCCCGCCATCACACTTTTTTCGAGATGTTGGGCAATTTCAGCTTCGGGGATTACTTCAAGCGCGACGCCATAGGCTATGCGTGGGAGTTTCTTACCGAGCGGCTCGGCCTGCCCCCGGAGCGGCTGTGGGTGACGGTCCACCACAGCGACGACGAGGCCGCCGATATCTGGCTGCGGGAGATCGGCATCAGTCCGGAGCGCTTCTCGCGGCTCGACGAGGACAACTTCTGGCAGATGGGGGATACCGGCCCCTGCGGACCCTGCTCGGAAATCTTCTACGACCATGGTGCCGAGGTGCCCGGCGGTCCGCCGGGCAGTGAGGGGGCGGACCTCGACCGCTACATCGAGATCTGGAACCTGGTCTTCATGCAGTACGAACGGGACGCCGGGGGCACGCTGCATCCCTTGCCCAAGCCCTCGATCGACACCGGCATGGGACTGGAGCGTATCGCCGCCGTACTCCAGGGTGTGCACAACAACTATGACATCGACCTCTTTGCCCGACTGATCGATGCGGCCGCCCGGGTCACCGGCACGCAGGATCGCGGCGCCGCGTCCCTGCGGGTGATCGCCGACCACATTCGCTCCTGCGCTTTCCTGATCGCCGATAGCGTCCTGCCGGGCAATGAGGGCCGCGGCTACGTGGTCCGCCGGATCATCCGCCGCGCCCTGCGCCATGGCCACAAGCTGGGGGCGAGCGGACCCTTTTTTCACCAGTTGGTGGCTCCCTTGGTGGAAGAAATGGGCGGAGCCTATCCGGAACTAACCGCTGCGCGCGCCCGCGTCGAGACTGCGCTCAAGGCGGAAGAGGAGCAATTCGCCCGCACCCTGGATACCGGCCTCGCGGTGCTGGAGGCCGAGCTTGGCCGGGTATCCGGCCGTGAACTTCCCGGATCCCTGGTGTTTCTGCTCTACGATACCTACGGGTTTCCGGTCGACCTGACCAATGACATCGCCCGCGAGCGGGGCTACACCCTGGACCTGGCGGGATACGAACACTGCATGGCCGAGCAGCGCGAGCGGGCGCGTAGCGGCAGCCGGTTTCAGGCCGAACACCTGCAGCTTCCCGAGAGCGCCGCCACCCGTTTTCTGGGCTACGACAGCCTGACCGCAGAGGGCCAGGTGCTCGCCCTGGTCCGTGACGGAGCGGCCGTCTCCGCGCTCGCCGCCGGGGACGCGGCCGTGGTGGTGCTCACCGATACCCCCTTCTACAGTGAGGGCGGCGGCCAGGTCGGTGATCGCGGCGAGCTGCAATTTGCGCACGGACGCTTTCTGGTCGAGGACTGCCGCCGCCAGGGTGACAGCTACCTGCATTTCGGCAAGCTGGTGACAGGCTCTCTGGCGGTCGGGGAGCTGGTATCAGCCCGCGTGGACGACCAGCTGCGCGCGGCCACTGCCCGCCATCACTCTGCCACCCACCTCTTGCACGCGGTATTGCGCGAAGTTCTGGGCGAACACGTGGCGCAAAAGGGCTCACTGGTCGATGCCGAGCGGCTCAGGTTCGATTTTTCCCACGGCCAGCCGCTCGGCAGAGAGGAAGTTCACGCCATCGAGTCGCACGTCAACCGTGAAGTGCTCGCCAATACGCCGGTCGAGATCGAACTGATGGCCATGGACGAAGCCCGCCAGCGGGGCGCCCTGGCCCTGTTCGGCGAAAAGTATGGCGACCGGGTTCGGGTACTGACCATGGGCCATGGTTTTTCCGTCGAGCTCTGCGGCGGCACCCATGTGCGGCGTACCGGCGATATCGGGCTGTTCAAGATTGTCGCCGAATCCGGGGTCGCCTCCGGCGTGCGCCGGATCGAGGCCGTCGCCGGGACCGCCGCGCTGGCCTATGTGGAAGCCCTGGAGGCGCGGATCTCGGCGGTGGCCGCAGCACTGAAGACGAGCCCCGCGCAGGCCTCGGACAAGGCGGCGCAGACCATCGAACAGAATCGCCAGTTGAACCGCGAGTTGCAAAACCTCAAGGCGCGCCTGGCGGCGGGCACGGGCTCGGACCCCCTGGCGGACGTCCGCCAGGTGGCCGGAGTCGCGGTGCTGGTGCAGCGTATCGAGGGTGCCGATGCCCGTAGCCTGCGGGAGATCGCCGACCGCATGAAGTCCAGGCTCGGCAGCGGGGTGGTGATGCTTGCCGCGGAGGACGACGGCAAGGCACTGCTGGTGGCGGGCGTGACCAAGGATCTCACCGATCGCATCAAGGCAGGCGATCTCCTGCAGCACGTGGCCGCGCAGATCGGCGGCAAGGGCGGCGGCCGCCCGGATCTCGCCCAGGGGGGCGGTACCGATGTGGCTGGGCTGAACGCCGCTCTGGACTCAGTCCCGGGTTGGCTGGCAAACCGGCTGGGCAGCTGATCGGTACGGGCTATCCTGCCCGCAATGTGTTGGTGATGGTGATGGTGGTGGTGATGGTCATAAAGTTGCGCGCCATTGAGCGCTCGGGACCGGCAGGGCAGGCATGAGTCTCCTGGTACAGAAATACGGCGGCACCTCGGTAGGCTCGATCGAGCGCATCCGCGCAGTGGCCCGGAAAGTCGCTGCGGAACGCGCGCGCGGCCACGACCTGGTGGTGGTGGTATCCGCGATGAGCGGAGAGACCAACCGGTTGATCGCCCTGGCCCACGAGATTGCAGAGCATCCGTCGCCGCGCGAACTGGACGTGCTGGTGTCGACCGGAGAACAGGTCACCATCGCATTGCTGGCCATGGCCCTCGAAGAAGCGGGCTGCCCGGCACGCTCCTATACCGGTGGACAGATCCGCATCCTCACCGACAGCGCCCACAACAAGGCGCGCATCGAACATATCGAGGTGGCGTCGATCCGCGCCGACCTGGCCGCGGGCCGGGTGGTGGTGGCCGCGGGTTTTCAGGGCATCGATGCCGAAGGCAATATCACCACCCTCGGACGCGGCGGCTCGGACACCACCGGGGTGGCGCTGGCCGCGGCATTGGGCGCGGACGAATGCCAGATCTACACAGATGTCGACGGTGTCTACACCACGGATCCACGGGTGGTGGAGCACGCGCAGCGACTCGATCGCATCACCTTCGAGGAGATGCTGGAGATGGCCAGTCAAGGCTCAAAGGTGCTGCAGATCCGGGCCGTGGAATTTGCCGGCAAATATCAGGTTCCCTTGCGCGTGCTCTCCAGCTTCGCGGAAGGCCCCGGTACCCTGATCACCCTGGACGACGAGGACGATATGGAAAAACCCCTGGTATCCGGCATCGCTTTCAATCGCGACGAGGCCAAGCTCACGGTATTGGGCGTACCGGATGTACCCGGCGTCGCCTATCGGATCCTGGGGCCGATCAGTGACGCCAATATCGAAGTCGATGTCATCGTCCAGAACGTCGCCGAAGATGGCACCACCTCCCTCACGTTCACAGTGCATCGCAACGAGATGAAAAAGGCGCAGCGGATTCTTGAATCCCTGCGCACGGATCTCGGTGCCACCGCGATCGTGGGTGATGATCACATCGCCAAGCTTTCCCTGGTCGGGGTGGGCATGCGCTCCCACGCCGGCGTCGCGTCGCGCATGTTCGGCACCCTGGCGGACCACGGGATCAATATCCAGATGATCAGCACTTCGGAAATCAAGATCACCGTGGTGATCGAAGAAAAGTATCTGGAGCTCGGCGTCCGCGCCCTGCACAGCGAGTTCGGACTCGATGGGCCGCTAGCCGGCACTGGCGCCCCTGATACTGCCAGAGCATGATATTGCCGTATTCAGCGCCCAACAGGCCGTTCCCCGCAAGGCGCATTGCTACCGCGACCGATATATCAGTCGAGAGTCAACCTTTTTCATGACCATGACCACACAGGGTCCTGACGGCCGGCCGCGCTGCGGCTGGTGCAGTGCTGCGCCCGAATTTTTCGCCTACCACGACCGCGAATGGGGCTTCCCGGTGGCCGATGATCGGCGCCTGTTCGAGAAGCTCTGTCTGGAGGGCTTTCAGTCGGGGCTGAGCTGGCGGACGATCCTCGCCAAGCGCGAGAATTTCCGCGCCGCCTTTCACGGTTTCGATTTCGACCGCGTCGCGGACTTCGACGGCAACGACGTCGAGCGCCTGCTCCAGGACGCGGGCATCGTTCGCCATCGCGGCAAGATCGAGGCGGTGATCAACAACGCCCGGCGGACCCGGGAACTGATCGCGCGGGAGGGCTCCCTGGCCGCTTTCGTCTGGCGCTACGAACCGGAGCCCGCAAAGCTCGGCGCAGCGCAGACGGCATCCACCTCGCCGGAATCCGTCGCCCTGTCGAAGGATCTCAAGAAACTCGGCTGGAAGTTTGTCGGCCCGACCACGGTGTACGCCTTCATGCAGGCCATGGGCCTGATCAACGACCATGTCGAAGGCTGTGTGATCCGAACCGCGGCAGCAAGCGCGCGCCGGGAATTTCGGCGCCCCGGGAGCTGAGCGCCGCGTGTTTCGGCCGCGGTAGGCGCCGTCAGAAAGCGGAGTCTGGAGGTTCCCCGCTGCGCCAGGGACCCCAGATCGCGAAGGTCATGCCGGGCGGGCCCTGTACATTGACGAACAGGGTGCGGCCGTCGGGCGAGAAGGTGGCGCCGGCGAATTCCTCTTCGTTGAGCGCATTGAAGCCGAACGGGAACACGCGGCCCTGCTGGTTGATGCCGATCAGCCACTGGTCGTCGTCCCCATCGGTACAGGCGATGGCGAAGCCGTGGGGGCCGACGGTGATGCCCTCTGCGTCAAGATAGTTGTCCCCTCAATAGGTACGCTGCAGGGGGCAAGGAGTTGATGCATGGCAAGGTATTCACAGGCCTTCAAGGCCAAAGCGGTGGCGCGCTT
>CAJXRS010000136.1 GCA_913060555.1 uncultured Gammaproteobacteria bacterium | reverse complement strand
CGAGATCATGCCTAGTCTCGTGGGCTCGGAGATGTGTATAAGAGACAGCCCCAGGTGCGCTGTGTCCTGATTCAGGCGCAGGGCAAGCATTTCTGCACCGGCGCTGATCTCGACGAAGTGAAGTCGTTGCGCGACTCCGTCGAGGCGCTCGAACGATTCCTGGCCACCGGCCTCGCCGTCTTCCGGCGCCTCGAGCAAAGCCCCCTGCCGGTAGTTGCCGCAGTGCAGGGTTTGGCCCTGGCCGGCGGCCTGGAGCTGGTGCTCGCGTGCGATGTCGCCCTTGCCGCCGAATCCGCCCGGCTCGGTGACCAGCACGCCCAGTTCGGCCTGGTGCCCGGCTGGGGAGGCAGCCAGCGCCTGCCCCGCCTGATCGGCCGGCGCCGCGCGCTGGAATTGATGCTGAGCGCGCGCTGGCTGGACGCCGGCGAGGCGCTCGCCTTGGGACTGGTCAACCGCGTCGTCGCCGATGACGATCTACACGGCCAGGCCGTCGAGTTTTGCCGCGGACTCGCCGGGCGCAGCAAACCCGGTCTGGCGCTGATGAAGCAGCTGGTGGACCGCGGTCTGGATCTGCCGCTGCAGGAAGCCCTGGATCTGGAACTGACCCTGGCCGCACCGGCCCTGCAGAGCGACGACGTCTCCGAGGGACTCGCCGCCTTCACCGAAAAGCGCGCACCGCGCTTTTCCCGTTGAACCCCGCCTACGGAGGATCTCCCGCGGATGGACTATCAAGACATCCTGTACGAAGTGCGTGACCGCACCGCCTACATCACCATCAACCGGCCGGAAAAATACAATGCCTTTCGCGGTATCACCTGCGACGAATTGATCCATGCCTTGCAACGCGCGGGCTGGGATAACGAGATCGGCAGCATCGTGTTCTCCGGTGCCGGCGACAAGGCGTTCTGCACCGGCGGAGACCAGTCCGCCCACGACGGCCAGTACGACGGCCGGGGCACCATCGGCCTGCCCGTAGAAGAATTGCATACGGTGATCCGCGATGTCCCCAAACCCGTCATCGCGCGCGTCCAGGGATATGCCATCGGCGGCGGCAATGTACTGGCGGTGTTGTGCGACCTTACCATCGCCGGCGAAAGCGCCCAGTTCGGTCAGGTGGGACCCAAAATGGGCTCGGTGGACCCGGGTTTCGGCACCGCCTATCTCAGCCACGTGGTGGGCGAGAAGAAGGCGCGCGAGATCTGGTACCTGTGCCGTCGCTACAGCGCCCGGGAAGCGCTGGACATGGGGCTGGTGAACAAGGTGGTGCCCGACGACCAGCTCGACGCCGAGGTCGCCGCCTGGGCCGCCGAGATCAACGAGCGCAGCCCCACCGCCATCGCCATCGCCAAGCGCTCGTTCATCGCCAACACCGAACACATCCGCGGTATCGGCAGCCTGGGCCTGCAGGCACTCAAGCTCTACTACGATACCGAGGAATCCCGGGAGGGCGTGCGCGCGCTGCAGGAGAAGCGCAAGCCCGAATTCCGCAAATACATCAAATAAGGGAGCTGCACATGGATCTCGATCTGCAAGGCAAGTCCGTCATCGTCACCGGCGGCGCCTCCAATATCGGCCGCGCGATCGCCCTGGGCTTCGCCGCCGAGGGCGCCAGGGTCACCATCGCCGACCTGGACGCCGAAGCCGGGGAGCGCGTGGCCAAGCTGGCCCTGGAATCCGGCGCCGCTGCCGCCCAGGTCGTCAAAACCGACGTCACCGACCTGACCAACGTCCAGGCACTGTTCCAACAGGCAAACGAAGCGCACGGCGGCATTCACTGCCTGGTCAACAATGTGGGCTGGGACAAGCTGATGTTCTTCACCCAGACGACCCCGGAGCTGTGGCAAAAGCTGATCGCCGTGAACTATGTCGGGGTACTCAACTGCACCAAGACAGCGCTCGATTACATGGTGCCGGCCGGCGGCGGCTCGATCGTCTCGATCAGCTCGGACGCCAGCCGCCAGGGTGAACCCCGGGAGGCCGTCTACGGCGGATTGAAAGCTGCGGTGAACAGCTTCATGAAGACCGTCGCCAAGGAAAACGGCCGCTACAACATTCGTTGCAATTGTGTCTGCCCAGGCGTGACCGTACCGGACACCGTGGAGGAGACCAGCGAAAACAGCATGTGGAAGGACAAGGGCGCCATGTTCACCGACGAGCAGTTCGCCGCTATCGCCAAATCGCTGCCCCTCAAGCGCATCGGCAAGCCAGCGGACATCGCCAACGCCGTGGTGTTCCTCTCTTCCGGCCAGGCCGCCAGCTTCATCACCGGACAGGTGCTATCGGCCAGTGGCGGTTACAGCATGATCGGCTAACCGGACGGTTCGTCCCGGAGGTGGGAGAAGGAGCACTCCCGCCTCGACCCGGTTCCGTCGGCGCCGGACACACCGAAAACCAGCACCCTGTTGCGAACCCCTGCGCCTCGCCGCGGAGAACACGCTATCGGCGGCCTCTGGATCCAGGGCGACGGCCGGAGACCGGCTGCAAGGCGATAGGGAGACTGTGCTTTAATGATCCGGGCAAGTCTTCATCCACCAATCCAATACATACAACAGTTACAGGGGGAACCATGAAAGCACGACGTATCGTCACCGGCACAGACCCGCAGGGACGCTCCGTATTCGCCAGCGACGAACAGCTGGACGATGTATTCGGCGGCGGCGGCATGGAAGGATTTCGGGAACAGGGATCCCTGTCCCTGGTCGAGCTCTGGAAAGGAGTGCTGCCCTCCGACAATTCGGTCATCAGCATGCGCGAAGGACCCTTCGATCTGGAGCCCGACCCCGGCACCCTGATGGTCAGGGTAGCCACCTTCCCACCGGAGCCCGAGGGCACCGCCAAGCCCGGCCAGGGCGTCGACTCGCACCCGGGATTCCACATCACGGATACCACCGACATCATCATCGTGCTCGAAGGCGAGGTCTATTCGATGATGGAGACCGGCGAGAAGCTGCTCAAGGCCGGCGATGTTCTGGTCCAGCGCGGGACCAACCACGCCTGGTCGAATCGCTCGGGCAAACCGGCCAAGATCGCGGCCATCATGCTCAGCACGCGCAAGCCGTAATTGAGTATCAACGTAAAAAAACCGCGGCAAGCCGCGGTTTTTTTATGACTTTCTTCAAGGCTCAGGGGGATCCCGTACCTGCCACCTCTACCTGAGCGGTCTCGATCAAGGCATTGCGCGCGCCTTTGGGAATATCGTCCAGATCCCCATCGTAGATCAGGCAGAACAGCGTCTTGCCGTCGGCACCACCCAGATTGCAGGCCACTGCGCGCCGCCCCCCGGTGTCGATCCTGTGGGTGATCTCTCCACCCTCCCGGACGCGGATGAACTCTCCCTGCTCGAACGCCGCCACCCAGATCGCGCCGTCCCGATCCAGGCAGATGCCATCCGGTGTGTAGGGGGCGATATCGGCGAAACTGCGCCTGTTGGCCAGGCTGCCATCGGCCTGGATGTCAAAGGCGGTCAATTTACCGACAAAGGTCTCCGCAACCACCAGAGTCTTGCCATCCGGGGTGATGACCGCACCATTGGGAAACTGCACCTGATCGGCAACGGTCTCAATGGTGCCATCGCGCTTGACCAACGTGAGAGTGGCCGGCCTGGGCTCCTCGTGGGCGAAGACGTCATAGCCGAAGGTGCCCACATAGATGTCGCCGTTCGCCGCACAGACGCAGTCGTTGATGTCATAGGGCAGCACAGCGGACAGATCCGCGTATTCGCTGAGAGTGCCATTGTCGACCTTCATCAGCTTGCGATCCGCCATGGAAATGATCACTACCGAACCGTCGGGCAGAAAATTGATCCCCGATGGCCGGTTGGGAAATTTGGCGATCTCCTGGCGGGCACCATCCGGTGTCAGTGTGTAGACGGTCTGTCCGAACATATCGGAGACCCAGAGTTTGCCGTCGTGCCAGCGCGGTCCTTCGAGAAACACGAAATCCTGCGCGAAAGGCTTGGTGGCTAGAGTTTTCATTTATTTTCCTCCTTCCTCATCCCATTACCCTCAGTCGTACATGATCACCGAGCGTGCGCCCTCGCCGCGCCCCATGGCCTCGAAGGCATCGTTGACCTCTTCGAGGCGGATCCGATTGGTGATCATGGCGTCGAGCTTGATCTCGCCCTTCATGAACAGGTCCACGAACTTGGGCACATCGCGGGAGGGAACCGAAGTGCCGTAGGCGGAACCCTTGAAATGCTTCTCGCCGAAAAATCCCAGCACCGGCAGTTCGATCTGGGTATCCATCGACGGCACGCCGACGATCACCGCGGTGCCGGTGGCGCGCGCCATCGACCAGGCCTGCTCGATGGTTTCCTTGAGCCCCAACGCCTCGAACGCGAAGTGGACGCCGCCCTTGGTCAGGGCGCGTACTTCCTTGATCGGATTGACGGCTTTCGGATCGATGGCGTGGGTGGCCCCCAGTTGCATCGCGAGTTCGCGTTTCTGGGGTACCGGATCGATGGCGATGATGGTGGTCGCGCCGGCGATCCGCGCTCCCTGGATGACCGACAGGCCCACCCCGCCACAGCCGATCACGGCGCAGCTGTCGCCAGGCTTCATGGCCACTGTATTGAGCGCCGCCCCCACACCGGTGGTCACGCCGCAGCCGATCAGGCAGACCGTGTCGAGCGGCGCGTTCGGATCGATCTTGACCGCCATGCCGGCGGGAATCACGGCGCGCTCGGAAAAGGTGCCCACACCCACGAGCTGACCGATCGCCTGCCCCTTGCCGTTCTTGAGGCGGGTGGTGCCATCGAGCAGCGAGGACTCCCAGAGGGCCTTGCTCATCTCCTGGCAGAGAAAGGGCTTGCTTTCGAGGCAGAAGGTGCATTTCCCGCACGCCGGCGTCAGGGAGGCGATGACGTGATCGCCGGGGCTGAGGTGCGTGACCCCGGCGCCCACGGCCTCCACGACCCCGGCGCCCTCGTGGCCCAATACTGCGGGAACCTTGCTTTTGATAACGCCGTAGCGAAAGGAATAATCGCTGTGGCAGATGCCACTGGCGGTGTACTTGATCAGGATTTCGTTCGCCCTGGGCCCCTCCAGCTCCAGCTCTTCCACCACCAGCGGGCTGCCCACTTCATAGAGTACTGCGGCTTTGGTTTTCATGAATGATTCTCCGTACCGACCACTGTCGGCTGGTTTTGTCTGTCGAATGCGACGGCGTCAGCCGTACATGATCACGGAACGGGCACCTTCGCCGCGGCCCATTTCCTCGAAGGCGCGATTGATGTCCTCCAGTGGGATGCGCTGAGTGACCATTTCGTCGAGCTTGAGTTGGCCGTTCTTGTAGAGCTCCACGAACATGGGAATGTCGCGCTTGGGGGTCGAGGAGCCGTAGCAGGAACCCTGGATCTCATACTCGGCGAGCAGCCCGATGGAGGGAAGCTTCACCGACTGGTCAAGCGAAGCCACGCCCACAATGACGGCCTTGCCGGTGGGCCGGATCATGCCCCAGGTCTGCTCCATGGTCTGCACCTTGCCCAGGGCCTCGAATGCATAGTGCACACCGAAACCGCCAGTGATCTCCTTGACCTTGGCGATGGGGTCGACTTCAAAGGGGTTGATCGCGTGGGTCGCGCCGAGTTTCATCGCCAACTCACGCTTTTCGGCCATGGGGTCGATGGCGATGATGGTGGTGGCGCCCCCGATCCGTGCGCCCTGCAGAATCGACAGGCCCACCCCGCCGCAACCGATCACCGCGACGCTCTCCCCCGGCTTGACCTTGGCGGTATTGAGCGCCGCACCCGCACCAGTGGTGACTCCGCAGCCGATCAGACAGGTGCTCTCCAGCGGCGTATCTTCCGGCACCTTGATCGCCGAGCCGGCGGGCATGACCATGTGGGAGCCGAAGGAGCCGACTCCGCACAGCGCGTAGACATCCTCGCCGCTCGACGTCTTGTGGCGAGTGGTGCCGTCGAGTTGGGTACAGTCGGTGAGCAGCTTGGCCATCTGCGAACACATGTACTCCTTCGACTCCCGGCACATGGTGCATTTCCCACAACTGGGCGTCAGCGAGGCGATCACCTTGTCCCCGGGTTTCACATGACTGACGCCCGGACCCACGGCTTCGACGATACCCGCGCCCTCATGGCCGAGCACTACCGGGAGCGGCGCCCTCAGAATGCCATGGGCTACCGAATAATCACTGTGGCAGATACCGCTCGCCACGGTGCGCACCAGCACTTCGTTCTCTTTGGGCGGTGCAAGCTCCAACTCCTCGATCTGGAATGGCTGATCGATTGCCCGCAACACTGCGGCCTTGATTCTCATGATGTCCTCCAGGGGTTTGTATTCTTTGCCCCGCAATACTACTCAATACCAACGGGTCGGCAAATCCGACGGCGCCGTGGCGTCACCCATCCGCCACTCGGGCTTCCGGAAACGCCCGGACCACCGACCGGCAGCCGGTCACGTTCGCACCCGGTGCCGGGGAGTGCAGGTGTCTACGGGGGGCTTGACTTGACACGCGAATGGAAACCATAGTTATGGCAGCAATAACTTTCCATAATAATTAAACCTTCGTGGGCCATCTGCGGTGCTCTGAATACCCACTACGCAAAGGAGGTCGATCCATGACTGCGCAAGGAACCGTCAAATGGTTCAACAATGCCAAGGGCTACGGCTTCATCCTGTCCGAAGACAACGACGAAGACGTGTTCGCGCACTATTCGGCCATCGAAATGGAAGGCTACAAGAGCCTCAAGGCCGGGCAGCAGGTAAGCCTGTCTCTTATACACATCTCCGAGCCCACGAGACTAGGCATGATCTCGT
>CAJXRS010000135.1 GCA_913060555.1 uncultured Gammaproteobacteria bacterium | reverse complement strand
CTGAATGCCGCCACCGCTTCCTCGTTGGCGGCATTCAGTGCCGCCAACGAGGAAGCGGTGGCGGCGTTTCTGGGGGGCGCCCTGGGCTTTCCATATATTGCAGCGGTGGTCGAGCAAGTGCTCGATGCCTGGCAAGCCGATGAACCCGCTACCATCGAGGCAGTCCAAGCCAGCGACGAGCGCGCCCGGCGGCTGGCGCGGGAAGTCATCCGGCGTCATGCGGTGGGGGTTTGAGTTTGGCCGTAATCGAACAGATCTTCTATTTCGTGCTGGTGCTGGGGGTGCTCATCACCTTCCACGAATTCGGCCATTTCTGGGTCGCGCGCCGCTGCGGAGTCCGTGTGTTGAGATTCTCCATCGGCTTTGGTCCGGCGCTGCTGCGCTGGAGGGATCGTCGCGATACCGAGTTCGTGATTGCGCTCTTGCCTCTGGGTGGTTACGTCAAGATGCTCGACGAGCGCGAAGGCGAGGTGCCGCCGGCGGAACTGATTCACGCCTTCAACCGCAGGCCGGTGGGTCAGCGCATCGCGACGGTCGCTGCCGGGCCTCTGGCGAATTTTGTGCTTGCGATCCTCGCCTACTGGGTGGTGTTCTTCCATGGGATCCAGGGAGTGATGCCGGTGGTATCCGGCGTCGCGCCGGGTTCGGTGGCCGCCGCCGCCGGTCTCCAGCCCGGAGAGGAAATCGTCGCTGTGGACGGCACAGAAACCCCGACGGTGCAGATCCTCGGTGAGCGCCTGGTACGGCGGCTTGGAGACAGTGGGACGATTCGCTTCGCGGTGCGTGCGCCAGATTCCGATGTCGTTCGAGAGTCCAGCGCCGAACTCAGCCGCTGGGATGTGGATCCGGATGCCCCGGATCCGATCGGTGATCTGGGGCTGACGCTGTACCGTCCGCCGGTGCCCGCGGTCGCCGCGGCGGTGCAGCCGGACAGTCCTGCGGCCGCCGCGGGGCTACAGCCGGGCGACCGTATCGTCTCGGCGGATGGGCAACCGATCGCCGATTGGGAGGCTTGGGTGGATTATGTGCGCGCCCGGCCCGGGCGGCCGATGTCTGTGGTCGTGGAGCGCGATGGCCAACCCTTCAGCCTGGAGATGACGCCCAGGTCCGTGGTAGAGGGAGAACAGGTCTACGGCCAGGTAGGCATGGCGGCGGCTGGTGTCGAATGGCCCGAGGAGTATCGCCGCGAGGTGCGTTTCGGCCCCCTGCAGTCGCTGGTCCGGGGCGCGGGCAGTACCTGGGACACCAGCGTGATGATCGTCCAGTCGATCGGCAGGATGCTGGTCGGCGACATCTCGGTCCGCCACTTGAGCGGACCCATTACCATTGCTAAAGTTGCCGGCGCTTCGGCGCAGTACGGCCTGGTATCGCTGTTGCAATTCATGGCGCTGTTGAGCGTCAGTCTCGGGGTGCTGAATCTGCTGCCGATCCCGGTCCTCGACGGCGGACATCTGTTGTACTACGGGATCGAGGCGGTACGCGGGAAGCCGCTTTCGGAACACGTTCAGGAACTGGGTTACCGTATCGGCCTGTTTTTGGTTATCGGACTGATGCTGCTGGCGCTGTATAATGATTTTTTACGTCTGTGATCCCCGCTTGAGTCGTTGTCCACCCGCATACGGTGGGCACCATTCTCGGCCCGACTTTTCCCGTCCGCTCGTCCGGAGTCACTAGCCATCAACCCTTTTCCAGTGAACTCTGTTGCGGCCCGGGTCGCGAGATATGTGAGCCTGCTTACCCTGGCGTTGCTGATGTCCCTCCCGCAACTGGCGCGGGCGGCAGTGTTTCAGGTCGAGGACGTGCGCATCGAGGGTCTGCAGCGGGTTTCCGCCGGTACGGTGTTCGCCGCGTTGCCGGTCAGCCCGGGCGATTTGATCGACGACGCAGGCGTCCGCGTCGCGGTCGAGACCCTGTTTCGCACCGGCTATTTCGAGGACATTCGCATCAGCCGCGAAGGCGATGTGCTGGTGGTGCGCCTGGTGGAGCGCCCGGCAGTCGCGGAGATCAATATTTCGGGTAACAAATCGATCGAGTCCGAACAGCTGCTGACCGCATTGCGCGATGCCGGGCTGGCCGAAGGCCAGATCTTCCGCCAGGCGGTGCTCGACGGCATGGGCCAGGAGCTGCGGCGCCAGTATGTCGCCCAGGGCAGGTACGGCGCCTCGGTCAGCGCGGAGGCGCGTGAGCTACCTCGTAACCGGGTTGCCATCGACCTCGATATCGTCGAGGGCAAGGTGGCCGCCATCAAACACATCAATATCGTGGGCAACCGGAGTTTCGATTCCGATCAGCTGTTGAAGCTGTTCGAGCTCAAGACGACCGGACTCTTGTCCTGGTTCAGCAACGACGACAAGTATTCGCGGGAGAAGCTTTCCGGCGACCTGGAGCGGCTCGAGAGCTGGTACCGTGATCGTGGCTATCTCCAGTTCGAGGTCACCTCGGCGCAGGTTTCGATCAGCCCGCAGAAGGACGCCGTCTTCATTACGGTCAATGTCAACGAGGGCGACATCTTCAAGGTCAGCGAAGTGGAGCTGAGCGGGGAGCCGATCCTGCCGGAAGAGGAGATCTTCCAGTTGATCGCGCTGCGCGAAGGAATGACTTTCTCCCAGGTGCTGATGACTACCAGCAGGGAGCTGATCACCAGGCGGCTCGGCGTAGAAGGCTATACCTTTGCCAAGGTCGAAGGACTCCCGGAGATCGACGAGCAGAGCAAGACTGCCAAGGTGACCTTCTTCATCACCCCAGGCGATCGCGCCTATGTGCGGCGCATCGAATTTCGCGGCAATACCAAGACCGCCGATGAGGTATTGCGCCGGGAAATGCGCCAGATGGAGGCGGCCTCGGCGTCCACCGCCATGATCGAGAGCTCGAAGGTCCGGCTCGAACGACTCGGGTTCTTCAAGACCGTCGAGGTGGAAACCCGGGAGGTGCCCGGCACCAGCGACCAGCTAGATGTGATCTATACCGTCGAGGAGCAGCCCTCCGGCAGTATTGGCGCCAGCCTGGGGTTCGCCCAGGGTGCCGGGGTTGTTCTGGGCGCCAACATCCAGGAAAACAATTTCCTGGGCTCGGGCAACAGCGTTGGCTTCGGAGTGAGCACCAGTGAATTCCGGAAGCTCGCCTCGTTCAATTACGCCGACCCCTATTTCACCAAGGACGGCATCAGCGTGGGTTACAGTCTGGTCTATACCGAGACCGATTTCGGTGAATTCAACCTGTCGTCCTTCACGACCGACAGCGTGGCCCTCAACGCCAACTTCAGCTATCCCTATTCGGATACCGGACGCATCGGGTTCGGTGCCGGTTTCGAAACCCTCACGCTCGATCCCGGATTCTTCACTTCCCTGGAGATTCTCGATTTTCTCGCCGAGAACGGCGACAACTACAATATGTTCTCCACCAATGTGCGGTGGAGCAAATCGACGCTCAATCGCGGCACGCTGCCCACCAACGGCAGCTCGCACCGGGTGAATTTCGAGACGACAGTTCCGGGGAGTGATCTCGAATATTACAAGCTTACCTATGCCGGCAACTACTATCGGCCGATCACCGGTGACCTGGTGTTGCATCTGCGTTCGGATCTGGGCTATGGGGACGGCTTCGGCGGCACGGGACGACTGCCGTTCTTCAAGAACTTCTTTGGTGGCGGCTTTGGCTCGGTGCGCGGCATCAAGCGCAATACGCTGGGGCCCCAGGACTCGCCGCTGTTTCCGGAAATTGACGATTCGGATGCCTTTGGTGGTAACGTGCGCGTCGAGGGCAGCGTCGAGATACTGTTTCCGGTCCCATTCCTGCCGGATCGCCGCAACCTGCAGATGGCTGCGTTTCTGGATGCAGGCAACATCTTCGATACCGGTTGCGGCAATCAGCAGGTGAATTGCCTTTCCCCCGACCTCGCCGAGTTGCGCTATGCCACCGGTTTGAGTGGCATTTGGTTGAGTGGCTTCGGTCCCATTCAGGTAAGCTTCGGCAGTGTCCTGAATGCGGATTCCGAGGACGAAACGGAATTCTTTCAATTCTCTTTTGGGCAAACGTTTTAGCGTGCACCGGATAGCTGATGCCCGGATGGTTTCCGGGTTGGTTAGCTGCCGGGGCAAAACTGATGGAGGGAAAACGTGAGGCGAATTCTTGTTGGTGCAGTGCTGTTGCTGGCGTTCGTGGGCCTGCCCGCGGTGGCGGCGGAAAAGATTGCGGTAGTGGATATTCAACGGGTGATCTTTACCTCGGAAGTCGCCAAGGCGCGACAGAAGCAGGCAAAGACCAAACCAGATTTTGTCGAGTTGCAGGCCAAATACGACAGTATTGCCGCCGACGTCAAGGCGTTGCAGCAGAAAATTGAGTCTGGGCGGGATGCCATGTCCAGGGAGCAGGCCACGGAACATCAGAAGAGGATGGAATATTTACGTGCCGACTACGAGCTGGTGGCGCGCAAGCTGCAGACCGAAGTCCAGCAGCTACAGAGTGAGATCATGGAAGAACTGCAGCCCCAGGTTCAGGCAGCCCTCAAGGAGCTGGTGGAGGCGGAAGAAGTGACTTTGTTGTTGCAGCGAGACGCGGTGATCTTTGCCGCGCCGACACTGGATCTGACTGCCAAGCTGCTCGAGCGGCTCAACGCCAAAACCCAGTGAGCGGGTGCGGGCTGGCCCTGGGAGAGATAGCGCGCCATATCGGCGCCGAGTTGCGTGGTGATCCCGAGCTTCGCATCCTGCGGTTGAATACTCTCAGGGACGCCGAGGCCGGCGATCTCGCCTTTCTGGCCAACAAGGGCTATCGCGAGCAGCTCGCCGGGACAGCGGCTTCGGCGGTAATCCTCGGCGCCGACGACGCCGGAGGTTTCGCCGGTGCAGCCCTGCTCGCGGCCGACCCCTATGTTGCCTATGCTCGGGCTACGGCGTTGTTTGACGACAGCCCGCGCGAAGCGGTCGGAATTCACACCAAGGCAATGGTCGACGCCTCGGCCCGGATCGATCCCACCGCCTCGGTGGGCCCATTGGCGGTCATCGGACCCGAAGTCGTGGTCGGGCCAGGCACCCGGATCGGCGCAGGTACCAGCATCGGTGCCGGATCCCGGATCGGTGCCCGCTGCCGGATCGCCGCCAATGTGGCCGTCTATCATCGGGTGTATATCGGCGACGAGGTGGTTGTCCACAGTGGCGCTGTACTGGGTGCAGATGGCTTTGGTTTCGCCAACGACGGGGGTCGCTGGGTCAAGATTCACCAACTCGGCGGTGTGGTGATCGGCGATCGCGTCGAGATCGGCGCCTGTACCACAGTTGACCGCGGGGCGCTGGGCGACACCGTAATAGAGGCCGGCGTTATCCTCGACAACCACGTCCAGATTGGCCACAACGTGCGCCTCGGGGAAAACACCGCCATGGCTGCCTATGCCGCCATCGCCGGCAGCACCACGATCGGCAAGAATTGTGTTTTTGCCGGACAGTCCGGTGCGGTCGGGCATATCAGGGTCTGCGACAATGTCATCGCCCAGGCGCGCTGCTCGTTGTCGAAGTCGATCAGCCGTCCGGGTTCCTATTCCGGCGACCTGCTGATGGAGGAAACGCCGCGCTGGCGCCGTAATGCGGCTCGCTTCCGGCAACTCGACGAAATGGCCAAGCGCCTCAAGAAACTGGAAGGGAATATCGAGCATGAGTCCTGATACCGCGCCATCGGCGAGTGCTTTCACCGGCATGGGTATGGAAGAAATCCAGCGGTTGTTGCCGCACCGCTATCCGATGTTGTTGATCGACCGCGTGGTGGATCTGGAAAAGGGCCGGCGCATCCTGGCCTACAAGAACATCACCATCAACGAGCAGGTGTTCAGTGGTCACTTTCCGGTGAAGGCCATTTTCCCCGGCGTACTGATCATTGAAGCCATGGCCCAGGCCGCGGGGATACTCGGCTTCGCTTCGGTGGATAAGCAGCCCGGCGATGAGCGCCTGTATTTGTTCGCCGGGGTCGACGGCGTTCGGTTCAAACGGCCGGTGATCCCCGGCGATCGATTGATGATGACCGCCGAGATCGACTCCAACAAACGCAATATCTGGCGCTTTCGCTGTAGTGCGAGCGTCGATGAACTGCTGGTCTGTGAAGCGACCATCCTGTGTGCGCTGGAGGCGCCCTGAAACGATGATCGATCCGCTCGCCAAGATCGACCCGGGCGCACGCCTGGGCCGTAACGTGCGCGTAGGGCCCTGGAGCTACATCGACGCGGACGTCGAAATCGGTGACGACTGCGTCATCCACTCCCATGTGGTGATCAAGGGACCGACCCGTATCGGTCGCGACAACCAAGTCTTCCAGTTTGCGACATTGGGTGAAGCCACCCCGGATCTCAAGTACCGAGACGAGCCGACCGAACTGGTCATCGGCGATCACAACAGGATTCGGGAAGGGGTCACCATCCACCGCGGTACCGTGCAGGATAAGGGCGAGACCCGCATCGGCAATCACAATCTGATCATGGCTTATGTGCATATCGGCCATGATTGTGTGATCGGCGATCACGTGATCCTGGTCAACAATGCGTCACTCGCCGGCCACGTGCTGGTGGACGACTGGGCTTTTCTCTCCGGCTATACCCTGGTGCACCAGCACGTGAACGTGGGCGCCCATGCCTTCGTGGGCGCCGCGGCCTATCTGAACCAGGATGTGCCTGCCTATGTCATGGCCACGGGCCATCCCGCAGTCCCCCGTACGGTCAACAGGATTGGGCTGGAGAGACGCGGCTTCGCCGGCGATCAGATCAAGGTGATTCAGGACGCCTACAAGACCCTGTACCGGCGTGGCCTCAAGCTCGAGCAAGCCCCTGTCTCTTATACACATCTCCGAGCCCACGAGACTAGGCATGATCTCGT
>CAJXRS010000134.1 GCA_913060555.1 uncultured Gammaproteobacteria bacterium | reverse complement strand
GATCTACACCTCTCTATTCGTCGGCAGCGTCAGATGTGTATAAGAGACAGCACCGCCACCGTATAGAAGTCGGCGCGGATGCCGCTGGTGATGAAAATCTTGCCGCCATTGACCACATAGTGATCACCATCGCGGCGCGCCGTGGTCTTCAGGTTGGCGACATCGGAGCCACCACCGGGCTCGGTGACCGCCAGCGCGGCGATCTTTTCCCCGGCGATCACCGGCGGAATGACGCGCTGCTTGAGGGCGTCACTGCCCAATGCCAGGACCGGCGGCAGGCCGATGGTATGGCTGTTGAGGCTGGCGTACATGCCGCCGCCGCCGGCCCGTGCCTGCTCCAGGGCGGTGACCACCGCCATGAAGGGATCGGCCACCGGAATGCCGCCGTACTCCTCGGGATAACCCAGCTGCAACAGCCCGATGGCCGCAGCTTTCCGATACATCTCGCGCGGAAAGTGCCCAGCCTCCTCCCATTCATCGACAAAGGGGGCAACCTCGGTATCGACGAAGCGACGCAGGGTCTCCCGCCAGGCCTGATGGTCGGCGCTGTAGTACACCGGCGATAAGGGCAGATCGAACCAGGAAGTGAATTCACCGAGCGCCATGGATACCTCCGTGCCGCGGCGTTCAGCGCCGCGGCAGTTCCAGGGTCACCACCGCCGGGACACGCAGCCCCTCATCGGTGGAGATCTTGATTTCCGCCTCGACCAGGTTGCGACCGGCGGTGTCCTGATAACGTTTGGTCACCGCTCCTTCGCCGTACATGGTGTCCTCGGCGTAGATGGAAGCGCGCATCTGCATCTGGCGCTTGCGAATGAAGGCGTGGGGACCGGCCCAATCGGTGGCGACCCGGTCTATGAAGCCTTCGATGGCCATGGTGTTGAGATAGATGTTGCGCTGCCCCTGGGCACGGGCGTATTCGGGATCATGGTGCCCGGGAAAATAGTCGTTGGTGGCGGCGGCGTTGAGGATCACCTTCACATAGGGGACGTGCATGCTGATCTTGGGCAGTGCCTCGCCCTCGGCCACGTCGTCCCAGAATTTCAGCTCTGCCATGGCTCAGGCCTCATGGGTACGGTAACGGAACAATTGGTTGGTCTGCACCGCGACCCGCTCGCCTTGCTGATTGACGAACTCGGCCTCGGTGGTGAGGAAGTGGCCGATGCCCAACCGGGTATCCTTTTCCTCCGAAATCTGCGTCAAGCGGTCCTGCACACTCACCCGATCGCCCAGATACAGGTGGCGATCGAACTCCGTGGTGGTGGCGACATTGATCAGGGTATCCCCGGGCAGGGGGACGCGCAGCGCCATGATGTAGTGGCTGCGCTCCCTGTGCGGGTGCCATTGCAGCGCCATGCACCAGGACAGCAGCAGTCCCGGCGGCGCCACGATGCCACTCCACTGCCGCTGCGCATAGGCCTCGTCCCAGTAGCTGGCATTGGCGTCCTCGACCAGCGCGCAGTACACCTTGATCGCCTCCTGGGTGACGGAGAACTCGGCGACCGTCTTCTCGCCGGCCTGACCGATCAGTTTGCGGGCATCCTCATAGGTGCCGAATGTGAGGGGAAACGGGGCTTGGGCGACATCGGCCATCTGCGAACTAGCCTCCTTGGGAGCTAACTGGTTGAAATTGGGGAATCTTCATCTCGCCGCGGGCTTCGAAGACCACTTCGACCGCGAGCCCGACCCGGACCTCCTGCGGATCGCAGTGCAGCACATTGGCCATCATCCGCGGGCCCTCCTCGAGTTCGATCACCGCGAGCACATAGGGGACATCCGCCTGGTAGGCGGGAAAAGGCGCCTGGTGCACCACGGAGAAGCTGTACACCCGGCCCCGCCCGCTGCCCTGTCGCCAGTCGAGGTTCTGACTGAAACAACCCGGACACCAGAGTCGCGGGTAGAAAAACACCTGGTCACAGTCACGGCAGTGGGGCAGTACGAACTCCTCCCGGGTCGCGCTTTCCCAGTAATGCTCTGCCCCCGGGGTGGGTTTCGGCAGTGGTTTCTCCGCTGGCATCTGTTCACTCATCGCACTTCTCCTCAGGGCTGCCGGCCCAGAATCAGGGTCGAGTGCTCACTCATCATGCCGCCGTAGGAATGCACCACACCGATCTCCGCGCGGGTCAGTTGACGGTCGCCGGCGATACCCATCACCTGACGGGCGCCTTCGACGATCATCGACATCCCGGAGGCGTCGCCGGTATGGCCGAAGGACAGCAGCCCGCCGTAGGTATTGATGGGCAGGTCTCCGCCCGGCCGCGTGGCCCCGGAAGCAAACAATTCGCCGCCCTTGCCGCGCGGGCACAGCCCCAGTTCCTCGGCAAACACCAGCGGGTTGACGCTGAAGGCGTCATAGATCTGCGCGAACTGCATGTCGGCTGCGCTCAGCCCTGCCCTTTCATAGGCCATGCGCCCGGCGCGACCACAGCCGATGTCGAGCAGATCCGCGGCCTGGTGGATGTTGCGATGGCTGTGATACTCCCCCATGCCGAGCAGCCAGGCAGGCTGCGGGGAAATCCGCCGGGCAACCTGCTCGCTGGTCACCAGCACCGCGGCACCACCTTCCAGGGGAATGGAGCAGTCGTAGAGGTGAAAGGGCGTGGCGATGGGGCGCGACTCGCGCACCCTGGCCACGGTCAGCGGCTCACTGCCATAGGTCGCGGACTGGGGATTGCGCAAGGCCCATTCCCGGGACGATACCGCGATCTCGGCGAGCTGTTCGGCAGTGCTGCCAAACTCGTGCATGTGCCGGCTGGCGACCTGGGCGTAGATCGCCGGGATGAAGGTACCGTAGGGAAACTCGAAGGCCTCGTGACTGACCATGCGCGCCATCAACTCCGCGCCGCCGGCACCCACCTTGGGGAACTTGCCGGCGCCCACACAGAGCACGCTGTCGGTGAGCCCCTGGCGGATGGCCGTGGCGGCGCGCTGCACCATATAGCCATAGGTGGCGCCGCCGGCATTCATGGTGTCGCCATACAGCGGATGGATGCCCAGCTCCTCGTAGAGCTGTTCGTGGACGAAGATGTCGGTGCGGCCGCCGCCGGCCATGCCCGAAGGGCAGGCCAGAATGCCTTGGATATCCGCCGGCTTGACCGACCACTCGGCGAGAAACTGGCGGACGACTTCGACATAGAGCGCGTGGCCGTCCATCTCCGGATAGCGCCCCGGCTTCATTTCGGAAACTGCGGCGATGGCAACCTGTGCGGTCATGCTGTCCTCGTGCTTGAACCCTGAGGGTGCCGACCAAGCGGCGTGGTCTGGCGACTGGGGCGGAAAGATAGCACGAGCATCGGCGCAAATCGGCGCCATCCGGGGGCAGCGGGTGACCGCCGGGTTTCCCGCGTTCCGCGAAGCCCTGCTAGACGACTCGCTGGGCGCTCAACTCGGCGATCTCCGCTTCGCCATAACCGATTTCGGTGAGGATATCCCGGGTATGTTCACCCAGGGTGGGCGGCCGCCGGGTGATCTCCCCGGGTGTGTCGGAGAGCGCCACCGGACAGCCCGCCACCGGCGCCGCGCGGGGCAGCCCCGGGTAATCGTCAATGGGGTTGAGCATCCCCATGGCCTGGACATGGGGGTCGTCGTGGGCCTGTTGCGGGGTCAGTACCGGACCCGCGGGAACCCTGGCCCGCTCCAGCTCGTCAAGGGCTTCCGCCATGGTGCGCTCGCGGCACCAGGCGCCGGCGCGCTCACTGATCAATTCGGCGTTGCGGCCGCGCTCGGCATCGCTGGAAAAGCGCGGGTCACCGAGCCAATCCTCGGCACCCACCAGGCGGGCCCAGCGCTCGAACAGGGGCTGCCCCACCACCTGGATGATGATGGCGCCGTCCCGGGTCTTGAAGATATCGGCGGGTGCGGCGTTCTGCGCACGGTTGCCGGTGCCGACCCGGTTCACGTCCAGCAGTACCTGCTCCACCATGGGGCCGTTGGCGTAGGCCAGCGCGGTGCGCAGCAATGCCCCCTCGACGATCTGGCCACGACCGGTGCGCTGGCGCGCGATCAGCGCCGCCAGGGTGCCCAGCGCCGCCGAGGTAGCGGTGCCGTAGTCTGCATAGGGCGCGAAGGACTTCATCGGTTGTCCCGGGAAGCCACCAAGATAGCTGGCGCCGGACATCACCTGGGCGATACCGTCGAAGCCGACCCGTTCGCTGTAGGGACCCTGCGAGCCGAAGGTCGAGATCATGGTGAGGATGATGTCTTCCTTGATGGCCTTCAGGGACTGGTAGTCGATACCCATCTCCACCAACGAAGGATGGGGCAGATTGGCCACCACCACATCTGCGGTGCGCACCAGGCGCGCCACCACTTCGCGACCGGCGGGCTTGGTCGGGTTCAGGGTCATGCCGCGCTTGTTGCAGTTCATCTGAAAAAACAGCGCGCCTACGCCGTCCGCCGTCACTGGCGTGGTATAGCGGTCCTCGCTACCGGCGAGCTTTTCGATGCGAATCACGTCGGCGCCGAAATGGGCGAGCAGTTCCGCACAATAGGGCCCGGCGATATAGCGCCCGAAATCGAGCACTCGAACGCCCTCCAGGACTCCCGTCATGGCACACCTCTGCTGGCTACAGGAACAGGTCTTGTGGAATTATCGGTTTCTGGAGCCTGCCGCCAAACCCCGCGGGATGCAACCGCATCCACCGGTGGCGGGCGTTCGATTATCGGTAATAGGCTTGACTGCGATCGCTGTGGTCGGTGACATCGCGCACGCCGGCGAGCTCCGGGACACGTTCCATCAGGGTCCGCTCGACCCCTTCCTTCAGGGTCACGTCGACCATACCGCAACCCTGGCAGCCGCCACCGAACTGCAGCACGGCGACGCCTTCCACTATTTCCTCGAGGCTCACCACGCCGCCGTGGGCGGCCAGGCCGGGGTTGATCTCGTTGTAGAGGACATAGTTGATCTTGTCCTCGACCGGGCTGTCTTCGCGCACCTGGGGCATCCGCGAATTGGGCGCGCGAATGGTCAGTTGGCCGCCCATGCGGTCCTCGGCGTAATCGACCCGTCCGTCCTCCAGGTAGGGCAGGCTGCGCTGCTCGACGAAGGCCCGGAAACCGTCCAGTTCCAGCACCTCGTCGTCCGCCTGCTCCTCTCCCGGACGGCAGTAGGCGATACAGGTCTCCGCCCGCGGCGTGCCGGGATCGGCCACGAACAGGCGGATGGCGATACCGTCGCAGTCCTGCTTGTCGAGCAGGCCGGCAAGATAGCCTTGGGCGGCGGGCGTGATCTCGATCTGGGCCATGGAAAACTCCGAGGTCCATACCAGACTGAATTGGTCGACTACTATAGCAGCAGCCTGCCTCCCACTCAATGCAGCACTGCAAACTCGAGCCACGGAACGGCTTTTTGGTACACTGCCGCCCCCCCGCCAAACCGCTCGCCATGCCGCCCGCAGCCGACCGCACCGCCCGAATCGCCGCCCTGTACGCCAGCGCGCGCCAGCGCATCCTCCTGCTCGACGGTGCCACTGGCACCATGATCCAGCGCCATCGGCTGCAGGAAGCGGATTTCCGCGGCGCCCGCTTCGCCGACTGGCCCGGGCCGCTGGCGGGCAACAATGATCTCCTCTGTCTGACGCGCCCGGCGGTGGTCACCGAGATTCATCTGGCCTACCTGGAAGCCGGTGCAGACATCATTGAAACCAATACCTTCAATTCCACGGCGCTGTCCCAGGCGGATTACGGGATGCAGGCATTGGTCCCCGAATTGAACCGGACGGCCGCCGAACTGGCCCGGGCTGCCGCTGATCGCGTAACCGCAGCGGATCCCAGCCGACCACGCTGGGTGGCCGGCGTGCTCGGTCCCACCAGCAAGACCGCCTCGATCTCCTCGGACGTCAATGATCCCGGCGCCCGCAATACCGACTTCGACGAGCTCACGGCGAACTATCGGGAGGCCGCCCGCGCCCTGATCGAGGGCGGCAGCGACCTGCTGTTGATCGAGACCGTATTCGACACCCTCAATGCCAAGGCCGCCGTGGTCGCGGTCGATGATGTCTACCGCGAACTCGGCATCGAACTGCCATTGATGATCTCCGGCACGATCACGGATGCCAGCGGCCGCACCCTGTCCGGCCAGACCGCGGAAGCCTTCTGGATCAGCCTGGCACACGCCCGGCCATTTTCCATCGGCCTCAACTGCGCCCTGGGCGCCGCCGAGCTGCGCCCCCATGTCGAGGCGCTCGCGCGCCTCTGCCCGACGCTGGTTTCCGCGCACCCCAACGCTGGGCTGCCCAACGCCTTCGGCGAATACGACGAGACCCCAACAGAAACCGCGGCCATCCTGCGCGAATTCGCCGAGAGTGGACTGATCAATATCGTCGGCGGCTGCTGTGGCACCACCCCGGAGCACATCCGCGCCATCGCGGAAGCCGTTCGTGACTGTCCGCCGCGCACCCCGCCGGCGCGCCCCAGCGGCTGTTTGCTGTCCGGTCTCGAACCCTTTTCGATTACCCGGGAATCCCTGTTCGTCAATGTCGGTGAGCGCTGCAACGTCACTGGATCGGCACGCTTTCGCCGCTTGATTACCGAAGGTGACTACGCCACGGCCTTGGAGGTGGCGCGGGAGCAGGTGGAAAACGGTGCCCAGATCATCGATATCAACATGGACGAGGGCATGCTCGACTCCGCGGCGGCCATGCGCACCTTTCTGCGCCTGCTGGCCTCGGAGCCGGATATCTCCCGGGTGCCGATCATGGTCGATTCCTCCAAGTGGGAGGTGATCGAGACCGGCCTCAAGGAGATTCAGGGCCGGCCGCTGGTCAACTCCATCAGCCTGAAGGAGGGCGAGGACGCCTTCGTGACGCAGGCGCGCCGCTGCTTCGCCCTGGGCGCGGCAGTGGTGGTAATGGCCTTCGACGAACAGGGCCAGGCCGATACCCTGG
>CAJXRS010000133.1 GCA_913060555.1 uncultured Gammaproteobacteria bacterium | reverse complement strand
ACAAGTCTCTGGAGATCTACAAGTTCTTCATCAATGCGCTGTACGTGGCCGTGACCCGCGCCGTCCGCAATCTGTACGTCATCGAAGGCGATCATGGGCATCCGGCCCTGGCGCTGCTGCAGCTCGACCGCTTCGCCGGCGACGTCGATATCGAGAAGGAAGCCTCTTCCGTCGAGGAATGGCAGCGGGAGGCCCGCAAGCTCGAGCTGCAGGGCAAAGCCGAGCAGGCGGAGGACATCCGCGAGCGGGTGCTGAAACAGCGGGAAGTGCCGTGGGAACGGCTCGACCGCGAGGCTTTCGCGGCGCTGCGCCAGCGCGCGCTCGACCGCGGCGGAAAAAAGGCACAACTGGCCGTCTTCGAGTACGCATTGATCCACTATCATCGACCCACGCTCGATCTGCTCGACGACGTGGGCTTCAAACCCGCCCGGCGGGACGAAGCTCAAGCGGAGCGTCAGCTCACCCGCAATCACTTCATGATCTACGACCTGGGAAGCTCGGGCGCCGTGCTCTCCGACGTCGAACGCTACGGCGTGGACCACCGGACACGCTTCAATCTGACGCCACTGATGATCGCGGCACGGCTCGGCAACGACACCCTGGTCGAGGCCCTGCGCGACCGCGGGGCCGACCCGGAGCAGCGCGCGAACAACGGCTTCACGGCGCTCCACTTTGCCCTGGAACGGGCGGTCTTGGATCCCGTCTTTGCGCGCCAGCGGCTACCGAAGGTCTATCCACTGCTGGAGCCCGACAGCGTCTCGGTGCAGGTCGAGGGCCGCCTGGTGAAGCTCGACAAGCGGTTGATGGAAGCCTTCCTACTCAACTTCCTGAGCGCGCTCTACTACCGCCGGCTCGGTCCGACCATGGCAAGCTCCGGCAACGCCTACAGCGCCAGGATGCTCGAGGAGTTGCTCGCGCGTCTGCCAGCCAGCGTCCTCCCCGATCGCCGCAAGCGCCGACCGTACATCAGCAGCATTCTCTCGAAGAACGAGGTTCACCGGGACGACCCGTACAATCGGCGGCTGTTCCAGCGCCATCGACGCGGGCAGTACGTTTTTAATCCGGCGATGAAGTTGCGCGTCGGCAACGACTGGCGGTCGGTCTACGACGTGCTGCCACTGGACGACCTCGGCATTGAACCGCTGCTGGTACAATTCCGGAATACCGCGACTGCCGGGCAGCACCGCCATCTGCTGATGGCCGATGATGGCCAGCAGGAGCGGCTCAAAGTATAGGAAGCACTGCTGTCCCACCAAAAAAACCCGCACAATAAAAATTGTGCAGGTTTAAGGAAAGCATTACTCCGGTGAAGGGCGGAGCAACTCACTACCTCGAAGACTGACGATTATTCTCGATGATAACCTCTACACGACGGTTCTGCTGGCGACCGGTAGCGGAATCATTGCCAGCGGTGGGAGAACCTTCTCCCAGGCCGACGGTGCGCATGCGAGTAGTGGACACGCCCTGGTTGGCCAGAAAGGATTGCACCGTATCGGCGCGACGCTGGGACAGGATTAAGTTAGCATTGTCGCTGCCAATGCTGTCGGTGTGGCCTTCGATGGCAATATTGCGGTCAGGATACTGGCCGAGAAAGAGAGCGAGCTTCCCCAACCCTTCGGGCGCGCGCCCGGTCAGCTCCGCCCGGCCCGTGGCAAACAGAACATCGCCCAGGGTTATCACGATGCCGCGCTCGGTTTCTTTCGCGTTGAGCTCATCAAGCTGACGTTTGAGTTCTTCCTCCTTTAGTCTCGCCGCCTCGACATCGCCGCGGGCAAGCCTGGCGTCTTCACGGGCAATATCGGCATCCAGGTGCGCCCTGTCTGCTTCCCGGGTGCGGGCGTCCAGGCGCGCGCTTTCACTCGCCTTGGTCAGCCCGGCTCGCTGGTCTTCATAAAGGCGGGCTTGTGCCCGGGCCGCCGCGATATCCACCCTGTGATCCGCCATCAACACCCGATGCCCAGCAAGGTCCTTGTCTCCCTCGGGAACCTCCGCCACCCGAACAGCTTCCTCGGCCTCCTTGATAGCCACTGGTGCCCGGCTGGCCAACTCCTGATTAGCCTGGAGCCTGGTCAGCTTGTTGCGCACATTGGCGGAGCCTTCCGGCGCAGACATCTGCGCACAACCCGCCAGTACCAGAGAGGCCACCGTCGCGGCCAGCAGAGGTTTTAAATGGTGCCTCATAATGTTCATTGTTGCGCTCCTGTATTACGGTCCATTTCATTTATGAGCGCCCTGGTGCTCTCTTTCATATCCTCGTTGACCTTTTTGGCTCTGATTTCTCCCGCCCTGGCGGTAGCCAACTGGGCACCGACCAGCGCCTCATCAGCCAAGCGCTGGGCCACAACCATCTCCTCACGCTGCACCGCAACACGGGCGGCTGCCAGCTTCTCTCGGGCCTGACTCAGATCCAGAGACGCGTAGTCCGCAACCCCCGCCTGCTCGGCAGAGGCAATGGCCTGCTCAGCGGCTTGCAGGGAACGGGCAGGCGCCTGGGGCGTCGACGCACAGGCGCTCAGAAACAGTAGCCCAGCCAGCACAACCCCCAGCCGCAGTGACGCTATTTCGGTTAGTTTTGTTCTTGATAATTTAAATCCATGGTTGATGATCATGTTGTCCTGCCTCATTGCAATTGCCGGCGCCGCAAAGCAGCCGGTGCTGCGACCGTATGGCGCGGTCATTTGAATTTCTTGGTGAAAGCTCATCTTTTTGCCCAATGCATTAAATATAATGAGCTCTGAGAATTTCGAGGACTTTTTTTCCAGGGGCGGACGCAGCTTGCGTCCGCCCGCTTGTTGATTTAACGATTGATCGGGGAAATTTTCGTGCCCTCGATGCTGACACCCGCCATCAATCCTTGCTGACTGAAAATAAACGCATAGGCATCGTCCTTCAGCGAGGATGTTGAAAGGTTCTTTGCAACCCCTTCGTCGACCACAACGACGGTCGGACCTACGCCTATTTCCCAGCCGTTGGTCTTCTCGACATAGCTGACGGCCTCGTCGGTCATCAGAAACACAGCGTATCCGTAGGACTGGGCGCCTATCTGCAGACCCCAGGATCCGGTAACAGAGTTGTAGTAATCGACGACTTTCGCGCCCTTGATCAAGATACCTTCACCATAGCTGCCGCCAAACACCAGGCCGGCCTTTACGATATTCGGAAAGACGAGCACGCCCTTGGCGGTGTTCGAAAGGCTCTCGGCAACAGGTTCGGCTTTGTAGAGCGTTTGCAGAGCCTGGCGGGAATCCTTCTCAAGATCCTCAGCGGTCGCCGCGCTTGCTAGACTCATTGCACTCATCGAGACGATAGCAGCCGTCGCGATCAGGAGCGTCCTGACACGATTTTGTATGTAGTACATGTTGATGTTCCTTTTTGGTTGGATGTTGTTCCGGTGCGGTTTTGAAATGCAAGGCTAGCAGCGTGGCCGGGTGCAGTCTGTGCGATGATGAACATAGCGCCGAACGCGTTCGCGGCGCGAGGAGATCAGCCTTTTGTGTGCGACAGCGTACAGACTACGGCTTGCGCCTGAGCCACATTACCTTCAGGAAACTGTGGCGATGTGGTTTGGCGGGGAGCCAGCGCACCACGAAGCAAACAGGAGATATGAGATGACATTAGGAACAATTGTGCTGGTCGTCGTGATTCTGATGCTGGTCGGCGCGATGCCAACCTGGCCTCATAGTCGCGGGTGGGGTTACGCACCCAGTGGCATTCTTGGGCTGGTACTGGTGATCCTGCTCATTCTGTTGCTGTTGGGCAAGTTATAGTCGGTTTTCGACCAAAGCATGGCCCATCTCGTGATCTGATTAGCCCCAATCTTCAGCACTCCCTTTAACTTGGCACGCTGCGCAGTGCTGATTCAGGCCAAGGAGGGCACGCGGTGGCGGTGACCAGCAGGCACGGCACCAGGGCCTTGAGGTCCAAGCGGCGATTGCTCATAAGTCAGAACTATAGGCGACACTTGGATGCTTGAAGAACGAGCGAACCAAGTCGGGGCGAGCGGCGCTATCAGCCAACTGCGCATGGACCCGATCAGCCAACTTTTCGCCGCGGCGCTTGGGATTGCGCGCGGTGCCAGTGCGCTTGGCGTAGCTCCACACCAGTTCGTCAGGATTCAAGTCCGGCGCGTACCCGGGCAGGAAATGCAAGGTCAGCTTGCCCTTCATGCTATCGACGTAATCCCGCACGCACCGGGCCTTGTGCGCCGGCAGTCCATCGAGTACCAGGTGAATCGGTCGTCGGCGGCCCTTCATCATCCGACGCAACAGCGCCACGAACTGATCGCCATTCAATGCGCCGCTGTAAATGGCGAACCAGAAGCCCCCCTTGCTGTTCACCGCCGAAGCGGCACTGATGCCTTGCCATTGGCCAGGAATCGAGACCACCGGCGTGACGCCTCTGCCCCCCCAAGTCCTGCCTTGCACCCTGCCCGTGCGCAGCGCGCAGGCGGGCGCATCGGCGCGAAAGCCGGACTCGTCCCAGAAGTAGATCTCGGCCTTGTCCCGCTTGGCTTGGCGTACGATTGCCGGGTAGGTTTCCCGCTGCCCTGCCTGCCGGCAGGCAGGGCAGCGCGCCACGGCCTGTGGCGCGGGTTCTGGCCATTGATCCAACCGAACACCTGTCGCTACTGCCTCGGCGTGAGCGTGCGCGGCCGACCCGTCCCCTTGCGCGACAGCAAGGCGCGCTTGCCGCGACCCTGGCCCTGGGCTCGGGCCAGCACCTTGTAGGCCCAGCTGCGATGCAGGCCAAACGAGGCAGCCACCTCGGCCGGCGACTCACCTTCGCGCATACGATCAAGTGCCATCAGGCGCATTTCTTCCAGCGCCACCCGCGATAATTACTCTATCCCCAGCGCTGAGCTCGCGCACCAGCAGCGCCTGTCGCCGCGGCTGATCGCCCCGCACCGGCCGACGCCAAGCCAACACCCGCTGGCGCCACTTGTGGTGTAGCGCTGGGCAGGGCGCACGCGTCGTGCAGTCGGCAGTGTGCGCCAGCAGACAGACGGCATGAAGGAGTGAGCCCAGTCTGGCGCCATCTAGGTCAGCAGCGCGTTGTTGGCGATGGCCGCCGCATAGCCGACAAGGCATGGCCGCGGATCGCGACAGGTTGCCGCCCGCAAGCTCATTACCTAAAGCCCACTACCTAAAAAAAGGAAAGTCCATGATCAAATTCAAACGCAACTTGCTCGCGCTGGCGGTCAGCCTCGCGGTCAGCGCCGGTGCGCTGGCAGATGGCACATCAAAAGACGACTACAAGGCCGGCAGCGAGCTGATCGAGGCCAGGTATGACGTGGATAAAGCGGGCTGCGCGCCCTTGGCGGGCAATGCACAGGATATCTGCCTCGCCGAGGCCAAACGCCGGCAGCAGATCACCACCGCCGAGCTCGAAGCCCGCCACGAACCGACCCGGGAGACTCACCACGACGCGCACATCGTCAAAGCAGAAGCCGACTATGAGGTGGCGAAGGAGCGCTGTGACAATCTCGCTGGCAACACCAAGGATGTTTGCATGAAGGAAGCCAAGGCGGCGAAAACTATCACCGAGACTGACGCCGATGGCGAGCACAAGACTGCCCAGGCACAGGCCAAGGCCGACGAGAAATCCGCCGACGCCGTTGAGGACGCCCAGCACAAAGTGGCCCGGGAAAAATGCGACAACTACGCCGGCAACGCTCAGGACCTCTGCCTGAGCGAGGCGAAGGCGGGCGTTGGCCAGTAGTCCGCCGCACGGGCGGTGCAGCCGCCAACCAAACATTGCCAATCCATTGTTAACCGAGATAACGTTATGAAAAATTCACCAAGATTTGCGCTCTGTGCCGTTATTGTCACACTGGTGTTCGGCCTGGGTGGCTGTACCGGCATGTCGACGCAGGACAAAAACACGGCTATTGGCGCGGGCGCGGGCGCCGTTGGCGGCGCCATTCTCACCGGCGGCAGTACCGCCGGCACCGCTGGTGGAGCCGTCGTCGGTGGCGTCATCGGCCACGAAGTCAGCAAGTAATCCAGGCGATGATCGACGCGGCCGCGATGCCTGACCGGGCGCTCGCGGCCGATCATTTGCTTTGCTCCCGCAGCGCGCATGCCCGCTGCGGATGTAATTTTTTCGGGAGGTATTGAATAGTGAAGCCAATCGAGACGCTGAGCGCCGCCCTGGCCATCAGTGTGCTGCTGGTAGCCCTGTCCGGGTGCCAGAAGGAGGGTCCGGTGGAACAGGCCGGCAAGGAAGTCGACCAGGCGGCCGAGAAGGTCGGCGAGCAGATCGAAAAAGCCGGCGACAATATCCAGGATCGCGCGAAAGACCATTAAAGACCATTACTGATGTCGCCAGCAGCGCACCACCGTACTGCTGGCGATGATGTGGGTGGCGATGATGTGTGCGGATGTGCGTTCGCACGGCGCTGCGGTCGGCTGTGGGCGACCGGCAATGTCGGGGTAGAGCGCTGTTTTCGGTGGTACTGTTTTCAGTGGGTACGGTTTTCGGTGGGTACTGTCTGCAACGGATAAAAAAATGGCGAGCTGAGTCGGTTTTTTGTCGCTGGCGGACCCACCGCCGCGATATCCGAACGTCGGCCAGCGGGGATCCCGCTGGCCGCACGCGGTTCGGCAAGTTAGATTCTGCGGCCTTGGATGACCCGGATCAGGATCACGACGATCGCCACGACCAGCAGCAGGTGAATGAATCCGCCCAAGGAGTAGAACGTCACCAGCCCCAGCGCCCACAGGATTAGCAACACGACGGCAATGGTTTCGAGCATGTCTGTTATCTCCGTTCCAAACTGACCACGATCTGTGGCGGTCAGCCTAAGTGCAGCGCCGGACTGCGTCTGTACGCTAGCGTACGCTGGTTATATTCACACCCACGCGCTGATGCCAAACCACACCTCGGGTAGCCCGGTTCGCATGCGGGTGTTTCATACCGTACACCTGTCTCTTATACACATCTCCGAGCCCACGAGACTAGGCATGATCT
>CAJXRS010000132.1 GCA_913060555.1 uncultured Gammaproteobacteria bacterium | reverse complement strand
ATACCGTAGACGTTCGGATAGCGGATCGGCGGCGCCGCCGACGCCATGTACACGCGCTCCGCGCCGGAGTCGCGCGCCATTTGCACGATCTCCCTAGAAGTGGTGCCGCGCACGATGGAGTCGTCCACCAGCAGGACCCGCTTGCCCTGGAATTCGAGCCTGATCGGGTTGAGCTTCTGACGCACCGATCTGGTCCGCTGGCTCTGCTCGGCCATGATGAAGGTGCGACCGATGTAGCGGTTCTTCATCAGCCCCTCGCGCAGCTTCAGCCCCAGCTGCTCAGCCATCGCCTGGGCGGCGACGCGGCTGGTGTCGGGCACCGGGATCACCACGTCGATATCGTGATCCGGCCACACGCGGAGGATCTTCTCTGCCAGCCGCTCGCCCATCCGCAGTCGCGCCTTGTACACCGACACATTGTCGATCATGGAGTCGGGGCGGGCGAAATAGACGTGCTCGAAGATACAGGGCACCAGCTCGGCATGGTCCGCGCACTGGCTGGAGTGCACATCGCCCGCGGTATTGATGAAAATTGCCTCTCCGGGGGCGAGATCGCGCTCCAGGGTAAAGCCGAGTACATCCAGCGCCACGCTTTCGGAGGCGATCATGTATTCCCTGCCCTGGGGCGTTTCCCGGTAGCCGAACACCAGCGGCCGGATACCGAAAGGGTCGCGGAAGGCAAACATTCCGTAATTGGCGATCAGGCCGACCGCCGCGTAGGCGCCGCGGCAGCGTCGGTGCACCCGGCGCACCGCCAAGAAAATGTCCTCGGGGCGCGGCTGCAGCCTGCCCTGCAGCTGGAGTTCGTGAGCGAATACATTGAGCAGGATTTCGGAGTCCGAATCCGTGTTGACGTGGCGCAGATCCGAATTGAAAAGGTGGCGGCGCAGGTCTTCGGAGTTGGTCAAATTGCCATTGTGTGCCAGGCAGATTCCATAGGGAGAATTCACATAGAAAGGCTGTGCCAGCGATGGCCCCGAGCTCCCTGCGGTCGGGTAGCGCACATGGCCCACGCCCATGGGGCCGACCAGTTGCTCCATGTGCCCTTCGCCGAATACGTCGCGGACCAAGCCGACGTCCTTGCGCTGGGCAAGCTGTCCGTCGCGGCAGGTCATGATGCCCGCGGCGTCCTGGCCGCGATGCTGGAGTACGGTCAGGGCATCATAGATCTGATATCTGACGTCGGTCCGGCCGACGATTCCCACCACACCACACATGCCCTGTCCTCTTCGGTCAATCGATCAAACGGTGGAACCAAGCGGCGGCCTCACTGGCCAGCGCGCGAGCGGTATCTTCGAAGCCGAGGAACACCGGGATCAGCGTCGATTGATGCCACCAGAAATCCTGCCGCACCGGCAGGAACTGCGGGACCACGATCAGCAGCGCGAGCACCACCACGATGCCGCGCGCCAGCCCGAACAGGGATCCCAGAAAACGGTCGGTGCCGGAGAGACCCGACGCCCGGATCAGCTGCGACAGCAGGTAATTGATCAGCCCCATCACCAGCAGCGTGGTGAGAAAAAGCGCCAGCCAGGCGCCGATCAGGCGCAGCGAGGGAGTCTCGATGGCGCCGACCAGTTGGCCGGCGAGTTGGGCGTGAAACAGCATCGCAACTGCAAAAGCCACCACCCAGGCCAGCAGCGACAGCGCCTCGCGGACAAAGCCGCGCACCAAACTGATGAGCGCGGAGCCCGTGATGATGGCCAGGATGATCCAATCGGCACTGTTCATCGAATTACGCTCGGGCGCGGAAGCCGAATTGTAACAAAGCGCTGGCGGGCATCAGGGCGCAAAGGGCACCACCAACGGCTTGATATCGAATTTGCGTTCCAGTTCGCGTTGCGCGGCGCTCAGCTGGTCACGGGTCAACTTGGGCCCGACGAACACTCGGTAGGCGATGGGCTCGCCGTCCGCCGAGCGCTGCACGAAGGCGCGGTGGCCGGCGGCGACCAGGCGATCGCGCAGATCCAGGGCGTTGCGTTCTTCCTGGAATGCCCCTAGCTGGAGTACCCAGCCACGCGGCAGCCCGTCGTCGTCGAGACCGGGCTCCTCGGGCACCGCCGCGGTGTCCGTGGCATCGTTTTCCGAGCTGGCGTCGGGAAGCTGAAACAGTTGCCGGGGCGCGGCCACGGCAGTGGAGTTGTCGCCTTCGGGGACGGGCACTGGCGTTTCCAATTGGGGCAGTGGCTGGGGCTGGATCTCGGGCGGCGGTGGGATACGTGAGCCGGTGTCCACCGGGTAGCCGCTGCGGAAGTCGAGCAACAGCGGCAGCAGGACGCTGGCCAGCGCCACCAGCACCAGAATGCCCAGCAGGCGCTGGCGCGTGCCTTGGTTCATCGATCGTCCCCTCCGGCGGGCCCGTCGCCGTCAGCGACCAGCGCAAGGACCGACGCGACGGTGTGAAAAGAGCCGAACACCAGGATCCGCTCCCCGGGTCTGCTGGCCCGGACGGCGGCGGCGAGCGCCGCGGTCGGATCGGCGAAGTGCCCGGCGACGCGGTTGCCGCCGTCGGCCCCGGCAACACGGTTGCCACGGTCGACAGTGTACAGCACCTCCGCCAGGCGGGCGGCCGGTGCGGCGCGGGGCACGGCGGGCAGATCGCTGCAGTACCAGTGATCCACGGTGGCCATAAGGGGAGCCACCAGGCCTTGCAAGTCCTTGTCGGCAAGTGCGCCCGCAACGGCATGAATACGCGTGGCCGGCTCGGCGCTGAGCCGGGCGGCCAGCAGGGCTGCCGCGGCGGGATTGTGAGCGACGTCGAGGATCAACTCCCGATCCCGATAGCGCAGCCGCTGGAATCTGCCCGCCAACTGGGTCTGCCGAAAGGCGGCGGCTACCTGCTGTGGTTCAGGGGCCAGGTCGAGAGTGACCAGCGCCTGCACCGCACAGGCCGCGGCCGCCGCCGGCAGCCGGGGCTCCGGGAGCTCGCCGTAGCACAGCCGTGCGCCCTCGCTGGTGCGGCAAGACAAATCCACACCGGCGGCGCCCGGCGTCAGGCGGAAATCGGCGCTACCCAGCAGCAGCATGGGCGCGCCCAGTGCCTCCAGGGATCTGCACATTGCCGCCGGCGGATCCGGATCGCCGCACACCACAGGCACGCCCGGCCTGGCGATGCCGGCCTTCTCCACTCCGATACTGTCGCGGTCCGGTCCCAGCCAGGCCTGGTGGTCGAGATCGATGGCGGTGATCACGGCGACATCCGGGTCGATGACATTGACGGCGTCGAGCCGCCCGCCCATGCCCACTTCCAGCACCGCGACTTCCAGGACGGCGGCCTCCATCAGCAGGAGTGCGGCCAGGGTCCCGGTTTCGAAATAGGTCAGGCGGATATCGCCGCGCGCCGCCTCGATGCGCGCGAAGGCCTCGCACAGCGCCGCATCGGTGACCGCCTGGCCGGCGATGCGGATGCGTTCGTTGTAGGCGAGCAGGTGCGGCGATGTATAGCAGCCGACGCGCCGCCCCCCGGCCTGCAGCAGGGCTTCCAGCACGGCGACACAGGAGCCCTTGCCGTTGGTGCCGGCCACGGTGATGACCTTGGCTGCCGGTCGCCGCCTCAGCCCGAGCCGCGCGGCGACCCGGGCGATGCGGTCGAGGCCCAGCTCGATGGCGACCGGGTGGCGGCGTTCGAGCAGTGCGAGCCAGTCAGCCAGCCGCTGGGGGTTGGGCATCGAGCTCCGCGATCTCCGGGGACGGCAGCCCGCCGCACTTGGCGAGCAGGCGCGCGATGGTGGGGCGCAGCGCCGGGCGCGAGATGATCATGTCGATGGCGCCGTGCTCGAGCAGGAACTCGCTGCGTTGAAAACCTGCGGGCAGCTTCTGGCGAATGGTTTGCTCGATGATATTGGGGCCGGCAAATCCGGAGCGTGCGCCGGGCTCGGCGATGTTGATGTCGCCGAGCAGCGCCAGACTGGCGGACACGCCGCCGTACACCGGGTCGGTGAGCACCGAGACATAGGGGATTCCGGCCACCCTGAGGCGTTCGAGGATGGCGCTGGTCTTGGCCATCTGCATCAGGGAGATCAGCGCCTCTTGCATGCGCGCACCACCGGTGGCGGAAAAGCACACCAGAGCGATACGCTGTTCCAGTGCCAGCTGTGCCGCGCGGGTGAATTTCTCACCGACGGCGTAGCCCATGGAGCCGCCCTGGAAATCGAATTCGAATGCGGTGGCAATCACCGGGATGCCCTGTACCCTGCCCCGCATCGCCACCAGCGCGTCTTTTTCGCCGGTCTTGCGCTGGGCGCTGGCAAGCCGATCCCGGTACTTTTTGACATCCCGAAACTTCAGTCGGTCGACGGGCGCCACTTCCGTGGCCAGCTCCTCACGGTCTTCCGCATCGAGAAAGATGTCCAGCCGCCGGCGGGCGCCAATGCGAATGTGGTGGTCGCACTTGGGGCAAACCTCGAGATTGCGCTCCAGTTCGGGCCGGTACAGGGGCGCGGCACATTTGGGACATGGGGTCCAAACGCCTTCCGGGACACTGTGGGGACGATCACCCGCCTGGGTCTTCAGGCCCGAAGGCCGGATCTTGCTCAACCAGCTCATGCAACAATTCCTCTGCCCTGACCCCGGCGCATCCTAGCGTGGCCGGAGCCGCTGTCAATGTGTCGTCGGCTCACACGACGGCACGGAAAAATCCAACGGCGCGAAGGGCCGGGCATCAGGCGTGGCGCACCGCGGCGAGCAAGGCGCGGATCAGCCGCTCATCCTTGCGCCCCGGGCCAACTTCCACTCCACTGCTGACATCCACCGCATAGGGCTGCACCGCGCGCACCGCCGCGGCGACGTTCTCCGGAGTCAGGCCGCCGGCGAGAATCAACGGCCGCGCCAGCGCCCGGGGCAGGCGCGCCCAGTCGAAAGTCGTTCCCGTACCGCCGGCGCGATCCGGATCCCAGGCGTCGAACAGGCAGGCCGCGGCGTCCGTGTATCGCGCCGCGGCGGCGACGGGATCCAGCCCCGGAGCCATGCGGATCGCCTTGATGTACGGCCGTCGGACTGCCGCGCAGTACTCGGGGGTTTCCTGACCGTGGAATTGGGCCAGATGAATCCCGGTCGCCGCCAACACTTCTGCCACCCAGTCCGGTTCGGCATCGACGAACAACGCGACAGTGGTTACAAAGGGCCCCAGGGCTGCGGTGATGGCCGCAGCCCTGTCGATCTCCAGAGCGCGCGGGCTGGGCGGATGAAAGACGAAACCCAGGGCGTCGGCACCCGCTGCCACCGCTGCCTGGGCATCCTCCAGGCGGGTGATCCCGCAGATCTTGACGAAGGTCTTGGTCATGGGTGACCTGGCCAGAGTGGTTCCTCGATGGCGGTGGGTGGCGGCGCAGCCAGAAAACAGGGCCCGCCGACCAGCGATGGAATCGCGAATGAAGGGACATAGTGTACGCCGACGAGATAGAGCCCGCCCGGCGGTGCGGTCGCCGCGCCGAGCCTGCGCTGACCGGAAGCCAGCAGTTCTGCGATCCATTCGGGAGACCGCTCGCCCCGGCCCACCGCACAGAGCGCGCCGGCGATGTTGCGCACCATGTGCAGCAGAAAGGCGTTCGCGGTCACCTCGATGATTACCAGGCCGCCCTGCGCCCAGATGCGCACCTCGCTGAGGCTGCGCTGCGAACTGTGCGACTGGCATCCAGCGCCCTGAAAGGCGCTGAAGTCATGCTCCCCGATCAGGGCTCGGGCACCGGCGCGCATCGGTGTCAGGGCCAGCGGCTGGCGCTCCCGACAGCTGTGGCGGCGCAACAGGGCGGGCGCCGCTGCGGTGTTGTGAATGACATAGCGGTAGCTGCGCGCCAGGGCGCTGAAGCGGGCATGAAAGGCGCCCGGCACTGCGTCGACCCAGCGCAGACGGATATCCCCGGGGAGCCGGCTATTGGCGCCGAGCAGCCAGTTGCTTGCCTCGCGCCTCGCGGCCGAATCGAAATGGATGACCTGAGCGGTGGCGTGCACCCCGGTGTCGGTGCGCCCGGCGCAGGACACCGCCACGGGCTCGTCGGCGACTGTGGAGAGCGCCGACTCGACCTCCTGCTGGATGCCGGTGCAGTGGAGTTGCCTTTGCCAGCCCTTGTAGTTGCTGCCGTCGTATTCGACCACCGCGGCGAAGCGGCGCATGCCTGCCGGCAGTGCGGCGCCGCCGGGAATACGGCAGTTGCGACGATAGATCCAGGGTTCCGCCATGGTGGTCTCGGCGCTCCGATCAGGCGGCTCTGGCCGCCACCTCGGGTGCCGATTGGCGCCGCCGAGCGCTCAACCTAAACGGGCGAGCAGTTCCCGCGCTGCCTCCTGCTGGGACTCGTCGCCGGACTCGACTACATAGTCGAGGATCTCGCGCGCGCCCTCGGCATCGCCCATTTCGACATAGGCCTGTGCAAGCTCGATCTGGGTGGCCAGTTCCTGCCCGGGTTCGAACAACTCCAGGTCTTCCAGGGTGTCGCTTTCCGCGGCGGGCCGGGGCGCAACCGCAGTTTCCGACTCGACTTCCGGAGTCATGTCCAGGTCGAGGTCGAAATCTTCCAGTTCGGCCTCACCATTGGCGGCCGCACCGGTCGGCAAAGATTGCCGGTCCGGTGGTTCTCCCGACGCTTCCGAGATATCCAGATCCAGGTCGAGATCGAAATCCTCCAGCGGGGGCTCGGCAGCTTCGGCTCGGTTTCGTGCCTCCTCCGGCGTGGGCTCCTCGCTCTCCGAGCCCTGGCCCCAGTGCTGGCGCTGCAGGGTTTCCGCGGCCGTAAAGGCGTCCAGATCGCCCAGCACCGCGAGTTGTGGAAGCTGAGCCTCGAAAGCGGCGCGGTCGTTCCGGGTGGCCAGTACCTCGAGCAGCTTGAGGTGCAGCCGCGGTTCATTCGGGTAATCGTCCAGGGCCTCGCGCAGCAATTCCTCGGCCTGCTCGTCGTGGCCAAAGGAGAGGCATACGTCGGCTTCGTTGAGAATGTCTTCCAGGCGTTCGGAGTCGCTCGGCGTCACGAACAGTTCATGGTCGTGGAGTTCAGCCGCTCCCGCAGCCACCTCCGGAGTGTTGTCGCGGCTGTCCGACTCCATCTCCCTGGGGAGTTCCAGGCCCTGCTGCTGTACTCCGGAACCGCGCCGCAGCGCGGCCCAGATCAGCAATCCGAGCAGCAGCACGGCGCCTGCGCCGAGCGCAGGAATCAGCCATTCACCGAGACGGGCCATGGCGGCGAGCGGCTGATTGCTCTCGGGGCCGGGCTCGGCCGCGCCCGCCGGGGGCTCGGGTGCCTGGGCCGGTGCTGCCGCCGCGACTGCCGCGGATTGCTCCCGCTCTGTCTCGGCGCCGGCGGCATCGGCCGGTGCGGACGGTTGCGGCGCGGCGGCCACCTGC